>CANQUE010000049.1 GCA_947626905.1 uncultured Oscillospiraceae bacterium
TCCGCCCGGACGGCGGCGGCCACGATCTCCGCGTCGGTGGCGTCCGGCCGGCCGTAGCGGATGTTCTCCCGGATGGTATCGGCAAAGACGAACACATCCTGCTGGATGATGCCGATGGCCCGGTGCAGGCTCCGCTGGGTCACGTCCCGTACGTCGTTCCCGTCCAGGGTGACGGCGCCGGAGCAGACGTCGTAGAACCGGGGAAGAAGTTGACATAACGTTGTCTTGCCGCCGCCGGAGGGGCCCACCACCGCCAGGCATTTTCCGTGGGGGAGGGTGAAGCTGACGTGGTCCAGGACCGGTACGCCGTCGGAATAGGAGAAGGATACGTCTTTATATTCCACGTCGCCCTTTACGTCCTGTAGATCCTTGGCGTCCGGCTTGTCCTGGATCTCCGCGCCGGTGTTCATCACCTCGCGGAAGCGTTTGAAGCCGGTCATGCCGTCGGTGAAGGTTTCGATGAAATCCGCCAGCTGGGTGATGGGGCGGACGAAGGTGGACACGTACAGAGAAAAGGTGATGAGGTCTACATAATCCATCTTTCCCCACATGATGAAGAGCCCGCCGGCGGTGATGGTCAGCACCTGCATCAGGCTCATGGTGGAGTCGATGCCGGAGTGATAGATGCCCATGACCTTGTACCAGTTTTTCTTGGCGTCTTTGAACCGGTCGTTGGCGGAGCGGAATTTGCCGGCCTCGGCGTCCTCGTTGGCGAAGGCCTTGGCGGTGCGGATGCCGGAGATGCCTGATTCGATGGAGGCGTTGATCTCCGCCATGTTCTGCTTCACCTCGGCGCTGGCCTGGTCCATCCGGCCGTTCCAGTGGATGGTGAAGGCCACGAAGAAGGGGATCACCGCCAGGATGATGAGGGCCAGGGGCCAGCAGATGGTGCACAGGATGGCGAAGGCCCCCAGGATGGTCACCATGCTGGTCATCAGATTCTCCGGCCCGTGGTGCGAAAGCTCCGTGATAGAGAACAGGTCGTTGGTGATCCGGCTCATGATCACGCCGGTACGGTTGTGGTCAAAGTAGGAAAAGGAGAGGGTCTGGATGTGGGTGAGGATATCGGTGCGCATATCCGCCTCGATCCGCACGCCCATCAGGTGGCCCAGATAGGTGATGACGTACTTGCACACCGCCTTGACGATGTAGGCCCCGGCCAGGAGGGCCATGACGGCAAAGAACAGCCCGAACAGCCGCTGGGGCAGCAGGGTGTTCAGCGTGTACCGGGTGGCATAGGGGAAGAGCAGGTCCGCCACGCAGGCCGCCAGGGCGCAGAGCATATCCAGCCCGAACAGCCGCAGATGGGGCTTGTAATAGCTGGCGAACAGGCGCAGGGGATGGGAGGAAAAATCTTTCTGTTTCATATATGTACGCTCTCTCAAATCAGAAATGGCGGGCCAGAGTGGTCTGGCCCGCGTCTTTACGGAAATACGCGCCCGCCGGCGCGGAGAAGGTGGGGTCCGGCAGAAGGGCGGAGCCTTTGCCGCGGCTCACACCGCGGCGATCACCACCTGCCCGCCCTCCGCGGAAACGGAGATGGCCCGGACCTGGCCCCGGCGCTTGTCGACGATCTCGGCGGCGATGGCGTCCTCGATGTCCTTCTGGATCTGACGGCGCAGGTTCCGGGCGCCGTAGGTGACGGAATAGCTCTTCTCCACCAGGTAGCTGATCACGGAGTCGTCCCAGGAGAAGGCGATCTTCTTCTCCTCCATCACGTCCCGGAGCTCTCCCAGGATCAGCGCGGCGATGCCCCGGAAGGTCTGCTCGGAAAGGGGCTGGAAGTACACGATCTCGTCCACCCGGTTGATGAACTCCGGGCGCAGGAAATCCCGCAGGGCCTTCATGGCCTTCTCCCGGCCCATGTCCCCCAGGGACTGGCCGAAGCCCAGGCCGCCCACCTGCCGGTCGGAGCCGGCGTTGGTGGTCATGATGATGACCGTATTTTCAAAATTCACCGTCCGGCCCTGGGCGTCGGTGATGCGCCCGTCGTCCAGGATCTGCAGCAGGATGTTCATCACGTCCGGATGGGCTTTTTCGATCTCGTCGAACAGCACCACGGAATAGGGCCGCCGGCGGATCTTCTCGGTGAGCTGGCCGGCCTCGTCATAGCCCACATAGCCGGGAGGCGAGCCGACGATCCGGGAAACGGAGAACTTCTCCATGAACTCGGACATGTCCAGCCGGATCAGGCTCTCCGGCGCGGAGAACAGATCCATGGCCAGCTGCTTCACCAGCTCCGTCTTGCCGATGCCGGTGCTGCCCACGAAGATGAACGAGCAGGGCTTGCGCTTGGCCTGCAGTCCCACCCGGCTGCGCTTGATGGCGGCGCAGACCGCGTCCACCGCCTGGTCCTGGCCGATGACATGCTGTTTCAGCCGGACGTCCAGGTTGGCCAGCCGGTCGAATTCGTCGTCGGTGATGTTGCTGGCGGGGATCTTTGTCCACAGTTCGATGATCCGGGCCAGGTTGGCTGCGGTGAGGGCCGGGCGGCCCTTGGCCTTCAGGGCGGTGAGCTCGTCGGAGATCTGCATCTGGCGGGAACGGATGGCCGCCAGGCGCTCGAAATTATCCGTTTCGGCGGTGAGGAGCATCTCCCGCTCCTTCTCCAGGTCCGCCGTCTCCTTCTCCAGCTCCAGCCGGTGGGCGGTGTCCTGGTTTTTCAGATCCACGTCGGAGCAGGCCTCGTCCAACAGGTCGATGGCCTTGTCGGGCAGATACCGGTCGGTGATGTACCGCTCGGACAGGGTCACCGCCAGACGGCACATCTCGTCGGAGATGTCCACGCCGTGGAAGTCCTCGTAATACCGGCGCACGCCCTTGAGGATCTCCACGCTCTCCGCCAGATCCGGCTCCGCCACGGTGACGGGCTGGAACCGGCGCTCCAGGGCGGCGTCTTTTTCGATGTACTTGCGGTACTCGTTGAAGGTGGTGGCGCCGATGACCTGGATCTCGCCGCGGCTCAGGGCGGGCTTGAGGATGTTGGCGGCGTTCATGCTGCCCTCCGCGTCCCCGGCGCCCACGATATTGTGGACCTCGTCGATGACCAGGATGATGTTCCCCTGCCGGCGGACCTCGTCGATGAGGCCCTTCATGCGGCTTTCGAACTGGCCGCGGAACTGGGTCCCGGCCACCAGGGCCGTCAGATCCAGCAGATAGACCTCCTTGTCCCGCAGCTTATAGGGGACCTTGTCGGCGGCGATGCGCTGGGCAAGGCCCTCGGCGATGGCGGTCTTGCCCACGCCCGGCTCGCCGATGAGGCAGGGATTGTTCTTCTGGCGGCGGTTGAGGATCTGCAGCACCCGCTCCAGCTCCTCCTCCCGGCCGATCATCCGGTCCAGCTTGCCCTCCCGGGCCCGCTGGGTCAGGCTGATGCAGTAATTCTCCAGGAACTTTTTCTTCCCGCCCCGGCGGTCGGGCGCGGGGGCGGCGGACCCGGGACCGGGTCCGGGGGACGGGCCGTTGTCCCCACCGCCGTTCTGGTTCTGGCCGCCGCCAAACAGGCGGTTGAGGAAGGGGAAGGTGGCCGTTTTGCCCTGATCGTCGTCGCCGTCGGAGGGATCGATACCCATCAGGCTCTCGAGGCCCTCCGCGCCGCCCAGAGCGTTGGTCATCTCTCCGGACAGGTTCTCCAGGTCCTCGTCGGACAGGCCCATTTTGGAAATGATGTCGTCCACAGGCTTGATATGCAGCTCCCGGGCGCAGGAAAGACACAGCCCCTCGTTGTGGGACTGGCCGTTTTCGATCTTCGTGATAAATATGACCGCCATATTCTTATGGCAGCGGGCGCAGAGAGTAGGTTGCATATTTTCTCCTTTATGGGATCACAGGGATATGTAGTTGGCCAGCAGGTTCTTATCCAGGAAGTAGGCGGCCAGGCCCGTGGCCCGCAGGCTCTGCTCCGGCAGGACCAGCCCCGCGAACTGGAACACCCATACCACCACCGAGCAGAACAGGGCGCCCACGAACAGGCCGATGAGCACGCCGCCGATGTCGTTGACGATGCCCACATAGGGGATCTTGAAGCTCAGGTTGGGCAGGTTCACGATCACGGTCAGAATAGCAAACAGGATGATGAACGCCAGCAAAAATCCGGCGTACCATGTGACGGACTGGCAGGCGACGGTGACGATCGCGGAGGATACGGAGGCGTTGTTCTGCTGGATGTAGTCCATGGTCCGCCCCGTCAGCGTCTGGGCCATGGCGTCGTATATCCCCAAGCTCTTATAGGTATCCGAGATCACCGTTTCCCGCATTTCCGGCCGGGACAGGAGCAGGTCTGTGGAGGAATAGGGCGCGTCATACTGTCCCGTCAGCGGGTCCGCCACGTAGCCAAAGGCCTGATAAGTGTTCTCTTCCACCTGGGTCTCCATATAGCCGCTGACGAAGGGCCGCAGCACGGGGATGACCTCATAAGAGTAGGTATCCGACAGCAGCTGGGCGCCATATAGAGATAGTATTATCACCAGCACCTGGATAATTCCCATGATGATGCCCTTTTTGTATCCCTGCCAGGCGCAAATCACCAGAATGGCTATCAGGACGAGATTGATGATGGAATTGACAGTCATAGCACGCTACCTCTGAAAAAACGTGAAGTGGATGGCGGACGGGCGGATCAGAATTTGTATACCTCCGCGTAGTTGGAGGCGATGAGCAGCGCCTCGCCCCGGGCGCGGAGAAGGGCGTATTTGAAGCCGGGCAGGCCGGTGAGCCGGCCTTTTTCCACGAGAGAGCTGTTGTACAGCGTGGCGCCGTCGGCGGACAGGACCATGATCTCCAGATCCGACGCGGTCAGACACACGATGCCGCTGGCCATGTCGGCGGTGCCCAGCACGGTCCCCGCCGGGTCCAGGCTCACCAGCGTGGCGGTGGTGCCCGCCCGGTAAGGGCTCAGGGCCAGGGCCACGCAGTTGGCCCCGTCGAAGGAATAGCCCACCAGATACTGGCCGGCGAAGGAGTAGGTGTTCTGCCACTGGCCGTCCGCGTCAAAGAAGAATACCTGCTCGCTGGACAGAGAGCACAGCCGGTTGGATGAAAACCAGTGCACGTCCAGCAAAATGGTGTCCTCCACGGAGAAGGCGGCCAGCTGCCGGTCCTGGGTCAGGCTGAAAAACCGCACCTCGCTGCCGCTGGCGGTATAGCTGAGCACGGCCAGCTGCCGGCCGTCCGGGGAAACGACGCCGCTGATGACCCAGGCAGAGGAGGAGTACCACTCGTACACCACCTCCAGGGAGGGGTCGTACACCGTCACCAGGGCCCGATAGCCCCGGCTCTCGGTGGTGAGGGCGATGTAGCCGTTTTCGGATACGGTGGCCGACAGGATGGTCCCGGGCACGTCCAGCTCCTGGACGGTGCCGTCAAAATAGGCCACCGCCAGGCGGGTGCCGCCCAGATCGTAAAACACCGCGAAATCGCTGCAGCCCGCCGCGGCGGGATTTTCCATCTGCATCAGCTTGCTGGTGACGGGGGTGCCGTCGCCGTCCAGCAGCTCCAAGCCCGAGGCGTTGGCCACCGCCAGGCCGTTGCCCGCCGCGGCGAAAGCCTGGCCGGAGCCGGCGTCGAAGACGTATTCGTCCGTGGCCACGGCGGCGGTATCGGCGGAGAGGATCATTTTGTCCGGGGAGAAGCTGTCCCGGTACAGCCAGATGACCAGCGTGGCGGCAAAGAGCACCACGGCGGCCACCAGCGCGATCAGCGCGCTCACCGCGTCCCGCTGGCTGAGCTGGGCGTAGTCCTCTCCCACCGGGGTCCGGTCCCGGCGGAAGGTCACCGCCTTTTTCTTGCCGGCGGGCGGCTTGGCCGGAGCCTCGCCGGCGGGTGGCTCCTTTTTCGCCGCGTCCGCCGCGGGAGCGGCCTTCTTCTTGGGGGAAGAGGTCTTCTTCGGGGCGGCCGGTTTTTCGTGGGCCGGGCCCTTCCGGGCCGCGGTATCCGTCCGGGCGGAACGGGAGCGGCCTTTTTTCTTTTTGTCCGGCCCGGGGGACGCCGCGTCCTCCGGGGCCTGGTGGGCGCCCTTGGGAGAGGCATCCTCCGGGGCCTGATGGGCGCCCTTGGGAGGGGCGTCTTCCGGGGCCTGGTGCGCGCCTTTGGGAGCGGTATCCTCTTTTTTCAGGTGCTTACTGGCCATGGATTGCCCCCCGGAGAGTGTGTCGTTTGCAACTATCTATTTTAGCACATTCAGTCAAGGAATGTCTATACCGCAGTTTTCCATCATCCGGCCCACGTCGCCGCCGTACCAGACCCGGTGCATATACAGCCCCTGGGGCGGCATGGTGGGGCCCGTCAGACGCCGGTCGCCCTGTTCCAGCAGGGCGGGGATCTCCTCCGGGGCGATCTTGCCGTCGGAGGCGTATACCAGCGTGCCCACGATGGCCCGGACCATGTTGTATAAAAACCCGTTGGCGCACACGGACACGGTGATGGTGTCCCCGTCCCGCTCCGCCCGGCACCAGTGAACGGTGCGGACGGTGGTCTTTGTCTGGGTGCCCACGCTGCGCACGGCGGCAAAGTCGTGGGTGCCCACGAAGGCGGCGGCCGCCGCGTCCATCACCGCCGCGTCCAGCGGCGCGGGCCAGAAGCAGGCGCGGCTGTCCAGAAAGGGGTCCCGGATGCGGCTGTTGTGGATCTTGTAGATGTATTCTTTTTGGATGCAGGAGCCGATGGCGTTGAAATCCTTCGGGGCGTCCACCGCGGCCGAAACGGCGATGTCCGCAGGCAGGCGGCTGTTCAGCGCCAGAGGGATCCGGTCCGCGGGGATGGAGCAGTCTGTGCGGAAATTGGCGCAGTAGCGCAGCGCGTGCACTCCCGCGTCGGTGCGGCCGCAGCCGGTCACATGGGTCCGGCGTCCCACGGTCTTCTCCACGGCCCGCTCCAGGGTCTGCTGGACCGTGGGCAGCCCGGCCTGGGTCTGCCAGCCGTGATAGGCGGAGCCCAGATAGGAAAGCCGGATGGCGATATTTCTCACGCGCTCACGCTCCTTAGGGGGTACAGCGCCGCCGTCCCCGTGTTTCTCATATCCCCAGCTTCCGCAGGATCAGGATGCCCGCCACCAGCAGCCCGCCCAGGGCGAAGGCCACGGCGTCCCGGCCGGACATGTGCAGCTGCTTCATCCGGGTCCGGCCCTGGCCGCCGTTATAGCAGCGGCACTCCATGGCCAGGGCCAGCTCGTCCGCCCGGCGGAAGGAGGAGATGAACAGGGGGATCAGCAGCGGCAGCAGGGCCTTGGCCCGCTCCGGCAGCGTGCCGGTTTCCAGATCGGCCCCCCGGGCCTTCTGGGCGGATATGATCCGGTCCGTTTCCTCGATGAGCGTGGGGATGAACCGCAGGGCGATGCACATCATCAGGCTCAGCTCGTATACCGGCACGTGCAGTTTTTTCAGCGGCGAGAGCAGCTTTTCCAGCGCGTCGGTGATGGCCAGCGGGGAGGTGGTGTAGGTCAGAAGGAAGGTGCCCGACACCAGCAGCAGCACCCGCAGCACCATGAAAATGGCCCGCTCCAGGCCGGTGTAGGTGACCTTGATGAACCGCCAGGAGAACAGCACGTCCTCCCCCGAGGTGAAAAACAGATTCAGCACGGCGGTGAACACGATGATGAACACCAGCGGCTTCAGGCCCTTCAAAAGCGCCCGGGGCCGGATATGGCTCAGCGCCATCACGCCGGCCAGGGCGGCGAACACCAGGGCGTATCCGCCCCAGGAGCCCACCATGAACAGCGCCACGATATAGGCCACCGTCAGCAGCAGCTTGGTCCGGGGATCCAGATTGTGGACCGGCGTATCGCCGGGGAAATACTGGCCCAGGGTGATATCTTTCAGCACGGCGCGCCGCCTCCTCTCCACAGGGAAAGGACGGCCTCATACAGCCGGTCGGCGGTGTACACGCCCGCGGGGACGGCCACGCCCTGCTCCCGCAGCAGCCGGGCGATGCGGGCCGGACCCGGCAGATCCAGGCCGATGGAGACCAGCTCCCCGTCCCGGGCGAAGATCTCCGCCGGGGTCCCGTCCATGACGATCTTCCCCTCGGACATCACCACCAGCCGGCCGCACCGGTTGGCGATGGACATATCGTGGGTGACCAGCAGGATGGCCGTGCCCCGGGCCTTCTGCCAGGCGAACAGCTTTTCCAGCAGGTCCTCCCGCCCGGCGGGGTCCAGCCCCGCCGTGGGCTCGTCCAGCACCAGCAGCTCCGGCTCCATGGCCAGCACGCCGGCGATGGCCACCCGGCGCTTCTGGCCGCCGGATAGCTCCAGGGGGGATTGGGCGAACACGCTCTCATCCATCCCCACGAAGGCGGCGGCCTGCCGGACCCGGCGGTCGATCTCCTCCTGGGGCAGCTTCAGATTCTTCGGCCCGTAGGCGATGTCGGCAAACACGGTCTCCTCGAACAGCTGGTATTCGGGATACTGGAACACCACGCCCACCCGGAACCGGGCGGCCCGGATGGACGCCTTGGTGGCGAACACGTCCTCCCCGTCCAGCAGCACCGTACCGGCGGTGGGCTTCAGCAGGGCGTTCAGGTGGCTGATGAGGGTGCTCTTGCCGCTGCCTGTATGGCCGATCAGACCCACGGTCCCGCCCTGCTCCAGGATCAGGTCCAGGTTTTCGATGGCTGTTTTTTCAAAAGGGGTGCCCTGACTGTATATGTGGGTCAGGCCCCGTATCTCGATCAGCGGCATAGGGCCTCCTTAATGGCGGCGGCGCAGGCCTCCGGGGTGACGGCGTCTGTGGGCAGGGCCATCCCGGCGGCGTTCAGCCGCAATATCAGCTCCGTGGTTTCCGGCACGGTCAGCCGCAGGGCGCGCAGCGCCTCCGCCTGGGGGAAGACCTGGCCCGGGGCGCCGTCCATGACGATCCGGCCCCGGTCCATGACGATCACCCGGTCCGCCCGGGCGGCCTCGTCCATGTGGTGGGTGATGAGCACCACGGTGATGCCCCGGTCCCGGCACAGGGCCTCCACGGCGGCGATCACTTCCCGGCGGCCCCGGGGGTCCAGCATGGCGGTGGGTTCGTCCAGCACCAGCACCTCCGGTTCCATGGCCAGCACGCCGGCGATGGCGACCCGCTGCTTCTGGCCCCCGGAGAGGAGGTGGGGCGCGTGCATACGAAACTCGTACATGCCCACCTGCTTCAGCGCCCCATCCACCCGCCGGCGGATCTGATCCGGCTCTACGCCCAGATTTTCCGGGGCGAAGGCCACGTCGTCCTCCACCACGTTGGCCACGATCTGGTTGTCCGGGTTCTGGAACACCATGCCCACCCGCCGGCGGATGGAGATCAGGTTCTCCCCGTCGGCGGTGTCCATCCCGTCCACCAGCACCTGGCCGGAGGCGGGGAGGAGGATGGCGTTGAGATGCTTGGCCAGGGTGCTCTTGCCGCTGCCGTTGGAGCCCAGCACCGCCGTGAAGGAGCCGCGCTGGAGCCGGAGCGTCACCCCGTCCAGAGCGGGGCCGGGCGCGTCGGGGTAAGTGTAGGTTATATTCTCGATACGGATGACAGGGTCCATGATGTAGGCGCCTCGCAGAGTTCGGCTCCGCAGAGCCAAAAGATTGAGATCGTTATTTTTCCCACCGGCAGGACGCGCCGCAGGGCAGGACGAGCCCGGAGGCGGATGCCCGCAGGCCCAGCTCCTGGGCGTCGCTGGAGCCGCCGAAACGCTTTGTGAACAGGCTCTCGGAGATGTAGGTCAGCACCGAGGGGGACAGGCCGGTGGTGTAAGAGTTGATGAGCACGAACAGGGGGTCGTCCGACAGAAGCGGCAGCACGCCGGACACGAAGGGCCACAGATCGTCCTCCAGCCGCCAGACCTCCCCGCCGGGGCCCCGGCCGTAGGAGGGCGGGTCCATGATGAGGGCGTCGTATCGCCGTCCCCGGCGGATCTCCCGCTGACAGAACTTGGCGCAGTCGTCCACGATCCAGCGCACGGGCCTGTCCGCCACGCCGGAGCACACGGCGTTTTCCTTGGCCCAGGCCACCATCCCTTTGGCCGCGTCCACGTGGCACACCTCCGCCCCCGCCGCCAGGCACGCCACCGTGGCCGCGCCGGTGTAGGCGAACAGGTTCAGCACCCGGATGGGCCGGCCGGCGGACCGGATCTTTTCCATGGCCCAATCCCAGTTGGCGGCCTGTTCCGGAAACAGGCCCGTGTGCTTGAAATTCATAGGCCGGACCTGGAACGTCAGGCCGCCGTAGCGGATCTTCCAGCTGGCGGGCAGGCTGTTTTTCTCCCAGGCCCCGCCGCCGGAGCTGGAGCGGTGATAGGCCGCGTCCGGCCGGAGCCAGCGGGGGTCGGTCCGGGGGGTGGCCCAGATGGCCTGGGGGTCCGGGCGCAAAAGGACGTGGCTGCCCCAGCGCTCCAGCTTTTCCCCGCCGGAGGCGTCCAGCAGCTCATAGTCCCGCCACTTGTCCGATACCCACATAGCGACCTCCATCCTGCCCGAGGTTACAAATTGACAACATATTATAACACTGTTTCACATGGGGGTCAATCGGGGCCGGACAGCATTTTTGCCCTTTCACCCGCCCGGGCCGGCCGGCATATCCTGCCATAGGCGGACAGCTACATCCGCCGTTTGGAGGGAAGGATTTGCGACTGATCGAGCAGCTTTTGCTGGTGTTGGGCCTCAGCATGGACGGCTTTGCCGCGTCCGTGTGCATGGGCATGGCCGCCGGCAGGAGGATCGGGCCCATCGTGGGGCTCATAAGCGGATTTCATGTGGCCATGCTCCTGGCGGGGTATGGGGTGGGCGCCGGCCTGCCGGCGGGATTCACGGCCCTGTATCCCTGGTGCGCGGCGGCGCTGCTGACGGGGATGGGGATCAAAATGCTGCGCCAGGCCCGGCGGCCGGAGGAGGACTGCGCCGGCGCGGGCCTGGGGGATATGGCGGCGATGGCCCTGGCCACCAGCCTGGACGCCATGACGGTGGGGGTGGCCTTCGCCATCATGGAGGTGCCGCCGGTCCGGGCGGGGGCCATGGTGGCGGCGGTGATGGGTTCGCTGTCGGTGGCCGGGGCCGGGCTGGGCGGCCGGGTCGGCCGGACTAGGCGGCGGGCGGCCCGGACGGCGGGCGGGGCCATCTTGTGCCTTTTGGGGGCGAAACTGCTTCTGAACGCCCTGGGCGTCATCGATCTCTGAGCCGGAACATTTGCGGGATGCGCGCCGGATGACGCTTGCGCGCCGGAGGGGAATGTGATAAAATAAACTGCTACCGCGAAAAGGAGGGGAAGGAATGGACGAGCTGAAGCTGGTGGTGGCCAGCAACCTGATCAAGCTGCGGCAGGCCGCGGGCATGACCCAGGCGGAGCTGGGCGAGAAGCTCAATTACTCCGACAAGACCGTATCCAAATGGGAACGGGGCGAGTCCATCCCCGACGCCTATGTCCTCACCCGCCTGGCGGAGATCTACGGTCTGACCGTGGATGAGCTGCTCCGCAGCAACAGCGACTGGAAGCCGATGGACGAAAAAGGCCCGGCCTCCGAGCGGACCTTCAGCAGCAATGTGGTGACCCTGGTGGCCATCGTGGGCATCTGGACCATGGCGGTGATCATGTTCGTGGTGTGCTGGGTGGCGATGGATCAGGTGATCTGGCAGATCTTTGCCAGCGCCGTGCCGGTGACGCTGGTCACCTGGCTGGTGCTCAACTCCGTGTGGAACGGCGGGCGGCACAATATGCTCATCGTCATGGCCCTGGTGGCGGCCATCGTGACGCTGGTGTTCCTGCTGCTGCTGCGGTGGAACCCCTGGCAGCTGTTTTTGATCCTGATCCCGGCGGAGCTGCTGGTGTTCCTGTGCTTCCATATCCGCCGGCGGAAGGCCTGAAAACGGCGGGATTCTCTATATCGTAGAGCCAGTTCTCCCGGGGCGTAGAGAAAACTCTATGCCCCGGGATCTATGATAGAGCGCTTCCTCCCCAGGGTAGGTTGCCCATGGGGGAAAATGCAGATATGATGGGATGCGGCAAGACCATGCTCTGCAAGGAGGAAATTATGAGCGATTATATTTTGAGCTGCTGCTCTACCGTCGACCTGTCCCCGGAGCATTTGCAGGCCAGGGACATCCATTATATCTGCTTCCACTATTTTCTGGACGAAAAGGAATACATCGACGACCTTGGCCAGTCCATGCCCCTCGACCAGTTTTATAAGGCCATGGCCGACGGAGCCATGACCAAGACCGCCCAGGTGAACATCTCCGAGTACCTGGATTACTTCACCCCCTTCCTGGAGCAGGGGAAGGACATCGTGCACCTGACTCTGTCCAGCGGCATATCCGGGACCTATAACTCCGCCATGAACGCGGCCGCCATCGCCAGGGAGCGGTTCCCGGAGCGGAAGATCTACATCGTGGATTCTCTGGCCGCCTCTTCCGGCTATGGCCTTTTGATGGACGCGCTGGCGGACAAACGGGACGAGGGCCTGTCCGCGGAGGCGCTGGCGGCCTGGGCCCAGGACAACCGCCTGCGGCTGCACCACTGGTTCTTCTCCACGGACCTGACCTTCTTCGTCCGGGGCGGCCGGATCTCCAAGGCGGCGGGGGTGTTCGGCGGCGTGCTGAACATCTGCCCGCTGATGAACGTGGACAATCTGGGCCGGCTCATCCCCCGGGAGAAGATCCGCACGAAGAAAAAGGTCATCCGGGCCATCGTGGACAAGATGGAGGCTCTGGCGGACGGCGGGCTGGATTACAGCGGCAAGTGCTATATCTCCAACTCCGCCTGCATCGAGGACGCCCGGGAAGTGGCCGCGCTGGTGGAGCAGCGGTTCCCAAAACTCCAGGGAAAGGTGCTCATCAATTCCATCGGGACCACCATCGGCGCCCATACCGGCCCCGGCACCGTGGCGCTGTTCTTCTGGGGCGCGAAGCGGGAAAACTGATTGACAGCGCCGGAAGAAAAGGATATTATAAAAGCCGCCGCAGCAGCGGCGGCTTTTATCCGGGTGTAGCGCAGCTGGTAGCGCGGGTGGTTTGGGACCATCAGGCCGCAGGTTCAAATCCTGTCACTCGGACCACAAAATGACGTGGACATGGCTAACTGCATGTCCGTGCCACCAGTAGAAAAACACCCCTAGAAATAGGGGCGTTTTTCATTTTTTGTCATATCCCGCACAGCGATTTGGGCCGGAACAGGCAAAATCTCTGCACCAAAAACACTTACTCGGCATATAGGGCCGCACAGAACAGATTTTGGCAAAATGGGTGCATTTGAAACGGCTATTATTTGGGCCCAAAAATAAGGGAGGCAATTTTACAACACCATATTTTCGGAACTGGTGCAAATGCAAATTAGTGGAGGCGATGTTCACACTCCTCCCGGTAGACATATGAAAAGCGGCTAGAGTTGAAGCTCTAGCCGCCTAATTGCATTTTGCCGTGCCTAGCTTAGATCGGCACTGTGAACTTGCGTCCATCCACCAGCAGGTAAGATGCTTGCCGCCCGGCATGGATTGTTACTTCCTCAACCATCTCACGCCAAAGGGAAGCAGAGAACTCTGTTTCGGGCCGCCCCGCTTCCTTTAGTAGCTTCACAAAACTGGCCTTGATTTCATCGTC
>CANQUE010000050.1 GCA_947626905.1 uncultured Oscillospiraceae bacterium
ATGGAAAAGATTGCAGACAAACATAATCGCCCGCATCGTAAAACCAATGCTTTATTATCTGGTATCATATATTGCCCCTACTGTGGTAAACGCCTTGTGGTTCTTCCAGAATCGGGACGCCTGACAAATGGTAAACCGCGCTTCAAATATGCTTGCCCTAATGCGAGAAAGAAAGAATGTCACTTCCGAGCAATCCCTGGTGTTGAAATGGATGAATTTGTTACTGAAAGGCTGGCAGATTTAAGCAACGAGGAAAGCGAATACTATACCGCGCTGTTGCAGGAAAAAATCGACGACCTAATTAAAACTGATAAATCGAATGTTGAAATTCAGCAGTTGAAAAAATCCATTGAAAAGCTCCATGAAGACATCAAACAGCAAGTACGCAATATTCGTGATGCTAAGAATTCACTGAAAAAATATATTCAAGAGGACATAGACGCACTGTCAGAAGAAATTGAAAGAAAGAAAAAAGACCTTCAAAAATTGGAGGACGCTTCTTCTGACGAGAAAAAGCAAATTCGAGAGTTTGAACATATCCAACAGCTTATTACGTCATTTAGGGAATTTGCAGAAAGTAGTACAAGGGAAGAACTAATCTCGCTGATACAAACAGTTGTAGAACGCATCTACATAACGCAGGATGGTGAAAAGCGTACTTGCCATCTCTTTATTAAAGGCAACAGTACAGAGGATTATTCAGAATTCTTTGCTGATATTGCCAACGGCTGTGTAAACAGCCGGCGGCGGTTGCGGCTTGATACCGTGTGTGATTTAGATATGGATTGCGAACTGCATCCACACCTTTGCCGGGGTCCAGCTGCGGCAGTACTGCGCGGAGCTGATGGACCGTCAGGGCCGCCCCGAGCCGGTGGGAACGGCCATGATCACGCCGGGCTTCAATCTGCCCTGCCGGTATGTGATCCACACGGTGGGGCCGGTGGTGGAAGGGAAGTTGACCCGGGAGCATGAGAGGCTTCTGGCGAGCTGCTACCGCGCCTGTCTGGACTTGGCTGCGGAAAAGGGGCTGGGGAGCATCGCGTTTTGCTGCATATCCACAGGCGTATTCCGCTTTCCAAAGGAGCGGGCGGCCGAGATCGCCGTGGAAACGGTGCGCGCCTGGCGGAGGGAAAAACAGAGCGGGATGGAGGTGGTCTTCAATGTCCACAGCCGGGAAAACGAGGCGCTTTACCGCAGGCTTCTCGGTTGACGCATCCCCCGCGACAGACGAAGCGGGGGACGGAGCGGGAACGCGATTGCATTCCCCGCGGTCCCGTGATAGAATATGACCGACAGACAGCGGCGGGAATACACGGGCCTTTTCCGCCGGGGAAAAAGGAGACAGTCATGATCTATGACAGCATTGCCCAGCTGCTGCGCTATGGGCTGGAAAAGGACCTGATCCAACAGGACGACTATACCTGGGCCGCCAACCGGCTGATCGCCGCTCTGGGTCTGGTCCGCTGGGAGGAGCCGGCGGAGGCGCCCCGGCGGCCGCTGGAGGATATCCTGCGGGATATTTTGGACTGGGCGGTGGAAAACGGCCGCTGTGAGCCGGGGACCGGCAGCCGGGATATCCTGGACACGGAGCTGATGGGGCGGCTCACGCCCCGGCCCAGCGAGGTGCGCCGCGATTTCTGGCAAAAGTATGCCCAGAGTCCGGAAACCGCCACGGATTGGTATTATAAATTCAGCCAGGACACGGACTATATCCGCCGGTACCGGATCGTGAAGGATATGAAGTGGGTGGCGCCCACGGAATACGGGGATCTGGACATCACGATCAATCTCTCCAAGCCGGAGAAGGACCCCCGGGCCATCGCCGCGGCAAAGCTGGCGCCCCAGAACGCCTATCCCGCCTGCCAGCTGTGCGCGGAGAACGAGGGCTATCATGGCCGCCTGGACCATCCCGCCCGGCAGAACCACCGGCTGATCCCCCTGACGCTGGACGGCCAGGACTGGTTTTTCCAGTACTCCCCCTATGTCTATTACAACGAGCACTGCATCGTGCTGAACAGCCGGCACATCCCCATGAAGATCGACCGGTCCACCTTCCGCAGACAGATGGACTTTCTCAAGCTGTTCCCCCACTACTTTATCGGCAGCAACGCGGACCTGCCCATCGTGGGCGGCTCCATTTTGAGCCATGACCACTTCCAGGGGGGCCGGTATACCTTCGCCATGGCCAAGGCTCCGGTGGAGCGGACGTTCACCTTCCCCGGCTTTGAGGACGTGCGGGCCGGGATCGTGAAATGGCCCATGAGCGTGATACGCGTCCGCTCGGCGGACCCGGACCGGCTGGTGGAGCTGGCGGACCGGGTCCTGACCGCCTGGCGGGGCTGGAGCGACCCCTCGGCGGAGATCCTCGCCGAGACCGGCGGCCAGCGGCACAACACCATCACCCCCATCGCCCGGATGCGGGAAGGGGATTTTGAGCTGGATCTGGTGTTGCGCAACAATCGCACCACGGAACGATACCCGCTGGGGCTGTTCCACCCCCACCAGGAGCTGCACCACATCAAGAAGGAGAACATCGGCCTGATCGAGGTGATGGGTCTGGCGGTGCTGCCCGCCCGGCTGAAAACGGAGCTGACGGAGCTGGCCCAAGCGCTGGCCGCCGGGGAGGATATCCGGGGGAATGAAACGCTGGCGAAACACGCCGACTGGGCGGACGGCCTGGCGGAGCGATATGCCTTCACGGCGGACAACGCCATGGATATCCTCCGCAACGAGGTGGGGAAGGTGTTCGCCCAGGTGCTGGAGCACGCGGGCGTGTACAAGCGCACGGCCGACGGCCAGGCCGCGTTCGTCCGGTTTTTGGGATCGGTATAGCGTCCCGGCGGGGGAGATACGCCCGCCCGGAGCGCAAAAAGGGGGCTGCCGCAAGATCCCTTGCGGCAGCCCCCTTATCATATCCCGGGCGCTTTAACCCAGGACTTTTTCCAGCGCGTCCGCGATCCGCCGGCAGGCGTGCCCGTCCCCGTAGGGGTTGACCGCGCGGGCCATGGCGTCGTAAGCCGTTTTGTCGTCCAGCAGCCGGGTGAATTCCCGCCGGATCGTTTCTTCATCCGTGCCCACCAGCCGCAGCGTTCCCGCGGCGATGCCCTCCGGCCGCTCCGTGGCGCTGCGCATGACCAGCACCGGCTTGCCCAGGGTGGGGGCCTCCTCCTGGACGCCCCCTGAATCTGTCAGGATGAGATAGCTTCTCGCCATGAAGTTGTGGAAGTCCGGCACGTCCAGCGGCTCGGTGAGGTGGATGCGCCCGTGGCCGCTCAAAACGGCGGCCGCCGTTTCCCGCGCCGCGGGATTCATATGGATCGGACAGACCGCCTTCACGTCGGGGTGCTCGTCCACCACCCGGCGGACGGCCCGGAACATGCGGGCCATGGGCTCGCCCAGGCTCTCCCGCCGGTGGGCCGTGACCAGGACCAGCCGGCTGCCGGCGGCCCATTCCAGCTCCGGATGGGTATAATCCGCCCGGACCGTGGTCCTGAGCGCGTCGATGACCGTGTTGCCGGTCACATAGATCGTTTCCGCTCTCCGGCCCTCCCGCAGGAGATTTTCCTTCGCCAGCTCTGTAGGCGCGAAATGGAAGTGGCTGAGGATGCTCACCGCCTGGCGGTTGAACTCCTCCGGATAGGGGGCGTCGATGTCATAGGTGCGCAGCCCCGCCTCCACATGTCCCACGGGGATACGCATGTAAAAGCAGGCCAAAGCCGCGGCGAAGGTGGTGGACGTATCCCCCTGGACCAGCACCGCATCGGGCCGGACCTGTTCCAGCACGGGCCTGATCCGGTCCATGACCGTGGCGGTGATATCGAACAGGGTCTGGTCCGTCTTCATCACGGACAGATCATAGTCCGGCCTTACGGAGAACGCCGCCAATACCCGGTCCAGCATCTGCCGGTGCTGGCCGGTGACGCACACCACCGTTTTTATCCCCCCGCGGCTTTTCAGCTCCTTCACGAGAGGGCACATTTTGACCGCCTCCGACCGCGTGCCGAAGACCAGCATGATCGTTTTCATCGCGTTCCTCCGCGCCGGCGCCTGGCGCCGCCCGGCTCGTCAAGCCACGTCAAACAGTCTTGCAAATATCTCCACGGACAAAAAATCGAACAGGTTCGCGTCCCGCACGCCGTTCAAAACCTTTTTCTCCAACGCGTCGGGCTTGAAATACGGGGCGGTTTTGGCGTTGCGTATCATGTCCAGCAGATAGTCCTGGGAGAACAGCTTGGCCCAGTCGTCGACCGGTGCGCCGAAGCCCATCTTGTTTGTGCGCCAGGTGACGGCTTTGGGCATCCGGCTGTCGAAGATCTCCCGCATGATGTTCTTCGTATACCCATTTTTGATCTTCAAACTGGCGGGGATCTGCACCGCCAGCTCTACGAAGCGGTAATCCATGTATGGGATCCGGCTCTCCAAAGAGGCGGACATAAACGACCGATCGTCGGAGTGGACGATGGGAGGGAGCTGGGTGCGGGTCAGCTCCGTTTGCTGCAGCTGGGGGAGAGCTCTCGGGTAAAGGAGGCTGTGGAGCTCTTCGCTGTTTACCTGGTCCAGCAGCTCCTTTTGGACGAAGCTCCCTGCACGGATCCGCTGCCGGGTGTCCCGCACAGGCGGAAAGACGAAATAGAAAAACATTTTCATCAGATCGTACAGGGAATAGGCGGAGTGCTGCGCCGCAAGGCGGTATTCCCGCAGGGCGGCCCCCAGCTTCCCTCTTTTGATCAGATCGCTGAAATAGAAGGAGTAATAGCGCTCGTAGCCCAGCATGGTCTCATCGCCGCACTGTCCGTTCAGCACCACCTTGAACCCGCGCTTACGGATCTCCTCCAGCAGGTACATCCCGCCCAGGCACGCGATGCCTCCGTATGCCTCCTGATGCCAGATCGCCTTTTCATAGCGGCGTTCGATCCCGTCGGACATATCCGGCATGATCGGGTTGCCCTGGCAGCCGCAGGCATGATTCACCATATCGGCAAAGTCCCACTCGTCGCAGCTGGCATGACCGGGGAAATGGGTTGTGAACGTATGCAGGCGGCCGGGGTCCGCCAGCTGGCCGCAGACCTCCGTCACCAGACAGGAGGAGTCCAGCCCGCCGGAGAGCAGCGCCGCCAAAGGCGCGTCACTGCGCAGTCGCCAGCGGCAGCTGCGGGAGAATTCCTCCGCCACCATTTCTTTCCATTGCTGCTCCGGGATCTGCTCGTTATAGTCCACATGCAGCGCCCAATAGGCGCTGATGGAAACCGACTGGATATGCTTTCTGTCGGGGGAAAGACGCACTACCAGCTTATGCCCCGGACGGAGCTGACGCATCCCCTCTATCAGGGTCTGGTCGTTGTACTCGCTGTAGTGGTACATCATGTTGGCCGCCAGATAGGAGCGGTCGAATCTTCTGGCGATGCCGTCGTCCTGACAGAGCTGCTTCAGCTCAGAGCCAAACACGAATTTGTTGCCTTCATGCCAAAAGTTGAAGGGCTTGGCGCCCAGCCGGTCCCGGGCACAGAACAACTTGCCTTCCTTTTCGTCCCAGAGGGCGAATCCCCACATCCCGTTGAAGTGGTCCAGACAGTCTTCGCCCCATTCGCTGTATGCCTTCAACAGCACCTCTGTGTCGCATGTGGTCTTGAACACATGGCCCCTGGCGGCCAGCTCTTCTTTCAGTTCCAGATAGTTGTATATTTCCCCGTTATAGGTCACCACGGTCCCCCGCTGGGCATCCTCCATGGGCTGATGTCCGGCGCTGGAGAGGTCCAGAATGCTCAGCCGCCGGTGGCCCAGCCCCAAAAATGCCTTCCGGCCGTCTGCCCCGGAGAGTGGAGGAAATCGCTCCGGCTCCGCTGTGTCGTCGCCGGAAAAGTGCCGGAACGCAGAAGGGCCGATCAGCGTATAACCCTCGTCATCGGGTCCCCGGTGGCGGATCGAATCGTTCATACGGCGCAGGATGTCTGTCCGGACGCCGTTTTCCAGATCCAGATATCCGCTGATCCCACACATATGTTCCAACCCTCCTATGTCATGTTGCCCGCCTGCTTTGCCGCCTCAGCGTCCCCACGCTTCCAGCACGTCGTACAGCTCGTCTTCAAACAGTTTGTTCACGATGGAAAAGGCGAACGTTTTTTCAAATTGCTCCCGGGCCCGGACGGCCATTTGCCGGCGGCGGGGCTCGTCCAGATACAGCCTCTCGATGGCCTGGGCGCAACTGGATACGTCGCCTTCCGTATAGATCTCTCCGATCTGGTGTTCCCGGATGAACTGGAAAGAAAATCCGGTCATCGATGTAATGATCGGCAGTCCACCGACCAGATACTGGACGGCTTTGTTGCCAAAACCATCGCCGCCAAAGAACTCATTTTTGTAAATATACATGCCGCACTTTGAGATGGTCATCACGCTGTTCATCTGGTTCTGGTCCAGCCAGCCGGGGAACACAATGGCCGGATGGCCGTCCGCCAGGGCCTTCAGGGACTCTTCCGCGTCTCCTTTCCCGCCGATCACCAACCGGATATCGGGATACCGTTCACTCAGAAGCTTTACCGCTTTGATCAAAGTATCTGTATCCTGGTTATAACCCAGCGATGTGAAAAAACTGATGTTCCAAGTATCTTTTCTTACGTCGAATTGGCTCCACCAATCCAGCTGCTTCTGCAGCGTGTCCGCATCTATTGTGATTTCATCGCAGCCGATAAAAATATGCCGATCCAGCTCGCCGGGGGCCCGCCCGGCTTTTTCGCATCCCCATTCCAACGCGTTGGGCATCACGCCCACGATCGCCGCCGCGGCCTTCAGGGTCCGGCCGATGGACCATTTCCAGGGCAGCAGGCCCAGATCGGCGATCCCCCGCATCCATTTCGGAACGGCGCTCACAAAAACGTCCGGCCATAGGTCTCGCACGTCGATCACCACAGGCACGCCATGGCGCCGGCCGTACCGGATGGCCTCCTTCGCGAACTGGGTGGTGGGCATGGAGCACAAAATGATGTCGGGCTGCGGCTTCTGCTTGCTGTGCCGGCGGAACGACCAGGCTAAATCTTGGTGGTTAGCGATTCGCTTCAGGGAAACATTTTTGTGGTAGGCACAGCCAGAATGGAGAAGGATCAGCTTCTGGTGTTCATTTACGTCGATCTCCCGGTATCCATCACAGAAGTACCGTTTTTCTTTGTGAATAAAAGTTGACGCCCACCAGGTCACGTCGTGACCCTCCCGGGAAAGATACTCTGCCAGTGAACCGGTGCGCATCAGGCGGCCGGTCCCCAGGGGGAGCGCCTCGCTTTCTTTGATCAGCCAGATCTTCAGCTTGCGATCTCGTTCCATGGATATACGTCCTCTCTATATGTTGCAGGGTCCTGCGGGACCGGCGCGGAGAGCCAGCCCATACCCCAGCGCGCCCAGCAGCGCCGGACAGTCCCAGACACAGCCGCTGATATTTGCCAACACCGCGTATGTGGCGAAAAACAAAAATATATGGCGAACGGAGCTCCGGGTCCGTCCGGCGGCCAGCATATTTACAAAGGCCCAGCCCAGCAGCGCCAAAAGCGCCGCCGTCCCGGCCACACCGGTCTCGCTCAGCAGCTCCAGGATCGCGTTATGGGGATATGACCCATATTTTGCCGTGTATCCCCCCGGACCTATCCCCCACACAGGCGCGCGGGAGATCTCCCGCAGCGCCAGGGCATAATAGGTCCCCCGGCTCGCCACTTTGAGGCTGTCCAGGTCCTCCTTGATGGCGCTGTCCGCCGCGGCCCCGTCCGCGGAGGGGAGGGAAAACTGCATCGTCAGGGCGTCCTTTGTTTCTCCGGCCCGCTCCCGGACCCGATCCAGGCCCAAAGGCGCGCAGACGAACAAAAGGAACAGCAGCACCGCCGCCAGCAGCACCGCCAGCAAGGCCGCCCGCTTCGCCCCGCCCTCCCGGTGGAGCCATTTTGACAGGGTAAGCAGGACGCAGAACACCATGGCGCAGACATAGGCCGCCCTCGCGCCGGAGGCCAGGATCGCCAGCCAATATATGGCGATGAGCGCGCCGCGCAGGGCCTGAGGATGCTTTATCGCCCTCCCGGCGGGAAGGGGCGATGGGTCCTGCTGTGTGGACCCGATCAGATGGGCCATCAAAAACGGCAGAAACCCGTAGCCCAAATTCTGATACCGGAAAATGCCCAGATATTTTTCTCCCCAGGGCAAACAGTCGAACAGTACGCCGTTGAAATAGATCACCGCGATAGGGAACACAAAAAAGCTGGCCCTCTCCAGCGCGGGATAAAACCGGTCCTCCCAGCGCCATCGGGCGGCGCATACGCCCATGAGAAACGCCGGGACGGAAAACGCGAGGAATTTCTCCGCGTAGCCCAAAAACGCGCCGCGCATTCCGTTTCTGTACAGCATGAGGGAGAAGCATACGGCGAAAAACAGCGCCGTCAGCCCCAGCCGTATCCATATCCCGGCGGACAGCCGCTCCCGGCGGAGCATATACAAAAAAACCAGCCCGCAGCAGACCGCGCCCAGCAGGCAGACGGCGATGAACCCATATTTGCGGACGGGATTGTCTTCAAAGCCGAAGCCGAGATAAAAGAACGCCAGGTTGACCAGAAAGGGAAATACAAAGCAAAACGGAAACAGCCATGGCAGCTTGTCCGCCTGTATGCCGCGACAGTGATCCATCGTCTTCCCCCTTTTCTGCATGGTCCCGGCGGCCCGCCCATGGCGGGCCGCCGGTTTTCCCTGGGCTGCGTCTGTGGACGATCCGATCACGGCGGGGTCACGACCTGGCCCGCCAGGGCCTGCGTCAGCAGATCCTTGGCCACGGCCACCGTATCCTCGTCCGGGAACATGACATAGTCCTTCACGCTGACAGAGAAGGTGGTCTCGTTGCCGTCGGTGCCGCTGACGTGATAGGTTTCCACAGTCCAATCGCCGCCCTGGTCCAGCTGTTCCTGCACGAGCCGGGCGATCATGTCGGGGGGAACGGTGGTTTCAAAGCTGCCTTCCACCGCGCTCATCAACGGCATGTATTTTGCCAGCAGATCGGAGGACAGCACCTTCTTCATCACGCCTTTGATCAGCGCCATCTGGTTCCGGCCCCGCTGGAGGTCGCCGTCCTTGAAGGCGTGCCGCTCCCGGGCGAACATCAGGGCCGCCTCGCCGTCCAGGGTGTTCTCGCCCTCCGAGAAGGAGTAGTCCCCCGCCGTAAAGGCCTTTTCCGAGTAGACCGTCACGCCGCCCAGGCTGTCGATGATCCGCTTGAAGCCGGAAAAATCCAGCCGGAAATAGTAGTCCAGGTGGATGCCGTACAGCATCTCCAGCGTCCCCTCGGAAACATCCACGCCGAACAGCCCCGCGTTGGTGAGTCTGTCCCGCTCGCCGTTGGAGATGGGCAGGGGCAGGAAATAGTCCCGGGGCGTGGAAACGAGCAGGACAAAATGCTTTTCCGGGTTGACGACGGCGATGATGTTCACGTCGCTCCGGCAATAGGTCTCCAGACCGCGATAGCCGTCGATGCCGCTGATATATACCGTGAATACGGGGTCGTCCTCCGCCGGCCCCGGCGTGGAAGCGGGAGCCGGCGTCACAGGGACTTCCACCGTCACAAGGGTGACCTGCCGGATGCGGTCGCGGATATCTTCATACCCTTCCAACTCGTCCACCAGGTCCAGATAGGCCAGATTGAACACAGCCGCGTCCAGGCGGCCATTGAGCAGATCGTCTATCAGCTGGAGGGGGGAGTCATATTTCGCGGCGGATACCGGCTCCTGCAGCAGCGTTTCCAGCTCCTGCATATACCGGTCCGTTTCCTCCTGCTCGACCTGGCCCAGCACGCCGAAGGAACGGCCTTTCAGCTCTTCCGGAGAGCTCACCGGATCGTCCGCGCGGACGAATATGCCCAGATCCACCACTTTTTTGTCCGGCGTCGTGACATGATCCAGCAGCGTTTGGACCCTCATACCCATGACGATCCCCGCGGTGAGGACCACCGCCAGCACCACGCTCAGCGCCAGGCCCGCCCAAAACCGACCGCGAAAGTCAAAGTCCCAACCCAGATAGCAGGCCACAGCCACCAGCGCCAGCAGCAGGGAAAAGGACAGTATCAGATACTTGGGGGGGACCATGCCGGTACCGCCGATAACGCGCAAAAACGCCACCAGCAATACCACTAAAACGCCCGAAATAAAATATCCGGGCGTAAAAACGAATTTCCGTTGTTTTCTTCTGGCTGCCATTTCGTCCTCTCAGCACACAGCGGGCGCTCCGCCCGCCGGGCCGCGGCCATATGCCGCATACCCATGGCGCCGGTACCCTTACCGATTTTAAAGACCGCTGGCTATGAATTATACTACAACAACTACCAAAGGTCAAGGCTTCCACATTTTTTCCAGCTCCGCCGCGCCCGGGCATGGAAAAATGCCCGGGAAGCAGCGCTTCCCGGGCATCGGGTTGGACGGGCGGGGGAGATCAGCTCCCCCGCGCCATGGCCCCCGTCAGGCTCATATACTCTTCCTCGGAGAGCTTCCCGGCGGCGAAGAAAATGTCCAGCTTTTCCTCCAGCCCCTCGGTATTGCCCCGTTCGATCATGCGCATGAGCACCCTGTACAGCATCGGCTTACACCTCCTCTCCCAATCCAAGCTCCAGCAGCGTGATCCGGTACTCCTGATCCACCGCCATGGCCTCCATGTCCTCCCGCCAGTCCGGCGCCGCCTGCTCCCAAGCGCCGCCCTCCATGGTGATCTTTGACCAGTCCGATACGCCCGCCAGCTCCGTGATCCCGCCAACCGGATCTTCCGGCGTGGGCGTCAGATACAGCGTGGCCCGGTCTTTGGTACGAACTGCCCGGAGGCAGTCGTATTCTATCGCTCCCATTTTTACGATCATACCATCACCCCATTTTTGAACACGATCGAGTTGTATAGTTTTTGGATCTCAACTGTGCCTTCCATGCTGCAGCCGCTGAGATACAGGGTATCGGGCCGGGCCATGGCGTTGTTTCCCACTTTGTAGCAGACCGCGTTTCCGCTTCCTCTGCAATTCGTTATGTTCATCCGCTGATTGTCGCCGCAATAAACGGCGGCTGTCGCCGCGCCGGAGATGCTGACAGCGTATAAGCTGACCGTCCCGTTGGAGGTGATCTGCATGGTCCCCAGCTTGGTATTTATATCGTCTGTGATATCCATACGCGAGATCGATATACCGCCGGTATTTCCGTTGACAAAAACGTATTGATTTTTCGGTTCTCCCCCGGTGTACTGCACGTTGATGTCCGACAGGTTCACAAGCGAGCTGTTGTTGAGTATGTGGATCTCTGCGTCAATGACGGGACGCGTGTTTATGTCTACGCGGGGATCTCTATAGATACAAAGGCCGTTGCCCGCTCCGTGGATAAAATTATTTACGTATAAGAGCCCCGCCCCCACACGGTGGACACCCTCGGAGAGGTAGATAAAGTACTGATGGTTGTTCATATTTTTGGGCAGCAGAGATAGCGCGTGGGGCAAAGAGGCAAAGGGGCGGGCTTCCGTGCCGTCCCCGGTTTCGTCGCTTCCACCGGACGCATCGACGTAATAAACGATGTCGTGCGTGGCATAGCCCAGCTGTGCGTCCGACACTATCCCGTTCACCAGGTCCGCCTTCTTGCCCAGCGCCCCGTCCAGGCCGGTTATATCGCCTACGGCGTAATCCCCCGCCTCCGGGAGGAC
The DNA here is from genome assembly GCA_947626905.1 of uncultured Oscillospiraceae bacterium. Lineage (GTDB taxonomy): Bacteria > Bacillota > Clostridia > Oscillospirales > Oscillospiraceae > CAJOIG01. The sequence goes on from CANQUE010000050.1 coordinate 11,683, forward strand.
GACGCCGGCCCGGCCGTTAAAACTGGCGACGGCCCCGTCTTTTCCATCCGGAATGGAAAACGCATGAGGGCCGTCCGCGTCTGTAATGGTCACGTTGGTTTCTCTCTCGCCCCGGGATACGGAAACCGACGGCGACACCCCCGGGTCGCCCCGGGGGATCGTAAAATCGAGAACGGGTCTGTTCGCCGTGCCGGCGTTTTCCACTTTCACCTCGCTGCCGGCCTCGCCGGTCGCGGTGTTGCCGATTTTGAGAAGGAATCCGGCCCCTCTGACGTAATCGTCCAGCGCCCTGCTCGCAAAGCCGGCCAAAACCTCGCCCCGTACGCTCCGGGCCTCGCCCTGCTGCTCCGCCACCAGCAGCGAATCGCTGTAAAGCTCCGGCGCTATGGGCAGTTCTCCGATCCTCTTATCCGCCATGGGCTTGCTCCTTTTCCGCCGGGGGCATCCATTCTCCCGCCTGCTGGTACGCCCGGCGCAGCCGGTCTCTGGCCGCCGCCATCACATCCACGCTCTCCCCGCTTACCGCGATGGCGCCGAACAGCCGGAACGCCTCGTCCAACGTCTTCTGCAATTCGTTCATGCAGCACCTCCATTTTATAATAGTACGATTGGATTGTATCACCGGCCGGCGGATTATTCGCCTCGTGGAAATCTCATTTCCGGAGGGGGAAGAGAAAAAGCGATCCGCCGGGAGGACCCGGCGGATCGTTTTGGTCATGATGGGGAGGTGTCGCGCATCTCCGGCTCAGTTGGAGCTGGCGGGAAAGTAGGGCCGCAGTACAGCGGCCACATTGACCAGCGGCATGGTCTGCAGCCAGACCCGGCCCGGGCCGGTGATCTTGGTGAGGAACAGGCCCTCGCCGCCGAACAGCACGTTCTTCGCGCCCTTTACCGTCTGGATGTCCATGCTGCAAGTGGCGTCCATGGCGGCCAGGTGGCCGGTGTCGATCAGGATCTCCTGGCCGGGCTGCAGATCATACTGCACCGCGTGGCCGTCGAACTCCGCGAAGGCGACGCCGCTGCCGGAAACCTTCTGGAGGATGAAGCCCTCGCCGCCGAACAGGCCCGCGCCCAGCTTCTTGTTGAAATGTACGCTCAGCTCCACGCCGGCCTCGCCCGCCAGGAACGCGCTTTTCTGGAAGATGATCTCGTGGCCCGGGGCGATGTCGAAGGGCTGGATGGAGCCGGGGAAGCTGGAGGCAAAGGCGATGAGGCCGGCGCCGCCCTCGGCGGTATAGATGTTCTGGAAGATGCGCTCGCCGGAGAACATCCGGCCAATGGCCTTGCCAAAGCCGCCGCCGGTGGTCTGCATCTTCATGTTGGGGCTCATCCATGCCATGGAGCCGCCCTCGTTGACCATGCTCTCGCCGGCCTCCAGGTGGCAGACCACTGCCGGAAGGGTATTGCCTACGATCTCGTATTTCATGCTGTGTTCCTCCTGATAGAATGATGATGATCGCGGCGGCGCGTCAGAGCCGCCGGGCTGCTGTGTTCTCCTCGTATCATATCTGTGATATTCCATTTGAGAACACAAAGAGAAATGCCCTCTATCCGAAGATAAGAGGACACTTTCAATTAGGCGCAGAGATACTTTTTCATCTGCGCCTTTATTTTTTCTCTTGCTCGAATAACGGATTGCCGCACGGATTGCGGTCTGCAATGCTCCAATGCACCGATTTGACAGTAAGTAAGGTCATACTCGTGATAAAGTAGAAACCGCCG
>CANQUE010000051.1 GCA_947626905.1 uncultured Oscillospiraceae bacterium
AGTTCCCCCTCCCGAATACCACACCAGTAGAGCATTTCAAAGGCGTAGTAGGAAACGGGCTTGTCCATCATGGCGTCCGCAAACTTCTGGTACTCCGCTTTCGTCCAGAACAGCATTTCCTTCCGTTCCTCTGACCCCATGTTCCCAGCCTTGGCGGCGGGATTGGAGCGCAGCTCATAGAAGCGGACAGCGTGATTGAAGATGGCGCTAAGCTGGTTGTGCAGGGTTTTGAGGTAGGTAGCCGAGTAGGGCTTGCGCTTCTCGTCCCGGTAGGCCAGCAACTCGTTCTGCCATGCGATCACGTCCTTGGTGGTGATCTCGCTAATCTTCCGCTTGCCAAAGTAGGGCAGAATTTTCTTCTGGATGATGTTCTCCTTGGTCAGCCAGGTGTTCTCCTTGAGCCGGGGTTTCACATCCTTGGTGTAAAGCTCGGTAAAGGCTTCAAAGGTCATATCCAGGTCGCCGGAGGTCTGCATCTGGAAACTGCGCTCCCACTCCTGGGCCTCCCGTTTGGTGGCAAAGCCACGCTTGCACTTCTGTTTGCGCTCCCCCGTCCAGTCCTGATACCGCACCATGACGTACCATGTTCCTCTTGCTTCGTCCTTAAAGACTGGCATTTAGTTCCCTTCCTTTCTGGCCCCGTAGAGCCGTTCGTTGAAATACTGGCGGTTGACCCGCCCTGCGATGGTGATGAAGCCCTTGTCCTTCAATTCTTCGTTGAGCTGCCGGATGAGTTTATAGGCGTAGGGCTTCGATACACCCAGCTCGTCCGCAACTTCTTCCGCCCGGATGAATCTGTTCTCCATAGTGGTTCCTCCTTTCTTTTGGCTTAACGCTATTTGCTTAACGTAGTCCTATTATACTAACTCTATTCCGTTATGTCAAGACCTTCCAACGAGAAAATATAAACAAATTTATTTATTTTTCTCTTGACTGGTCTAAACATATCTGTTATACTTCAAGTGTCCCCATTACATAGATTGGAGTTGACAGTTATGGCGATTGGTGAACGTATTCGCTTCTTCCGCAACATGAAAGGCATCACGCAGAAGTATCTCGGTCAGGTGGTAGGTTTTCCTGAACGCTCCGCCGATGTGCGTATGGCACAGTATGAAACCGGGAGCCGCACCCCAAAGGCCGACCTGACAAAGACCTTGGCGGACTACTTCGGAGTTTCTACCAATGCCCTGGCTGTTCCTGACATAGATACCGACATTGGCCTGATGCACACCCTCTTTGCCTTAGAGGACATTCGGGGGCTGACCATCGGAGAGATTGACGGCGAAATCTGTCTGCGACTGGATAAGTCCAAAGGCAAGACCTATGCCGCTATGCTTGAAATGCTGTCCACCTGGGCGGAGCAGGCTAAGAAGCTGGAGGCCGGGGAGATCACCAGAGAGGACTATGACCGCTGGCGGTACAATTACCCCAAGTACGACACCACTCAGCGGTGGGCCAAAGTTCCCTCCCAGGAATTGAGTGATTTCCTGGTGGATGCACTCAAAGACAGCCTCGATACTGATGAATAGACAGCAAAAGCCCTTACCGACGTTGCCATCGGTAAGGGCTTTCTAATATGGTTGTCCTCACTTATAAGCCGCAAAAGAACATTCTTTACCCGCAATCCAGCGGGAATATAGAATGATACGGTATATAGGGAGCGTTATCAAATCGTTATCAAAAGAGAGGTGTAAAACCGTAAAATCGTTGTGCCGCAACGGGTTCAGAGTTTCAAAAAATCACTCCCACTCCACGGTGGCGGGGGGCTTGGAGGTGATGTCGTAGACGATGCGGTTGATGCCGGGGACAGAGTTGACGATGCGGGTGGATACCGCGTCCAGTACGTCGTAGGGGATGCGCGTCCAATCGGCGGTCATGAAGTCCGCGGTGGTGACACTGCGCAGGGCCAGGGTATAGTCGTATGTCCGGCCGTCGCCCATGACGCCTACGGAACGCATGTTGGTCAGCACCGCGAAATATTGGTCCATGGTCCTCTCCAGGCCGGCTTTGGCAATCTCGTCCCGGAAGATGAAATCTGCCTCCCGAAGGGTGTCCAGCTTGGCTTTGGTAATGTCGCCGATGACCCGGATGGCCAGGCCCGGACCGGGGAAGGGCTGGCGGGAAACCAAGTATTCCGGTAGGCCCAGCTCCCGGCCCAGCTGGCGGACTTCGTCCTTGAACAGCAGCCGCAGCGGCTCGATGATCTCCTTGAAATCCACATAGTCCGGCAGGCCGCCCACGTTGTGGTGGCTCTTGATGACGGCGGCGTCGCCGGTACCGGATTCCACCACGTCGGGATAGATGGTGCCCTGGACGAGATAGTCCACGGCGCCGATCTTTTTTGCCTCGGCCTCGAACACCCGGATGAATTCCTCGCCAATGATCTTGCGCTTTCTCTCCGGCTCGGTCACCCCGGCCAGCTTCTGCAGGAAGCGCTCTTCGGCGTTGACCCGAACGAAATGGATGGGCCAGGGGGCAAAGGCGGCCTGGACCTCGTTGCCCTCGTTTTTCCGCATCAGGCCGTGATCCACGAACACACAGGTGAGCTGGCTGCCCACCGCCTCGGCCAGCAGCGCCGCCGCCACAGAGGAGTCCACGCCGCCGGACAGGGCCAGCAGGACCTTCTTCGTTCCGATCTTCTCCCGCAGGGCGGCCACGGATTGATCCTTGAAATCGCCCATGGTCCAATCGCCGCTGGCGTGGCAGATCTCATAGAGGAAGTTGTGGAGCATCTGGCGGCCGTATTCGGTGTGGTTGACCTCCGGATGGAACTGTACGCCGTAAAAACCCCGGGCCTGATCGGCGATGGCGGCGTTGGGGCAGGCGTCGGACCAGGCGGCGGTGACAAAGCCGTCGGGGACCTTTTCCATGTAATCGCCGTGGCTCATCCATGTGACGCTCCCGGCGGGCAGGCCCGTGAAGAGGGCGCAGCCGGTGTCGAAGCGGGCGGGGGTCTTTCCGTATTCCCGGGCGGAGTCGTCCTGGGCGGGGACCACCTTTCCGCCCAGCAGGTGGGCCAGCAGCTGGCAGCCGTAGCATATGCCCAGGATGGGCACGCCCCAGGAGAATATCTCCGGGTCCACCGAGGGGGCGCCGGGGGCATAGACGCTGTGGGGCCCGCCGGTGAAGATGACGCCGATGGGGTCCATGGCCTTCAGCTGGGCCAGAGGGGTGGTATAGGGCTTCAGCTCGCAGTAAACGCCGCACTCCCGGACCCGCCGGGCGATGAGCTGGTTGTACTGACCTCCGAAGTCAAGGATGAGGATGGTTTCGTGTTTCATGGCGCGCCTCGTCAATATACAGTATTCAGATCTCGTATGTGCGGATGATGGCCTCGGCCACGGTCCGGCGGGTGACGCACCGGTCCATGGCGTTTTTTTCTATGAAGCGGTGGGCCTGCTTCTCGGTCATTTTGAATCGCTGGATCAAAAGCAGCTTGGCCCGGCTCACCAGGCGCATCTCGTCCATTTTGGCCTGGAGCTTTTCCGCCTTGGATTCCAGCGCGTGCAGCCGGGAGGACACGGTGGCCATCATGGCCAGACTCTGCTTCAAAAGCACGGGGTCCGCCGGACTTCTCAGGGCCATGAAACCGTGGGCCCCGGCGTAGGCGGCCACGGCGTCATACCGCTCCGGTTCCGCCAGCAGCAGCACGCCCGCCGCGCCGTTCTCCGCGGCCCGGGCCGCCAGAGCGGCGGACCGATCCGGGGGAACAGAGCTGTCCACGACCACGACGTCATGGGACTCCGTGTCCAGCACATAGTCCGCTTCCAGCGCGGAGCAGACGTTCAGCTCCGGGGCGAACCGGTCTGTGGGCAGAAAGGCGGCGAAGTGGGCCGCGGTATCCCGGGAGTCGGTGATGAGAAGGAGGGAGGCATAGGGACGGGACGGCACCGGTTTCATCCCCCTTTCATACCATGGACCGAAGACAGGACCGGCCCGCCTTCTGATTTGGAAATATTCTAATCGCAGACCGGCGGTTTGTCAAACACTTCCCGGTGGAATAGGGCATATGCCAACGAACGGCCGCCGGCGGCGGCCGGATTTTGTTTGTTTTGCCGTGGGCGGGGCCCTTGACAGGACGCCGGAGAAAAGTGTAAAATCATAGCGGAAACGGCAATGGCGTCGCGAAAGATAGCGTGCGCCTTGCCGTTTCCCGTTTTTTGTCCGGTCGTTTTCTGAATTTTATCTGAATAAGGAGCAAGGAAGCAATGAGCAACGTACCTGAGATCTTTGGAAGCATGGTATTTTCCGAGGCGGTGATGCAGGCCCGCCTGCCCCACGCCACTTACAAAGAAGTGGTGCAGGCCATCCGGCAGGGCAAGCGTCTGACCCCGGAGATCGCCACGGTGGTGGCCACCGCGATGAAGAACTGGGCCGTGGAGAAGGGCGCCACCCACTTCACCCACTGGTTCCAGCCCATGACCGGCGTGACCGCCGAGAAGCATGACGCCTTTGTCCATCCCACCGGGGACGGCCGGGCCATCATGGAATTCTCCGGCAAAGAGCTGATCCAGGGCGAGCCCGACGCCTCCAGCTTCCCCTCCGGCGGCCTGCGGGCCACCTTCGAGGCCCGGGGATACACCGCTTGGGACCCCACCAGCTACGCCTTCGTAAAGGACGGCGTGCTGTATATCCCCACGGCCTTCGTGTCCTACACCGGCGAGGCGCTGGACAAGAAGACCCCGCTGCTGCGCAGTATGCAGGCCCTCAACAAGCAGGCGATGCGTATCCTGCGGCTGTTCGGCGACACGCAGACCCAGGCTGTCCGGGCCACCGCCGGCGCGGAGCAGGAGTACTTCCTGGTGGACAAGAGCGTCTATGATAAGCGCAAGGATCTGATCTATACCGGCCGGACGCTGTTCGGCGCCCGTCCTCCCAAGGGGCAGGAGATGGAAGACCACTACTTCGGCGCCATCAAGCCCCGGGTGGCGGCCTTTATGAAGGAGCTGAACGACGAGCTGTGGAAGCTGGGCGTAGTGGCCAAGACCGAGCACAACGAGGTGGCCCCGGCCCAGCATGAGCTGGCGCCCCTGTTCAGCACGGTGAACATCGCCGCGGACCACAACCAGCTGACCATGGAGCTGATGAAGACCGTGGCCAAGCGCCACGGCATGGAGTGCCTGCTGCATGAAAAGCCCTTTGCCGGGGTCAACGGCAGCGGCAAGCACAACAACTGGTCCATCTCCACCGATACCGGCGAGAACCTGCTGGAGCCCGGCGATACACCGGCGGAGAACGCCCAGTTCTTGCTGTTCCTGTGCGCGGTGCTCAAGGCGGTCAACGAGTACCAGGATCTGCTGCGCATCTCTGTGGCCTCCGCCGGAAACGACCACCGTCTGGGCGCCAACGAGGCGCCTCCCGCCATCATGTCCGTATATGTGGGCGACGAGCTGGAAGGCGTGCTCAAGGCCATTATGAGCGGAGAGAAATTTGCCGGCGGCGGAAAAGAGCTGTTCAAGGTGGGCGTGAGCGTGCTGCCCCGCTTCTCCAAGGACGCCACCGACCGCAACCGCACCTCCTCTTTCGCCTTCACAGGCAATAAGTTTGAATTCCGTTCCCCCGGCTCGTCCCAGTCCATCTCCGAGGCCAACATCGTGCTGAACACCGCCGTGGCCGAGGAGCTGCGCCGGTTCGCCGACCGGCTGGAGGCCGCCGACGACTTTGACGCGGATCTGCACGATCTGATCGAGCAGACGGTGAAGGAGAACATCCGCATCGTCTTCAACGGCGACGGCTATGACGAGTCCTGGGTGGAAGAGGCCAAGCGCCGGGGCCTGCTGAACCTGCGGACCACTCCGGAGGCGCTGCCCCACTATCTGGCGGAGAAGAATATCCAGCTGTTCGAGGGCAATAAGGTCTTCACCGAAACGGAGATGCGCGCCCGCTATGAGATCATGCAGGAGAACTACGCCAAGACCATCCGCATCGAGGCCATGACCACCTCCGATATGGTCCGCAAGGACATCCTGCCCGCGGTGAGCGCCTACGGCGGGATGCTGGCCAAGACTCTGGCGGCCAAGAAGATGGTGGAGGGCGTGGACAGTTCCTATGAACAGAGCGCGCTCAAGCGCCTGTGCGAGCTGACGGCCATGACCAGCAAGGCGGCGGACGCTTTGGACGAGTACATCATGCAGTCCGCTTCCATCACCGGCTGTGAGGATCTGAGCTGCTTCTGCCGGGACAAGATCTTTGCCACCATGAGCGAGCTGCGCATCTATGTGGACGAGATGGAGACCATCACCAGCGCCAAGTACTGGCCGTATCCCACTTACGGCGAGATGCTGTTTTCTGTGCGTTAAAATCAAGAAACGGAGGACATCCCTATGCTGACCATCCCCGAGGGATACAAGACAGTGCTGGACGTATACGACACCCAGCGGTGCATCGAGTTTATCAAATCCCACTTCCAGTCCAATCTGGGGGCGGCGCTGAATCTGAAGCGGGTCTCGGCGCCTCTGTTCGTCCGGGCCGACACGGGCCTGAACGACGACCTCAACGGCGTGGAGCGGCCTGTGGCCTTCGATGTGCCCGCCACCGGAACGGGGGAGTACCAGGTGGTCCACTCGCTGGCGAAGTGGAAGCGCTGGGCCCTGCGGGCTTACGGTTTCCGGGTGGGCAACGGCCTTTATACCGATATGAACGCCATCCGCCGGGACGAGCCGGTGCTGGATAACCTCCACTCGGTCTATGTGGACCAGTGGGACTGGGAAAAGGTCATCACCCCCGAGGATCGGACGGTCTCCTACCTGAAGGATACGGTGCAGCGCATCGTCAGCGCCATATGCATGACCTGCGACGAGGTCCGCTGGGCGTTCCCGCAGCTGAAGACCCAGCTGAGCCGGGATGTGACGTTCATCACCACCCAGGAGCTGGAGGACCTCTATCCCCACCTCACGCCCGGCGAGCGGGAGAATGAGTTCACCAAGACCCATGAGACCGTGTTCCTTATGCAGATCGGCAAAAAACTCCGCTCCGGAAAACCCCACGACGGCCGGGCCCCGGACTACGACGACTGGGAGCTGAACGGCGATATCATCTTCCGCAACCACGTGTTGGACCGGGCCTTTGAGATCTCCTCGATGGGCATCCGGGTGGACCCGGAAGCACTGGACAGACAGCTCACCATCGCCGGGTGCGATAGCCGGCGGCAGATGGCGTTCCACCGGGCCCTGCTGGCGGGCGAGCTGCCCCAGACCATCGGCGGCGGCATCGGGCAGAGCCGCCTGTGCATGCTGCTGATGGGCTGCGCCCACATCGGCGAGGTCCAATCCGGCGTCTGGGACGAGGTAACCTATGCCGCCTGCCGCGCCGCAGGCATCAACCTGCTGTAAGGGAAGCAAACAGACGAAAAGCCCGCCGCTCCGACAGGAGCGGCGGGCTTAGACTATAAGCGGGTCAGGGAGCGGTGAAGAACTCGGCCATGGCGGGGATGCCCTCCCCGTCCTCGTCCATCATGCTGGTCATGGTGACCTGCAGGGCATAGTCGCCCTTCAGGATCAGAACCATCTGCTGGGAAATGGAAACCTCCATCTCTCCGATGGTGGTGACAGACTCAAGGGTCAGACCGGCGTGCTCCTCTCCGGCCAGGGTGAAGGTGTTGGGCTTGGCGGTCATGCCCATGGTGTCCAGGCTGTCGCCGAGCTGACCCAGAGCCAGATCGATCAGGTCGTCCTCCTCGATCAGTCCGGCCACGCCGTCCAGCCGCTCCACCAGCAGGTTGATGTTCTGCAGCCCGTCGGGGGAGTAGGCGGCCATGACATAGCACACGGTGTTCTGTTCCATCAGCTGGTCAAAGTATTCGGCATAATCGCCGTCGAAGCCCTCCAGGATCTGACCGGTCACGCCCTGCAGGGCGGCCAGATCCTCCTGAGAGGCCAGGGACCAGCCGCTGCCCGGCGTGCAGACGAGGCCAAAATACTCGTTCGTGTATGTATCTTCATCGAAGGAGCCGAATACGTTCTCTTCATCCTCCGGCTGGCTGGCAGGCTCCTCTGTGGGCTCGGGGGTGGGCTCGGCCGTAGGTTCCGGGGTGGGCTCGGCCGTAGGTTCCGGGGTGGGCTCGGCCGTAGGTTCCGGGGTAGGCTCGGCTGTGGGCTCGGGGGTGGGTTCCGCCGTGGGCTCCGGGGTGGGGCTGGCTTCCAAAACGCTGTTTCCGCCGCCGGCGCAGGCAGCCAGGGACAGGATCATCACCAATGCCAGGAGCAGGGCGATAAATGTCTTTTTCTTCAAGGGGACAGCCTCCTTTATTTCTTTGATGCGCGCCCATTATAATCCCTGCCGCAGTCTGCCGTCAAGAGCGGCCGCAGGCGGAGAAGGCGAAATGGCCCTTGTAAACGGGGGGAAAAGGGAATATAATGTATAAACAGGAATCAGGAGGGATCAGATATGAATATCAAAAAAAGGCTGCTGCCTGCGGTGATCATCGTCGCGGTGACGCTGGTGTGCGTGCTGCTCAGCCGGTTCACGCGGGTGGCCTTCTTTTTGGCGCTGGCGGTGGTTTCCGCTTTCGAGCTGCAAAACGTGCTCATGCGGGCGGATATGCCCATCTCCAAGTCACTGATGATCGGTTATATCGTCCTGCAGGCGGCGCTCTGCCTGGGCCGGGCCTCGGTGGGCTGGATGGTGGCGCTGTACTGTCTGGCGGTCTTCGCGGGGATGCTCTGGGTCATCCTGAGGCCGGAGCGGGGGGCCAGATTCGCCGCGGACAATCTGTTCGCCCTGACCTGGCCTTTCGGGCTGTACGCGGTGATCCTCTATATCGCCGGGTCGGAGATCTGGCTGATGGCCCTGACGCTGGGCGTGCTGAGCACATGGGCCTGCGACTGCATGGCCCTCATCGGCGGGAAATACCTGGGCAGCCATAAGATGGCCCCGGTGGTCAGCCCCCATAAGACCTGGGAGGGGGCCGTGGTAGGCGGCCTGTCCGCCATCGTGGCGGGGATGCTCATCTCCTGGATCCTGGGCTGGAAATTCGGCGCCTGCGTATGCGTGGCCTTCGTGGCCAGCTGCTTCGGGCAGGTGGGAGACCTGGCCGCGTCGCTGATGAAGCGGGCGGCGGGCGTGAAGGATTACGGCCACCTGATGCCGGAGCACGGGGGGATCATGGATAAAATGGACAGTATGCTGTTCTCCATCCCCGCGGCCTATTTCTGCTTGGCGCTGTTCGTGCCCGGGGTCTTCTGAGCGGCGGCTTTCCCGCGGGTCAAAGGCCGAAGCCCCCGTCGCAGCCGATCACCTGGCCGGTGATGAAGCCGGCGCTGTCGGAGGCCAGAAAGGCGATCAGCTCCGCCACGTCCTCCGGCCGGCCGATGCGGCCCAGTGGGGTCTGCTCCGCCAGGGCCTGCCGGTCCGCCCGGTCGAACTGGGCCAGCATGTCCGTGTCGATGACCCCCGGGGCCACGCAGTTGACCCGGATACCGGAGGGGCCCAGCTCCTTGGCCAGGGCTTTCGTCAGCCCCACCAGAGCCGCTTTGGAGGCGGAATAGGCCGCCTCGCAGCTGGCCCCGTATACGCCCCAGACAGAGGACATGAGGATGATGTTCCCCGCTTTTTGGCGGACCATGTGGGGTATGGCGGCCCGGCAGCAGCGATAGGCCCCGTCGGTGTTCACGGCCAGCACGTCCCGCCAGGCGGCCTCGTCCGTGTCGGTGAGCAGGCCGTACTGGGCGATCCCGGCGTTGCACACCAGCAGATCCACCGGCCCTGCCGCCCGGAACAGGGCGTCTACCTGGCCGGGGTCCCGCACGTCCGCTCTGTAGGCGGGCGCGCCCAACGCCTTCGCCAGGGCCAGGGCCTGGTCTTCCGATCTATTGTAATGTATGGCCACGTTCCATCCGTCGGCGGCCAGCCGCCGAACGGCGGCCGCGCCGATGCCCCGGGAGGAACCGGTGACCAGGGCGGTCTTTCCCATAGAGGACCTCCGACATCTTTTTTCTCTATTGTATCACAATTGCCGCGCCAAAGGTAGGACAAAATGAGTTTTGAAAGCCAAGGCCATTTCTGGGACCCCGACGGGGAACAGGAGGGGCCGGACTGGACAAAAGAACCGTCCCGGCGGGACAGCCGGTTTGATTTTGACGCCTTCTTGGGCCCCGACAGCCTGGAGGACAAGATCACCGACGCCCTGGACGGGAAGGATCTGCTGGACAAGGAAGCGTACGGGGAATTTCCCCCGGACTATGTGCCCCGCCGGGCCGCCAGCGGCGAGCGGGGCCGGCATGAGGCCCCCGGCCCTTCCCCGGAGGAGGAAGAGGAAGAGGTGGATGACGGTCTGCCCACCCAGCGCTTTTCCCTGGAGAGCGGCGTGGCGGAGCCCCGGCGTCCGGTCCGGCAGGAGCCGGCGCGGGAGCAGACGCCGCTGCGTCCGGTGTACCGGGAGGAGCCGCCTCCCCGGCCCAAGGTGGTGGTGGCGGAGCCTGCGCCCCGGGTGTATGTGACGCCCCAGACGGAGTACGATGAGCAGCCGCCCCGGGGCGGCGGGGGAAAGACGCTGAAGTGGCTGGTGGCGCTGCTGCTGGCCGCGGCGGTCATCCTGGCCGCGGTGCTGGCGGTGAGCCTGTTTGCCGGCGGCGGGCCGGACGGCCCCGCCGCTACCCAGGCGCCTACGCCCACGGATCACCTGTCCGGGCTGCTGCCACCCAGCACGCCCGCGCCGTCCCCCTCTCCCACACCGGAGCCCACGCCTTCGCCTACGCCCCGGGTGACCTATACCATCACCGTGACCGCCGGCTCCGGCGGCAGCATCAGCCCCAACGGTACGGTGGACGTGGAGGAGGGCGGGTCCGTCACCTTTGCCATCAATCCCAGCGAGAGTTATGAGCTGGCCCAGCTTCTCATCGACGGGTCCCCGGTGTCGGTGCAGAGCTCCTATACTTTCTCCGACGTGAAGAGCAACCACACCATCTACGCTGTGTTCCAGCTGAAGGCGGAAGCGCCTCCCACAGATCCGCCTCCCACCCAGCCGCCGGCCACGGCGGAGCCCTCCCAGGAGCCCGAGCCCACCGCCGAACCCACCCAGGAGCCGGAGGCGCCGCCTCCCGCGGAAGCGGGCGGAGAGGCAGGGGAGCCCTGACGATAACAAAACGAGCACGAGCGCCTCTTTTTTGGGAAGAGGCGCTCGTTTTTCCGCGATCCGCGGGGCAGCGTTTGGTCAAAGATCCGGAAATGAGCGAAGAGCGCGGACTGCGGTCCGCGCTCTCTTGCATATTATTATATTTTGCGGTATAATGCCCAAGTTACATAGAAAATCGCAAGGAGCAAAAAGAAAATGGCACAGACCCAAAATCGATTGGACTCCAGCCGCATGGGAGAGATGCCGGAGGGGAAGCTGCTGCTGACCCTGGCGGTGCCGATGATGCTGTCCATGCTGGTGCAGGCCCTATACAATATCGTGGACAGCGTCTATGTGTCCCGGGTGTCGGAGGACTGCCTGTCCGCCCTGAGCCTGGCTTTCCCGGCCCAGAACATCATGATCGGCCTGGGCACCGGCACCGGCGTGGGCGTGAGTACCCTGGTGAGCCGGGCGCTGGGCAGACGGGACCGGGAGCAGGCCGGCCGGGTGGCCGGCGCCGCCGTGGCCATGGGCATATGCTGTTGGGTGCTGATGGCCCTGTTCGGGATCTTCGGCGCCGACTGGTTCATCCGTTCCCAGACCGACATCGAGAGCATCCGCCAGTACACGGATTCTTATTTGCGCATCGTCACCATCGGGTCGTTTTTCGTCTATCAGGAGATATGCGTGGAGCGGCTTTTGCAGTCCACCGGCCAGACCAGGCTGTCCATGTGGACCCAGATGCTGGGGGCGGTGACCAATATCGTCCTGGACCCGTTTTTCATTTACGGCTGGTGCGGCCTGCCCGCCATGGGGACGGCCGGCGCCGCCATCGCCACCGTGATCGGCCAGGCGGCGGGCACGGCGCTGGGCTACTTCTTCCACTTCCGGAAGAATAAGGAGCTGCCTCTGCGCCTGCGGGATGTGCGTCTGCCCTGGTCCATCGTCCGGGATGTATACCGGATCGGCTTCCCCTCCATCCTGATGGTGGCCATCGGCTCGCTGACCAATTATCTGATGAACATCATCCTTATCGGATTCACCTCCACGGCGGTGGCGGTGTACGGGGCCTATTTCAAGATCCAGAGCTTCTTCTTTATGCCGGTGTTCGGCCTGAACAACGGGATCATCCCCGTCATCGGCTACAACTACGGCGCCAGGAAAAAGGCGCGCATTTACCGCACCATCAAGTTTGGCGTGCTGTTCGCGTCCTGCTCCATGCTGCTGGGGCTTCTCTGCTTCCAGGTGTTCCCGGAGCTACTGCTGGGTATTTTCAGTCCCTCGGAGGCGATGCTGGCCATCGGCGTGCCCGCGCTGCGGCGCATCAGCCTCAGCTTCCTGCTGGCCGGATTCTGCATCGTGGCGGGGTCCGCCTGCCAGGCGCTGGACAAGAGCCTGTACTCCTTCTTCGTCAGCGTGCTGCGCCAGGTGGTGGCCCTGATCCCCACGGCGTGGCTGCTGAGCCTGACGGGGAACGTGGACAACGTCTGGTGGTGCTTCCCGATCGCGGAGCTGATGAGCCTGGCCGCCAGCGCGTTCTTCCTGCGCAGGACGCTGAGGGATATGGAGAAGAAGCTGAACGAGCCGGCGTAACGCCGGGCGGCGCGGCAAAGACAAAAAACAAAGACCGCCGGCGCACCGGTTTTTCCGGTGAGCGCCGGCGGTCTTTTTGGGCGGCGTCAGGTCTGCTTCGACCCGTCCTGGATGACCTCTTTGAAGGCCGTGGCCAGGCCCGCCAGACCCTGGATCTCGGAGGGGATGATGATCTTGGTGGCCTGCCCGTTGGCCGCCGCGGCGAAGGCCTCCAGGGCCTTCAGCTGGACGATGGGCTCGGTGGGGGCGGCGGAGTTGAGAAGCTTCAGACCTTCCGCCGTGGCCTCGTTCACCGCCAGGATGGCCTGGGCCTTGCCCTGAGCCTCCAGGATGGCGGCCTCCTTTTTGGCCTCCGCCCGGAGCACGGCGGATTCCTTCTCGCCTTCGGCCTCCAGGATGGCGGCCCGCTTTTCGCCCTCGGCCTTCAGGATGGACTCGCGCCGTTCCCGTTCGGCCTTCATCTGCTTTTCCATGGCGTTCTGGATCTCTTTGGGCGGGGTGATGTTCTTCAGCTCCACCCGGTTGACCTTGATACCCCAGGAGTCGGTGGCTTCGTCCAGGATCTGCTGCATCTTGGCGTTGATGGTGTCCCGGCTGGTGAGGGACTCGTCCAGCTCCAGCTCGCCGAT
>CANQUE010000052.1 GCA_947626905.1 uncultured Oscillospiraceae bacterium
TCCACGACTACATCCACTACTACAACACGGAACGCATGCTGTTAAAATAGACGGACATGCCTTCGCACATCCGTCTATCTATTCCCTTACACTAGGGGCCTCTTTCCCTGTCCGTTCCTTCTGGTACAGTTCAGAAGTCCGGGCGGGTTTATCTCTCTCTGGCCGAGCCGGTCAGTTGGTATACACGTAATCGGAGGCGGTGATGGTGGGCAGGGACACCTCGTCTTCGCCGGTGCCGTAGGTGCCGTTATAGCTCCAGACCACGTTCATGGTCCCGGAGGTGCCGGTGGCCACGTCCATGGAGGTGGAGAACAGGCTGCTGGTGGTCATGCCGCTGTTGCTGCCCACGTCGATGCTGCTGCCCATCAGGGACTTGGAATAGCCGCTGAAGCTGATGGAAATGGGCTGGCTCATCACCTGCAGGCTCCAGGAGTTGACGCTGCCGTTGATGGTCAGGCGGGTGATGCCGTTGCCCATGTCCGTGGCCGTCCAGGAGATGGCCATATTCAATCCCGTGCCGGTGTCCGAGCTGAAGGAGCCGGAACCGGTGGTCACCCCTGCGGGAGGCGGCTGGGTGGGCGCCTGGGTAGGCGCGGGGGGATTGGTGGGCGCGGGAGGATTGGTGGGGTTGGACGCGTTGGAATTGTTGTTGGGCGTATTGTTGGGGGCCGCCGGAGCCGGGGGGCTGGTATAGCCCGGGGCGGTGGGGATGACGGCCGGCGGCTGGATGGGGGGATCGGTGGCCGCGGCGGCCGGCTCGTCGGTGGGTTCCGGCGAGGCGGAAGGCTCGGAGGCGGCGGCCGGGTCCTTTGCGCACTTGGTCATCAGGACCATTTCCAGGCCGATCACCAGGGCCAGGACCACCAGAAGGATCACGATGCGCTGCAGTTTCATGCTTCTCCCTCCTAACGCGCCGATCCGGAACCGTTTTTTTCATTATACGACTTTTTTCCGGCAAACGCAACTGTGTTCTTCACCGGCCCATGGCCAACTGGAAATAATTGTTTTCCATCACCCGCCGGGCGTATATGTACCGGTCATAGACCTCCCGGCAGATCCGGGCGACGTACCGCCGGGCTTCCAGGTCCCCGGCAAAGGCGCCCTCCGCCGGGAAGAACCGCTCCTCTCCCGCCAGATAGCTGCCCGCGTCCGTGACCCAGTCGGAATAGGCGCTGCCGTAAAGGCTCACCAGCGGCGGGGTCCCATCGGAGGGCTCCGACCAGGGGGCGAAGGCGTCCCGGCCGGAGAGGAAGCGGGAGTCGTATCCCGCCCCCAGCAGGTTCAGCAGCGTGGCCGTCACGTCCAGCTCGGAGCAGGGCCCGTCCGCCGGAGCCCCGGCCATGCCCCCGGCCCACAGGAACAGGTGCCCCCGCAGGGGATCTTCGTGGCCCGCCGCCACGCATACCGCCGTATTTGCATCCATGCCCTGCTCTTCGAGCGCCGCCAGCAGGTCCTCCAGCGCCGGTTCCGGGTCCGGGCCTTCCAAAACGTAGTAGGCGAGGAAGGGCTGGCTGGCCTTGAGCGCCGGCAGGTCCGCCGCAGGATCGCCCGCGGATCTCACGCTCTCAAAGCCCAGGGCTTTATAAGACGCGTCCATCCCCTCCCGGCCCGCCCGGACCTGGCAGGCGTAGCCCTCTGCCGCCAGGCACCGGGCCAGGGCGAAGGGCAGGTACACATCCCCCCGGCCCATCCAGGCCATGGCCGTTTCGTCCCCAACGGCGGTGGGCACCATCCCCGTCAGAAGGGCGAATTCCCGCCCGTCCATGCCCTGGTACCAGTCCGGGGCGTAGTACTCCCGGAAGCGGGCCCCCTCCGACCACAGGCGGTATGCCCCGGGGGCCTGCTTCGGCTCCAAAGAGGGCACGGTCCAGTTCTCCGCCAGGATCAGGATCAGGTTCTGCCCCGCCAGGCGGCCGGTATATACATTTTTCGCCGTGGGCGCCCGGCCCAGATAGTAGCAGTCCATCTCCGCCACCAGGGCGCTGCCCGCGGTCTGGGTGCTCACCGGCAGGGCCAGGTCCAGCACATTGTATCCCTCCGGCCCCCAGCTGTCCATCCTGGCCGCGGCCGCCTGCTCCGGCGTGGCCAGAGAGGCCCTGGCGCCCACCAACACCCCCAGCACCGCCAGCGCCGCCGTCAATACCGCCCGCCGCATACCGCTCCCCCTTTCCCTGCGCTCCGCGCCCTTATAGAATGGCCCATCCGGCCGGTCGAAAGGGGACGAAAGCCGCCGGAGGGCGAAAAAAATCCGCCCCGCCCCGGGGAGCGGGGGAGGGACGGCCCGATGGCGCTTGCGCCGGGACCATGGGGCGTGATACAATGGCGACAGATCGATCGGGGAGGGGAAGTGATCCGATGGAGAGCCTGATCTTCAGCCTGAACGCCACGGTGCCTGTGTTCCTGATGATGGTGCTGGGGGTGCTGTTCCGGCGTTTGGGCTGGTTCGACCGGGAACTGGCCGCGAAGATCAACAAATTCGTGTTCCGGGTGCTGCTGCCGTTGCTGGTGTTCGACCAGCTGGCGGAGGCGGACATGGGCCAGGCGTGGAACGGCCGGTTCGTGCTGTTCTGCCTGGCGGTGTCGGCGCTGAGCGTGGCGGCGGCCTGGGGCCTTTCCCTGCTGTGGCGAAACAGGGCCGTCCGGGGGGAATTCATCCAGTCCAGCTACCGGGGCAACACCGCCCTGCTGGGGGTGGCGCTGATCCAGAACATGTACGGAAGCTCCGGGGTGGCCCCGCTGATGCTGCTGGGATGCGTGCCGCTGTACAACGTGACGGCGGTGATCGTGCTCAGCCTCTGCCGGGAGGGGGAGGGGGAGAAGCCCTCGCCGGCCAGGACCGTCCGGGACATCCTCACCAATCCCATCCTGATCGGCATTCTGGCGGGGATCGCCTGGTCTGTCCTGGACATCCCCATGCCCGCCATTCTGGACAAGACCGTGTCCAGCCTGTCCGGCATGGCCACGCCTCTGGGGCTCATGTCCATCGGCGCCACCTTTGAGATGAAAAAGGTGCTGGGCCGGTCCGGACCGGTGGCGGCGGCCGCGGGACTGAAGCTGGTCGGCTGGTGCGGGCTGTTTCTGCCCATTGCGGTGCTGCTGGGGTTCCGGGGGCCGGAGCTGGCGGCCATATGCATCATGCTGGGCTCCTCCACCGCCGTGAGCAGCTATGTCATGGCGGTGGCCATGGGCCACGATGGGGTCATCTCCTCCGGGACCGTGATGTTCACCACGCTGCTGGCCGGCTTTTCCCTCACCGGGTGGCTGTGGCTGCTGCGGGCGCTGGGGCTGATATGATATTGATTTTTTCCCGGGGCGATGGTAATATTATGCTTCGTGTGAGAACATAAGGAACAATAGCGCAAAACCGCTATCATACCCCCCAAATACCGGCCGCGCTCCCGGCTCACGCCGGGACCGCACGACATGAAACGACAGGTGATCAAATGGCAGACCTGAAAAGCGAAATCAACCGGCGGAGGACCTTCGCCATCATATCCCACCCGGACGCGGGCAAGACCACGCTGACGGAAAAGCTCCTCCTCTACGGAGGCGCCATCCAGCTGGCCGGCGCGGTGAAGGGCAAGGCCTCCGCCCGCCATGCGGTGTCGGACTGGATGGAGCTGGAAAAGCAGCGGGGCATCTCCATCACCTCCTCCGTCATGCAGTTCGAGTACGGCGGATCCTGCATCAACATCCTGGACACCCCCGGCCACCAGGACTTCTCGGAGGATACCTACCGCACCCTCATGGCCGCGGACAGCGCCGTCATGGTCATCGACGCGGCCAAGGGCATCGAGCCCCAGACGAGGAAGCTGTTCAAGGTCTGCGCCATGCGCCATATCCCCATCTTTACCTTCATCAACAAGCTGGACCGGGAGGCCCGCAGCCCTTACGAGCTCATGGAGCAGCTGGAAAACGAGTTTGGCATCGGCACCTATCCCATGAACTGGCCCATCGGCTGCGGCCGGGACTTCAAGGGGGTATACGACCGCCAGTCGGGCAAGATCCTTTTCTTCGGCGACGCCCACCGGGGCTCCTCCCGCATCCAGGCGGAGGAATACGGTCTGGACGACACCGCCGGATTGGACGCGCTGCTGGGCAAAACGCTCCGGGAAACGCTCCAGGCGGATGTGGAGCTGCTGGACGGGGCGGGCTATGAGTTCGACCTGGACCAGGTCCACCGGGGGCAGCTCAGTCCGGTGTTCTTCGGTTCGGCCCTGACCAACTTCGGCGTGGAGCCGTTTTTGAAGAGCTTTCTGGCCCTGACGCCTCCGCCCCTGCCCCGGCAGGCGGCCGAGGGGGTGGTGGACCCCTTCGACGACCACTTCTCCGCCTTCGTCTTCAAGATCCAGGCCAATATGAACAAGGCCCACCGGGACCGGATCGCTTTCATGCGGGTGGTGTCCGGGAAATTCCAGCGGGACAGGGAGTATTTCCATGTCCAGGGGGGCAAGGCCCTTCGCCTGGCCCAGCCCCAGCAGATGATGGCCCAGGACCGGCAGATCATCGACGAGGCCTATGCCGGGGACATCATCGGCATCTTCGACCCCGGCATTTTCGCCATCGGGGATACGGTGTGCGACAAGGCCGTCCGGGTCACCTTCGAGGGCATTCCCACCTTTGCCCCGGAGATATTCGCCGCTGTGGAGCGCATCGACACCATGAAGCGCAAGCAGTTTGAAAAGGGCATGATGGAGATCGCCCAGGAGGGCGCCATCCAGATCTTCCACGCCCCCGGCTCCGGCCTGGAGGAGGTCATCGTGGGGGTGGTGGGAGTGCTCCAGCTGGAGGTGCTGGAATACCGGCTCAAGACGGAGTACGGCGTGGACGTGCGCCGCCGGGGCCTGCCGTACCAATTCGTCCGCTGGGTAGAGAACAAGGACATGGATCTGAGCCGCCTGAATCTGGGCACCGACAGCCGCTGGGTGCAGGATTTCAAGGGGAACGACCTGCTGGTCTTCGGCGGGCAGTGGTCCATCCGCTGGGCGGAGGAGAAAAACCCCGGCCTGATACTGCGGGAATTCAAACAGAACTGAAGCGGGACAAAAAGGACCTGCCGCAAAACGATCCGTTTTGCGGCAGGTCTTTGTTTCCGGCCGGGAACTCAGCCCTTCAGGCCGTTTTCCTGGCGCTCCATGTTTTCCACCACCACGTCAAAGATGTCCCCCAGGCCGGAGGCGTATTCCAGCACTTTCCAGGGCACGTTGGTATGGAAGTGGATCTTGATCAGGTCCTCGTCCCCCACCGCCAGCAGACAGTCACCGGGGATGTTTTCCATGATATAGTCGTGGATGGCGTCCTCGTCCAGATCATGGCCCTCGATGAGCAGCTGGGTGTCAAAACGGTACTCAAGCATGGATATGTATCTCCTGTAATATAGATTGCCGGCTGTCCCGGCGGATCATACATCGCAGGGGGTATTGTAGCACATTATCCGGGCCATGTCAAAACCTGGTGTGGAAAGGGGATATCACGTGGTGGCGGAGGCGTCGGCGTCGGCGTATTGGGAGATGTCGATGTTGGGGGTGATGTTGCCGGAGAGCAGGGAGTTGATGCGGTTCAGGCTGAAGGAGGCGGGCAGCTGATCGGTCAGGTCGTTGATCATGGAAGCGACGAACCACTCCAGGAAATCGTCGTCATCCTCCAGGTCATAGCTGTCCTCGTCCAGGCTGTCGCAGGAGCCGTATACCGTCAGGTCCTCGCTGTCGAAGAGAACGTAGCTGATGCTGTATCCGCCAAAACCGTTCTGGCCGCTCTCGCAGATGACCACGGAGGGGTAGGGATCGCCGTCTGTCGACTTATAGAACTCTATGGTGTTGGCCTGCAGAGAGTTGGGGTTCTTCATGTAGGGGCGCAGGTCGTAAAGGCAGGCCAGGGCGAAGGACTCATATTTGATCTCGTCCCGGAGCTGGTCGTGGCTGGGCAGGGCGGAGTAGTCGTTGAGGAGCTTCTGGGCCTTTATGTACTCTCCCTTGTCCATAAGGGCGTGGACCTCGTCCTCCATTTTCTCATAGATGTCCTCCAGGAGCGACTGGGTCTTTTCCGGTTTGTCCAGATCGGTGAGCATCTCGACGGCCTGGGCATAATCGCCGTCGTCGGCCAGCTGCCGTGCGTTTTCGATGACTTTCCCGGGCCGGGACACCACGAGAACGATGGCGACGATGATGGCCACGATCAGCGCGGCCCCACCCAGCGCGGCCGCGAGGATCAGCTTCTTCTTGCTGGTCTGCTCCGGTTTTGCCGCCGGGACGGCCGGCGCCTCCGGCGAGGCAACGGGGCAGCCGCATTTGGGGCAGGCCTGGGCCCCTTCGGGCAGCTCGGCGCCGCACTCCTCGCAGAGCATCGGCTGGGGTTCGGGAGAAGAAGCCTCTTCCCGGACGACGGGTTCGCCGCATTTCGGGCACGCAGCGGCCCGGTCACTAATTTCGCTCCCACAGTTGGGACAGGTTATCAGTGCCATGGTGGATTCCTCTCTTTCTTTGACGATATACGACGGAATGTTGATTCCGTCTAACCAAATAAGCATAGCACAGCAGTTTTATGCCTGTCAAGGCAAACGGGCGGGGGGCCGGCGGTTTTTGCCGGAGGAACTGGGAGGGGAGGAAGAGGCCCTGCGGGGATTCGTTAGGTTCGGCAAACCTAACAAATTTTATCCCCCTCGGACGCCGGTTCTGGGCAAGGCGACGAAATGTGTCCGGAGGCCCGGATTTTTGTTGACTTTTTGATTAGAGATCACTAAAATAACCACGGTGTTAGTAAAACCTAACACCTTTTAACGGCCCTGTATGTCAGGCAAGCCTAATATCACGGAAGGAGGGTGCAGCCATGCCGCTCACGATGCTGCGTCAGGGGGAGAGCAGCCTTATCACCCATATCGGAGGGAAGCCGGAGGTCAGAACGTTTCTGGAGAGCCTGGGTTTCGTGGTGGGCAGCCCCGTCACGGTGGTGAACGACATCGGCGGCAACCTGATCGTTTCCATCCGGGACAGCCGGGTGGCCATCAGCGAGGAGATGGCGAAGAAGATCTTTGTCTGAAGCGGCCGGAGAGAAGGAAGTATTTTTGAGGAGAAAGGAGTGGGACCATGACGCTGAGAGAGGCCAAGGTCGGCCAGACCGTCCGGGTCACGAAGCTGGAGGGCGCCGGCGCGGTGAAGCGCCGGATCATGGACATGGGCATCACCAAGGGGGAGACCATTTTTGTGCGAAAAGTGGCGCCTCTGGGCGATCCCATCGAGATCACCGTCCGGGGCTATGAGCTGAGTCTGCGGAAAGCGGACGGCGAGATGATCCAGGTACAGCCCGCCTGAGCGGGAACATTTTATTTCAATCAAAGCGCCCCGGGCGCAGTCGAAGAAAGGCAGCTTGAAATGACAGAAAAGAACATAACCATTGCCCTTGCCGGCAACCCCAACAGCGGCAAGACGACCCTGTTCAACGCCCTCACCGGCTCCAACCAATATGTGGGGAACTGGCCGGGCGTGACGGTGGAAAAGAAGGAGGGAAAGCTCCGCGACCACAAGGATGTGACCGTCACGGACCTGCCGGGCATCTATTCCCTGTCCCCCTATACATTGGAAGAAGTGGTGGCCCGCAACTACCTGATCCAGGAGCGGCCGGACGCCATCCTCAACATCGTGGACGGCACCAACCTGGAGCGGAACCTGTATCTGACCACGCAGCTGGTGGAGCTGGGCATCCCGGTGCTGGTGGCCGTGAACATGATGGACGTGGTCCGCAAAAACGGCGACAGCATCGACGTCAAGGCCCTGGGCAAGGCCCTGGATTGCCAGGTGATGGAGATCTCCGCGCTGAAGGGCGACGGGGTGAAGGCCGCCGCGGAGGCGGCCATCGGCCTGGCCAGGAGCGGACGCCGGACCGTGCCCCAGCACCGGTTCGCCGGGTGTGTGGAGCACGCCCTGGCCCATATCGAGGAGGTGGCGGTGCACCACCTGCCCCCCGAGCAGCAGCGCTGGTACGCCATCAAGCTGTTCGAGCGGGACGAGAAGGTGGCCGCGCAGCTGAAGCTGGAGCCCTCGGTGGCGCAGCATCTGGAAAACGACATCCTGGACTGCGAGCGGGAGATGGACGACGACGCCGAGAGCATCATCACCGCCCAGCGCTACGATTACATCACCTCCGTCATCAAAGACTGTTATACCCGCAAGGACCGGGAGAAGATGACGGCCTCCGATAAGATCGACCGGATCGTCACCAACCGGTGGCTGGCCCTGCCCATTTTCGCCGTGGTGATGTTCCTGATCTACGCCATCGCCATGGGCACCCCGCCCCAGGACGGGGGCGTGGGCATCGGCACCATGGCCACCGACTGGACCAACGACGTGCTGTTCGGCGAGTGGGTCCCGGGCTGGGTGGACAGCCTTCTGGGGGCGCTGGGCGTGGCTGAGGGCGGATGGCTCTACGGCCTGATCCAGGACGGCATCGTGGCCGGCGTGGGCGCGGTGCTGGGCTTCGTGCCCCAGATGCTGGTGCTGTTTTTCCTGCTGTGCATCCTGGAGGATATCGGCTATATGGCCCGTATCGCCTTTATCATGGACCGGATCTTCCGCCGCTTCGGCCTCAGCGGCAAGAGCTTCATCCCCATGCTGGTGGCCACCGGCTGCGGAGTGCCGGGCCTGATGGCGTCCCGGACCATCGAGCAGGACCGGGACAGGAAGATGACCCTTATGACCACCACCTTCATGCCCTGCGGGGCCAAGGTGCCCATCATCGGCCTGGTGGCCGGGGCGCTGTTCGGCGGGTCCGCCCTGGTGGCCGCCTCCGCCTACTTCATCGGCATGGGCTCGATCGTGGCGTCCGGCATCATCCTGAAAAAATTCAAGGCCTTTGCTGGAGAGCCCGCCCCCTTCGTCATGGAGCTGCCCGCCTATCATGTCCCCAGCGCCGGCAACGTGCTGCGGGGCACCTGGGAGCGGGGATGGAGCTTCATCAAACGGGCCGGTACCCTCATCGTCATCGCCTCGATCCTGATCTGGTTCCTGCAGGCCTTCGGCTTTGAGAGCGGCTTTGGCATGGTGGAGGACAACGACAACTCCCTTCTGGCCTACATCGGCCGGGCCTTCGCCTGGGTGTTCGCGCCGCTGGGATTCGGCAACTGGCGCGCCGCCGTGGCTACCATCACCGGCCTGGGGGCGAAGGAGATCGTGGTGGATACCTTCGGCATCCTCTATCACTACGCCGGCGAGGTGGATCTGCTGGAGGACTCCAGCCCCCTGTGGACCATGGTGGCCGCGGATTACACCGCCCTGAGCGCTTATTCGTTCATGGTGTTCAACCTGCTGTGCGCCCCCTGCTTCGCGGCCATGGGCGCCATCAAGCGGGAGATGAACAACACCAAGTGGACCCTGGCCGCCATCGGTTATATGTGCCTGTGGGCCTATGTGCTGGCGCTGATCGTCTATCAGCTGGGCAGCCTCTTCACCGGCGGCGGTTTCGGCGTCGGGACGGTGGCCGGCCTGGCGGCCCTGGCGGCGGTGCTGTACCTGCTGTTCCGTCCGGCCCCCAAGCTGGAGAAGACGGCGGCCCGGGCCGCCCGCAGCGCGGCCGCGCGGGTGTGAGAGCATGAGCGCGTTCGTCAGTCAGTACGGCGGCACGGTCCTGGTATGTCTGGCCCTGGCGGCGGCGGTGGCCGCTATCCTCCGGGGCATGATCCGGGACAGAAAGTCCGGCAAGGGCGGCTGCGGCGGCGACTGCGCCTGCTGCAGCGGGTGCGGGATGCACCGCGCCCGGGACCATCACTGAGCCTTTTCACTCTCCTCACGTTATACCTCCATTCCCAGCGCGCGCCGGCGGTCCAGCCATAGCCGCCCGGCGCAAGACCAAGCGGACGCACCGTCCATCAGGGCGGTGCGTCTGTTCTCATAGAATTCTAATCGAAAAGTTTCCGGAAGCACTTTTCCTTTTCCGGCAGATGTGATAAGATAGAGATACTATGAGTAACGAGTATCATTACAACTACAACGGCGGACCCTCTCCCGGGCCCGGGCCGGGAAACCCCGGCCCCCGGCCCCCCAAGCGGACCGACTGGGAGGGGATCAGCTGGGCCATCGGCGTGGCGCTGATCTTCATCTGGTTCCCGGTGGGCCTGCTGCTGACCATCCTCCACTCCACGGGCCACGACCTGCTGGGCGATCTGCTGAGCAGCCTGTTCGGCAATAAGACCCCCCGGCGGAACGCTTCCTCCCCCTCCCGGACGGCGGGCGGCTATACCGCGCCGGGCCCGGCCACGGCCGGAGCGCAGACGCCGGGGCGGCCCAACGGCGTGCGCCGGGCGGACGCCGGGGCCACGGTGAAGACCGTGTTCGGCTGGATCCTGGTGGGCTTCGGGCTGATGAGCACCATGGGCGTGATCCTGGACGGCAGCGGCCTTTGGGCCGTGCTGAGCATGCTGTCCGTGGCGCTGGGCGGCGGGGCGCTGGCTCTGTCGGGGCTGCTGGGACGCCGGAAGGAGGCCAAGTTCCGCCAGTGCTTCACCGTCACCGGGGACCGGGGCGTGGTGGATATCCGGGGCCTGGCCAAGACCATGGGCATCAAGCCGGAGGAGGCCGACAAGCTGGTCACGGAGATGGTGGACCGGGGCTATTACGGAGACAAGGCCTATGTGGACCGGGGCCGGATGCTGCTGGTCATCGACGTGGCGGATATGCGGGACGTGTACCGCCGGGAGGATGAACAGGCCCGGGCCCGCCAAAAGCAGGCCGAGGCAGAAGCCGAGGCGGCGGCCGGGGCGAAGATGTCGGAATACGAACGCTATGTGGAGCGCATCCGCCAGGCGGACGTGGACATCGAGGACGAGGCCATGAGCGAAAAGATCCGGCGGATGCAGAACCTGACCGCGTCCATCTTCGCCGAGGTCCAGGCCCATCCGGAGAAGAAGCCCATGATCGACCGGTTCATGACCTATTACCTGCCCACCACGCTGAAGCTGCTGGAGTCTTATGCCCGCATCGAGGCCCAGGGCGTCACCGGGGAGAACATGGCCAAGGCCAAGGCGGATATCGAGGGCATCGCGGACACGCTGGTGGCCGGGTATGAAAAACAGCTGGATAAACTCTACCGGGCGGAGGCCATGGACATCGCCGGGGACGTGAGCGTCATCGAGAGCATGCTCCGGCGGGACGGCCTGTCCGGCAAGGACGATTTTGGACAGCAGACGACTGCGGGAGGACACTGATATGGAGAACTATTATGACAAACTGATCCGCTGCCGGGACGCGGTCCGGGCGAAAACGGATTTCCAGCCCCGCATCGGGCTGATCCTGGGCTCCGGCCTGGGCCCGGTGGCGGAGGCCATGGAGGTCGCCGCCTCGGTGGATTACAAGGACATTCCCGGCTTTCCCGTATCCACGGTGCCGGGCCACGCGGGCCGGTATCTGTTCGGGACCATCGGCGGCGTGCCGGTGGTGTGCATGCAGGGGCGGGTCCACTACTACGAGGGCTTTGATGTGCACGATGTGGTGCTGCCCACCCGGGTGATGGGTCTGCTGGGCATCAAGACGCTGTTCCTCACCAACGCCGCCGGCGGCCTGGACCCGAAGATGGAAACGCCGTCGCTGATGGTGATCCGCGACCATATGATGTTCAACTTCCCCAACCCCCTGATCGGCCCGAACCTGGACCAGCTGGGGCCCCGGTTCCCGGACATGAGCCAGGTCTATGACCCGGCGCTGCGGAAGGTGCTGCACGATACCGCCGCGAAATTGGGCCAGAAGCTGGACGAGGGCGTCTATATCCAGCTCACCGGCCCCAGCTTTGAAACGCCCTTCGAGGTGCGCTATTACGGGGCCATCGGCGGCAGCGCCGTGGGCATGTCCACCGCCTGCGAGGCGGTGGCCGCCCGGCATATGGGCCTGCGGGTGTGCGGCGTCAGCTGCATCACCAACAAGGGCGCCGGCCTGGGGGGCCAGGCCCTGAGCCATGAGGAAGTCATCGCCGCCGGCGACCAGATCGCCCAGCGGTTCTCCGCCCTGGTCACCGCCGCCATCCCCGCCATCGACGCCGTATGCTGAACACGCCGGTAAACATCGCGCTCTCGCCTGACGGGAGCGCGGTGCGCATTATTGACCAGACCCTGCTTCCCGGGCGTCTGGAATACATCGACCTGCGGGACCGGGAGAGCATGTTCGAGGCCATCCGCTCTCTCCGGGTCCGGGGCGCGCCGGCCATCGGCATTTTTGCCGCCTGGTGCGTGTATGTGCTGGCCCGGGACTATGGACAGGAGGAGTTTTTCGCCCGGCTGGACGCGGACTGCGACGGGCTCATCTCCTGTCGGCCCACGGCGGTGAATCTGGCCCGCCAGACCAACCGGATGCGCGCCTTGGCCCGGTCCATGGCGGGCCAGCGGGTCCAGGCCATCCTGGACGCCCTGGCCGAAGAGGCCCGGGCGATCCGGGAGGAGGACGTTGCCATGTGCCGGGCCATCGCCCAGGCGGGACTGTCCCTTCTCCGGGAGGGGGATACGGTGCTGACCCACTGCAACGCCGGACCGCTGGCCACCTCGGAATATGGCACGGGCCTGGGCCCGCTGCTGCTGGCGGCGGAGCGGGGCATAGAGATCAAAGCCTTCGTGGATGAGACCCGGCCTCTCCTGCAGGGGGCCCGGCTCACCGCCTGGGAGCTGATGAACGCCGGGATCGACTGCACCCTGGTCTGCGACAATATGGCGGCCCTCGCCATGAAACAGGGCCGCATCCAGGCCGTATTGGCCGGGTGCGACCGCATGGCCGCCAACGGGGACGCGGCCAACAAGATCGGCACCTCCGGCGCCGCCATCATCGCCAAACATTACGGCGTGCCGGTGTATATCCTGCTGCCCTCCAGCACCATCGATCTGACCTGCCCCACCGGGGCGGACATCCCCATCGAGATGCGGGACGGGGAGGAGATCCGCTCCCTGTGGTATGAAAAGCCCATGGCCCCGGAGGGGATGAAGTGCTGGAACCCGGCCTTCGACGTGACGGACCACGAGCTCATCACCGCCATCGTGACGGAGAAGGGCGTCATCTATCCGCCCTACGACGTGCATTTGAAAAACCTGTTCGGCTGATCCGCCGCCGGGAAAACCCATGGCGTTCAAAGTCCAAAAGCCCCCGCTCTTTGAAAGAGCGGGGGCTT
>CANQUE010000053.1 GCA_947626905.1 uncultured Oscillospiraceae bacterium
ACATCGTTGATAGGCCGGAGGTGTAAGCACGGTAACGTGTTCAGCCGACCGGTACTAATAACCCGAGGGCTTGACCTGTTTTTTGCAGACTCTGCCTTCCTCCCTTCTATATTCCCCATTGTTCAGTTTTCAGGGCGCAGCCTTGAAAAAGTTGGTGGCTATTACAGCGGGGGTCCACCCGTTCCCATTCCGAACACGGCAGTTAAGCCCGACTGTGCCGACGATACTTGTCTGGAGACGGACCGGAAAAATAGGTCGCTGCCAACATCAGAACCCGAAGCCTCATGGCTTCGGGTTCTTTCTTTATGCCCGGAAGTGTGCTATACTGTCCGCAAGGCAGATCGGGAGTTGTGGGGAGTTAGCGATATGAAAAAGAGGATCATTGCGGCTTGTATTGCGCTTGGTATCGTCATTGCCGCTGTTATTTATACTCGTCCCTTAGTATTATCAATTAAGCTAGCTAAGGAGTAAACATGGCAGTTTTGCATATTTTGAAGCCGCGATTTACGGTAATAGGCATAGAAGGCAGCACAGATGACGGCGAGGGGTTTATTGAAAAATTGTGGAACGAGGCAAATTCCCGCTTTTCGGAGATCGAGGCGCTCTGCAAGCGTGACGGCGACGGATCCTTCACGGGGTTCTGGGGTGCGATGACCGATTTTACCCGCAGCTTCAAGCCCTGGGAGGACTTCTCCAAAGGGCTTTATCTCGCAGGCGCAGAGTGCGCAGATGAAGCGGTCCCGCCAAAGGGTTGGACGAAATGGACGGTGCCGTCTTTTGAGTATCTTTGTTTTGGCTGTGAGGAATTTTCGTTTTCACAGGCGATAGAGCATGTAAAGGAAAATGGCTTTTCCGTTGCAGGTGCTGTGCACGATTTTACAGACCCGCGTACTGGAAAGGGGTACATATACGTTCCGATAAAACGAATTGACGGATGGAATTTTGGAGCGCCCGGCTTTTCAAAAGGATGAAATAGAGCGGTGGTTGTGAAGGATTTGAAGTTATGGACAAGTTTTTAGAAGTAAAAAAACGATTTGAATCAAGAGAAGATAAAGAAAACGCAATTGCTATGTCAAGGTATATGAGAGATCAGTTTGAGTTTTATGGCCTTCCCGCGCCAAAAAGAAAAGAAGTCTATAACGACATTATCAGGGCCGATAAGAAAGCAAAGGTGGTAGATTGGGAGTTTCTGGATAAATGTTATGATGATAAACACAGGGAATTCCAATATTTGGTTTATGATTATCTTCTTGCGACAAAACGATATGTATCTTTTGAAGATATACCAAGGATCAAATGTTATATAACGACAAAATCTTGGTGGGATACAATAGATTTTCTTTGTAAAGTAATCGGTGATATTGGATCAAGAGACCCAAGGGTTAAAGGTCTGATGATCGATTGGTCCAAAGATGAAAACATATGGCTTAAAAGAACCGCAATAGAGCATCAACTTGGCTTAAAAGATAGAACAGACGCGGAATTGCTAGAACAGATCATAGCAAACAACTTTGGCAGCAAAGAGTTCTTTGTGAATAAAGCGATCGGCTGGGCGCTAAGGGATTACTCAAAAACGAATCCTGAATTTGTAAAGGGATTTATAAATAGACATAAAGATGAAATGGATGTTTTAAGTATCAAAGAAGCAAGTAAATACATTTAAGAGGATAAATACCTTCCCCCTTACCGGAGAGAAAAACCATGGGCACTTTTGAGGAAATATGGAACATCGTGCGGCAGATACCGCCGGGGAGAGTGGCCACCTACGGGCAGATCGCCCGCATGACGGGCCGGCCCCGGGGCGCCCGGCTGGTGGGCTGGGCCATGGCCTCCTGCCCGGATGGCAGCGGCGTGCCCTGCCACCGGGTGGTGGACCGGTCCGGCGGCACGAAGAGGGCCTTTGACGCGCATATGCCCCACGGCCAGCGGTTTTTGCTGGAGGCGGAGGGCGTGCTGTTTCGGGAAGACGGCACGGTGGATATGGACCGCTGTCAGTGGCGGCCGGAGTAGGAGCGAGCGATGAAACTGCATTACATGGGAAAATACGATCTGGACCCGGCCAGCCTCCCCCACGGGGAGCACATGCCCGGGGCGACGCCCTTCAAAGAGGTGAAGGACACCAAGCAGATGAGCCTGCTGGCCAACGGCCTGTGCCTTGTGCTGATCGTCCTGCTGGGAGCCGGGGCGGCGGTGCGGTGCTGGTCCTATCTGCCCGGAGCCCAATGGCAGCTGCCGGTGGGCTGCGCCGCGTCGCTGCTGGCGCTGTTCCCCCACGAGCTGCTGCATGCGGTGTGCTTTAAGGAGGACGCGTATCTCTACACCAACTGGGCCCAGGGACTGCTGTTCGTGGTGGGGCCGGAGACTATGAGCAAGGGCCGGTTCATCTTCATGTCCCTGCTGCCCAACCTGGTGTTCGGCCTGGTCCCCTATGTGGTCGGGATGATATGGCCCCGGCTCATTTTCTGCCTGGCCATGGGCACGCTGTGCATCGGCATGGGCGCGGGGGATTATTATAACGTGTTCAACGCCGCCACCCAGATGCCCAGGGGCGCGCGGACCTATCTCTATCAGTTCAATTCCTGGTGGTATATGCCGTGATGACCGGGCGCAGACGGGACGTCCCGGCGGGCGTCACGCGCAGCTATGTGCGCGAACAGGAGGGATGCGCATGTGCCTGATCTGCGACCGGATCGACATGATCCGCCGGGGCGAGAACCCCTGTTTTGTCCGGGAGCTGGAAACAGGCTATGTGGTGCTGGGCGACCATCAGCGGTTTTACGGCTATACGCTGTTTCTCTACAAGCACCATCAGGATAAGACGGAGCTCTTCCATCTGGCTCCGGCGGAGCGGGCCAGATTCCTGGAGGAGATGACCCTGGTGGCCCAGGCGGTGTCCCGGGCGTTCCACGCGGAGAAGATGAATTATGAGCTGCTGGGCATGGGGGACGGGCACCTGCACTGGCATCTGTTCCCCCGGCGGGCCGGGGACATCGGACCGCACGGCAACGGCGGCAAGGGCCCGGTGTGGTGGTATCCCATGGAGAAGATGTATTCCGACGAGTACCGGCCCTCGGCCGGGGAACGGGCGGAGATGAAGCAAAAGCTGCAAGCGGAGCTGGACCGGGTATTCGGCCCGGACACGGCGGGGGCGAACAGGTCATGACGGTAAGAAAAGCGACAGCCGAAGATATTGGGACCCTGGCGGCGCTGGCCGCCAAGCTGTGGCCCGGCCATGAAACAGCGGCGCTGGCGGCGGATTTTGCCGGCCTGACGGACAGCCGGGATGCCGTGTGCTTTCTCGCCTGTGAGCAGGGCCGCGCCGTGGGCTTTGCCCAGTGCCAGCTGAGGCACGACTATGTGGAGGGGACGAAAACAAGCCCGGTAGGCTACCTGGAGGGCGTTTTTGTTGAAGAGCCCTTTCGCCGGAATGGCTGCGCGGGGCGGCTGCTGGCCGCCTGCGAGGCGTGGGCGAAGGAGCTTGGCTGCGCGGAATTCGCCAGCGACTGCGAGCTGGACAACGCCGACAGTTTGCGTTTTCATCTGGGTGTTGGTTTTGAAGAGGCCAATCGAGTGATCTGTTTCCGAAAGGACCTGTGATGGGCGGGCAGGAGAGCGATATGACCGGCGTGATGCGGGCGACATGGGCGGATATCCCGCACAGCGGCGGCTGGGCGGCGGTGGAAGAGGTCGCGAAGGGCTGGTCCAGCGATAAAAAATACAGGATCACCACGAAAGAGGGACAGCGGCTGCTCCTGCGGATATCCGGCGGCGAGCAGTACCAGGCCAAGAAAAAGGAATACGAGATCATCCAAAAATTCGGGGCCCTGGGCTTTCCCATGTCCGCGCCGGCAGGGTTCGGCCTCTGCGATGGCGGGAAACGGGTGTACATGCTCCTGGCATGGGTGGAGGGCCGGGACCTGGAAGCGGTCCTGCCCGGTCTGCCGGAGAGCGAGCAGTACCGGCTGGGCCGGGAAGCGGGCCGCATTTTGCGGCTGATCCATTCCCTCCCGGTGGCGGCCGCCGACGTGCCGGCGGAAACGAAGAAGGCGAAAAAGCTGGCGCAGCTGGCCCGGTATGAGTCCTCCCGCCTCCGGCAGGAGGGGGACCAGGCCCCGCTCCGGTACGTACGGGAGAACATCGACTGGATATGGCGGCTGCCGCCGGCCTATCTGCACGGGGACTATCACCCGGGCAATCTCATCTACCGGGACGACGGCTCCATCGGCGTGATCGACTTCAACCGCTGGGAGGTGGGGGACCCCTACGAGGAGTTTTACAAGCTGGAGAGCTTCGGGATCGAGTGCAGCGTCCCCTACTGCGTGGGGCAGATCGACGCCTATTTTGACGGCCCGGCGCCGGAGGATTTCTGGCGGGCCCTGGCCGTCTACGCGGCCCACGCGGCGGTGCACTCCATCCAGTGGGCGAAAAAGTTCGGGCCGGAGGAGGTGGATGCCATGGCGGCGCGGTACCGCCGGGCCATGGACAGCTACGACGGCTTCCGCAGGATCGTCCCCCGATGGTACACGGACAAGTGGAGCCGAGACTTCCATCCGCGGACGGGTTTCGCGGAGGCGGATCGGAGCATCTGTTTCAGAAAGGACCTGTGATGGCGAAACAAAAGATCGAAAAAACCAACGTGATGCGGCTGCTGGAGCAGAAGAAGGCCGCCTATACGCCCCATTATTACGGGGACACGGAGGCGATCGGTGGCGTCGAGGTGGCGGCGGTATTGGGCCAGGACCCGGAGCGGGTGTTCAAGACCTTGGTCACTGTGGCCGCCAGCGGGGAGCACTACGTGTTCCTGGTGCCGGCGGAGCGGGAGCTGGAGCTGAAAAAGGCCGCCAAAGCCGTGGGCGAGAAGAGCATCGCCATGATAAAGGCGAAGGAGCTGCTGCCCCTGACCGGCTATATCCATGGGGGCTGCTCCCCAATCGGGATGAAAAAGCCCTTCCGCACGGTGATCGATGAGAGCGCGGCGGGGTTCGACACTATCCTGTTCAGCGCCGGGAAGATCGGCTATCAGGTGGAGACTGGCCTGGAAGAGCTGAAAAAGGTCATCCGCTTCGAGCTGGCGGACGTCAGCGGCTGACGGTGGACGGGATGATCGTGTGGATCGACGGCCCCTATGGGGTGGGAAAGAGCACCCTGGCGGAAACGCTCCATGGGCGCCGGCCGGACTGAAAAGAGAAAGGGAAGACATGACGGAAACGAGACCGACGGCGGAACGGTCCGCCGGAAACCGGCGGCGCATCCCGCTGCCAGGCCAGCGGATCATCCGAACGGTGATCTCGGTGTGGCTGTGTTTTTTGGTATACGAGCTGCGGGGACGGCAGGGCCTGCCGGTGTTCTCCGCCATCGCGGTGATCCAGAGCATCCAACCCTATACCAAGCAGATGAAGGCGCTGGCCAAGGAAAAGGTGTTCGGCACGGTCATCGGCGGACTGTGGGGCATCGTGATGATCACGCTGGAGCTGGGGCTGCTCCGGGCGGGGATGCCGGAGGAATATGCGGTGCACTATGTGCTGGTGGGCCTCTTTACCGGCGTGACGATCTATTCCACGGTGCTGCTGCACGCCACCGGCATGGCCTCGCTGGCGGCGGTGGTGTTTTTGTGCGTGGCCATCAACCACATCCAGGGGGCCAATGCTTACCTCTATGCCTTCAACCGGCTGCTGGACACGGTGATCGGCCTGCTCATCGCCGAGGTGGTGAATCGGGTCCAGCTGCCCCGGTCCCGGGACCGGGACACCCTGTTCGTTTCCGGCCTGGGCCATACCATTTTGCGGGAGGACAACCAGCTGTCCCCCTATTCCCGGGTGGAGCTGAACCGGCTCATCGAGGACGGGGCGAAATTCACCGTGTCCACCCGGGAGTCCCAGGCCACGGTCCGGGAGCGGCTGGCGGGGGTGGAGCTGCGCTATCCCATCATCACCCTGGACGGAGCGGCGCTGTATGACATGGGGAAGATGGAATATCTGTGCACCGTGCCCATGGCGCCGGACCGGGCGGAGCGGATCATCACCTGGGCCCGGGAGGAGGGGCTGCCCTTTTTCTGCAACATCATCCGGGACGATCTGCTGATCATACGGTACCGGGACCTGGCCAACGACGCCATGCGGACGTCCTTTGAAAAACGGCGGCCCTCCCCCTACCGGAACTATGTGAAGAGCGGCGCGGACGAGTATGAGGACGTGATCTATCTGACCATCCTGGACTGGACGGAGCGGATCGTCCAGGCGGAGGCCGCCCTGCGGACCCAGAGCTGGGCGGGGGATTATAAAATAGACTCCGGGCCCTATGAATTCAGCGAGGGCTTCTCCTTTCTGCGGATCTATGACGCCGCCGTGTCCCGGCGGGGGATGCTGCGGAAGCTGGAGGAGCGGATGGGCACCCGCCGGACGGTGACCTTCGGATGTGTGCCGGGGGAGTACGACGTGGTGATCTCCGATGCGGACCGGAACACGGTGGTCAAGCAGCTGCGGCGGCGGTATGAACCGGTGGATCTGCGGGCCTGGCGGACCATGTGGAGAAAATGAATATCACCGCCCGGCGGTAAATGATAGCGGGAGGAACGCAAGATGCGATACGATCTGGCCATATTCGATCTGGACGGAACGATCTTATATACGCTGGAGGATCTGAAAAACAGTCTGAACTATGCCCTTACCCGGCACGGGTATCCGGCCCGGACGCTGGAGGAAGTGCGCCGGTTCGTGGGAAACGGCGTGCGCAAGCTGGTGGAGCGGGGCGCCCCGGCGGGCACTTCCAGCCAGGAGCTGGACCGGCTGTATGAGACCTTCCACGTCCACTACAAACAGCACGATCTGGACAACACCCGGCCCTATGAGGGCATCGAAGCGCTGCTGGAAAAGCTGCGCGGCGCGGGGCTGCGCCTGGCGGTGGTGTCCAACAAGGTGGATTACGGCGTGAAGGACCTGTGCGGCCGGTTCTTCCCGGGGGCTTTCGATCTGGCCATCGGGGAGCGGCCGGGGGTGGGGAAAAAGCCGGCGCCGGACATGGTGAACGAGGCTCTGGCCCAGACCGGGGTCGCCCGGGAACGGGCGGTGTACATCGGCGACTCGGAGGTGGACATCCAGACCGCCCGGAACGCCGGGATGGACGAGATCATCGTCTCCTGGGGCTTTCGCACGGCGGAGGAGCTGGCGCCCTGGGGCCCGAAGCGGGTCGTGAGCGATCCGGAGGCGCTGGGCGCGGCGCTGACGGAGCCGATCTCCGCCGCCCGGCCCCCGGAGCGGGGATAACGACGTGACAGACGGAGGCGCGGCCATGGAAAGACGGAAAAAGCGGATATTCGACATCATCCAGATCGGCAACCGGACGGATTGGCCCAGCCGGCTTTTTGACGTGGGTCTGATCGCCATGATCCTGGCCAACCTGTTCATCGCCGTGTTCTCCACCTTCGACAGCGCCGGGCCGTACCATGAGATTCTGGAGGCCGTGGAGCTGGTGACGGTGGTGTGCTTCGCGCTGGAGTATATCCTGCGGGTATGGACGGCGGGATACCTTTACCCCGATCTGGCGCCGGGCCGGGCCACGGTCCGGTATATGACCTCCTTCAGCGGGATCGTGGATCTGCTGTCCTTTCTGCCCTATTTTCTGCCGGTGTTCTTCCCCTCCGGTGTGGTGGTGTTCCGGATGTTCCGGGTGGTGCGGATATTGCGGCTGTTCCGGGTGAACGCCTACTATGACGCCCTGAACGTGATCGCCGACGTGATCCGCAGCAAAAAAGACCAGCTCCTCAGCTCCCTGTTCATCATCCTGGTGCTGATGGTGGCCGCGTCGCTGTGCATGTACAGCCTGGAGCATGAGGCCCAGCCGGAGGTGTTCCGCAACGCCTTTTCCGGGTTTTGGTGGGCGGTGTCCACCCTGCTCACGGTGGGCTATGGGGATATCTACCCCATCACCCTGGCGGGGCGCGTGTTCGGAACGATCCTGACCTTCCTGGGGGTGGGCATGGTGGCCATCCCCACCGGCATCCTGTCCGCCGGATTCGTGGAGCAGTATACCCGCCTGAAGAACCAGGGGGACGATGACGGCGTCACGGATATCCGGTTCGTGAGCCTGCGGATCGGACCGGACCACCCCTGGGCCGGCCGGGAGGTGGGCCGGCTTCCCCTGCCGCCGGGGCTGGCCGCGGCGGTGATCCAGCGGGGGGAACGGGCGCTGGCGCCCCGGGCGGCCGCGGCGGTGGAGCCGGGCGACCTGCTCATATTGGGGGCGGCAGGCCATCGGGACGAGGCCGGCGTCAGCCTCCGGGAGGTCACCCTCCGGCAGGACCATCCCTGGGCAGGGCTGTCCATCCGGCAGCTGGATATCTCCCGGCAGACGCTGGTGGTGATGGTCCGCCGGCAGGATCAGATGATCCTCCCGGACGGGGATACGGTGCTCCGGCCCGGGGACACGGCCCTGCTGTATACCCGGCGGCCCCGCCAGACCGCCGCCAGAGTCTGAGAAAAAAGCGCCTGCCATTGACGACCGTATATCCGACAAACAGACCGTTGGCTTTTCACCGGGGAGCCGGTG
This sequence comes from uncultured Oscillospiraceae bacterium, assembly GCA_947626905.1. Lineage (GTDB taxonomy): Bacteria > Bacillota > Clostridia > Oscillospirales > Oscillospiraceae > CAJOIG01. The sequence goes on from CANQUE010000053.1 coordinate 8,545, forward strand.
TGCCAACGGTCTGATTTTCGGTATCCGGTTTTATTGCATCGAACAGCAAGTTGGTCTATGTCGTTATCTCAGGCAATTTTTCCGTCGGGGATATCATATATCGAACCGGAACACGTTTGGCACGACGTCGGGACCAAACGTTTTTACCGCCATTCGATACATTGCCTTTGCGTGGATCCTGTCATGCCAAATAAACCGCCGCAGCACTTTTCTCAAGGACCATTCTTCGTCATAGCTCCCAAGATAGACCGTGTTTTTCAAGAGATCCGGCCGGCTTTCGAGGGCGGCGAATCCCCGTTCCCTGCATTCCAGGATGGTGCCTTCGTTGTCCGCGGAAACGCCGATCTCCTCGAAATAATACGCATTGACGTTCTTTGTGTGCTCGTACATCTCAAACGCCGTGCGGGGGACCGGGCCGTAAAATGTTTTTCTGGCCGGCAGACAGCTCTTGTTCTTATCGGGTATCGCCTGATACAGCGTGAAAAAATCGCGTGCCGATCGTAAGGCCAGGGCTTTCAGCTCCGCATATTGGGACGGGCTCAAAGCTTCTTTTTCCGTCTCAAAGAGGACATCTGAATCCGCGTCGGAAACCGTCAGGGAAGACGGCTTTTCCTGGATGATCTCCAGTTCAAAACCGTCCGGCGTGGGGTCTCCCTTCCACCGGAGATAGGATCTGATCTCGGCGGGCATTTTCCGAAGAGCCAGATCTCTGGACTCCCCCCGTGTAAACGCTCCGACAAAATTATCCGCGTACAGAATGCTGTCGTCGCCGTTATGCTCCCACACGCATCTTACTTTCATGGGTAAAGTCCTCCTTTGCAGCCCCCCTGCCGGATCGCCACAAGGGGAGGCGCGTTTTGATTTTGCCTTGGCCTTCGGTCACGGCTCTCGGCCGGGGTCAGACGATCTCGGAATAACTGCCCAGGTACCGGAAGGTCTCGCACATCTCCTCCAGGTCCGCCATCAGCTGGATGAACCGGGGGGAGTAGACGGAGGTTTCCAGATCGAAGTAGAACATGAACTCAAAGTCCCGGTCCGGCAGGGGGCGGCTCTCCAGCTTGGTCAGGTTGATGCCCAGGGCGGTGATCCGGCTCATCAGCCGGTACAGGGACCCGGGCCGGTGGCTCACGGTGAGCATGATGCTGGTGCGGTCCGCGCCGGGGAAGATCTCCGGGTCCTTGCCGATGCAGATGAAACGGGTATAGTTGTTGCCCTTGTCCTGCACATCCCCCGCCAGGGTCTCCAGGCCATACAGGGCCCCGCAGGCGTGGCTGGAGAGGGCGGCCACGTCCTTCCGGCCGGACTCGGCTACCCGCTTGGCGGCCACCGCCGTGTTTTCGCACACCGTCACCTTCACGCCGGACATGGTCTTGAGAAAGGCCCCGCACTGGGCGATGGCCTGCTCATGGGAGAAGATCTCCCGGATGTCCTCCCGCTTTGTCCCGGGCAGGGCCAGAAGGTTGTGATCCACCTTCACCCGCACGGAGCGGACGATGCTGAAGTTGTACTCCATCATCAGATCGTAGATGCGGTTCACGGACCCGGCGGTGCTGTTTTCCAGGGGGAGCACGCCGTACCGGCAAAAGCCGCTGGCGATGGCGGCGAACACCGCCTCAAAGCTCTTCACATAGGAGATGTGGGCGTCCTGGAACAGCTTGTCCGCGGCGATCTGGGAGTATGCGCCCTCCACGCCCTGACAGGCCACGGTGGCCGACTCGGGAAAGAGGGGCTTGGTGGTCTGCACGCTCCGGGCGATCCGGCTGCACAGGGCGCTGGGCTCCCGCAGCAGGGCGGCCTGATAGCTCTGGCTCACGTCCTGCAGCGTGGCGTACAACACCCCGGCATAGCCGCTCAGCGCCTGGCCCGCCCCGGCCTGGAAGCGGGCCTTCGCCTCCCGCTGTCCCGCCAGGTCCGTGGGCGGCAGCCCCTGGGCCTGCCGGAGCCGGGCGGTCTGGGCGGAGAGCTCCATCCGCCGGGCGAACAGCGCGCTCATCTGTCCGTCCAGCTCATCCATCTGCTGTTTCAGGGATTCCAGTTCCATGGTCATTCTGCCTTTCTCAATGAAATATAAAACAAGAGCCGCGCGGTGATCTCACCGCGCGGCGTAGTCGTTGCTCATTTTACCGCAGGAAAGATCGCCTTTACTTTTGCCGGGCAAAGGTAAAGAAGCTAAATTCCGCGGTAAAGCCGAAACGCATGAAAAGCGCCTCCCATGCAGTCGATGCCTAATGATACCCTGTTTTCAGACGGTTGTCAATGGCGAATTACTGAATATGCACATTTAGATGCTCATAGGTCATCTGGACGCCGTGGCGGGCGAAGCTGTCCCGCACCAGCTCGTTCAGCCGGAACCGCACGTCCCAGTAATCCTCCTGGCGGCACCAGACCCGCAGGGCATAATCCACCGCGCTCGCGCCAAAGGAGCGGATGGCCGCCAGCGGGGCCGGGTCGGCCAGGACCCGGCTGTCCTGCTCCGCCGCCTCCAGCAGGGCGGCCCGGACCGTTTCGGTGGGGGCGTCGTAGGATGCGGAGAAGGTCAGATCCAGCCGCCGCACTTCCTCGGCGGAATAGTTCACCACCGCCGCCGCGGTCACGTCCGCGTTGGGCACGCTCACCCGCATGTTCTCAAAGGTATCCAATACGGTGTAGAAAAGCCCCACCTTTTTCACCGTGCCCACTTTGCCGGAGATATCCACGTAATCCCCGGCCTCGAAGGGCTTTGTCACCAGCAGGGTGATGCCGGAAAAGACGTTGGCCATCACGTTCTGGATGGACAGGCTCAGCGCCAGGCCGATGACGCTGACCACCGCCACCAGCGAGGAGGTGGACAGCCCCAGCGCGTCGGCCACGATGATGGCCGTCAGCACCCACAGCAGGATGCGGACCGCGGACTGTACGAAGCCCCGGAGCGTAGGGTCCAGCTTTTTTGCCCGGTCCAGCCCCCGGTAGAGGGCGGCGCGGAGAAAACGTCCGGCGGCCAGACAGACGACCAGGGCCAGCAGCGCAGAGAAGATGTTCCCCAGCTGCACCGGCCCCAGGTGGATGTCTGCCAGGGCCTGTAATTTTTCCATCAGAACCATGATCGGCGCTCCTTTCCCGGGCTGGACAAGAGTATATCACAGGGAAGAGAAAAAAGCAAAGCGCCCGGATGGCTCCGGGCGCTTTGGGGTCTTGCGGGGATCAGTCGAAGGTGTGGATGACCTTCCGGGGACAGATCTCCGCGCAGTGGCCGCAGTGGACGCACTTGGACTGGTCGATCTTGGCCAGGAAGTTCTCGATGGTGATGGCGTCGGCCGGGCATTCCTTCTTGCACTTCATGCAGCCGATGCAGCCGAAGTCGCAGTACTTGGTGACGGCGGCGCCCTTGTCGTTGGAGTTGCAGCCCACCGCGTTGGTGGAGGCGGCGGGGACCTTGATGATCAGCTTTTTGGGGCAGGTCTCGGCGCACTTCATGCAGCCGACGCACTTGGAGCGGTCCACCTGGGCAATGCCGTCCACGATGTGCATGGCGTCGAAGGGGCAGGCGGCGGCACAGTCGCCGAAGCCCAGGCAGCCGGCGGGACAGATGTTGGCGCCGTTGCTGCCGGGCACGCGGGTGGCGGCCAGGCAGGAGCTGAGGCCCTCGTACTCGAATTTCTTCTTGGTGTGGCCGCAGGTGCCGGAGCAGCGGACAAAGGCCACGCTGGCCTCGCCGGCGTCGGCGGCCACGCCCATGATCTCGCCGATGGCCTCGGCGGCCTTGGCGCCGCCGGGCACGCATCCGTTGACCGGGGCTTCGCCCTTGGCCACGGCGGCGGCGTAACCGTCACAGCCGGGATAGCCGCAGGCGCCGCAGTTGGCGCCGGCCAGCACGGCCCGGACCGCCTCTTCCTTGGGGTCCTTTTCCACATAGAAAACCTTGCCGGCGATGACCAGCAGCACGCCGAACAGCAGGCCCAGCGCGCCGAGGATCACGATAGCGGAAATAACAGTCATTGTCCTGCGCCCTCCTTATACAGGGATCTTCATACCGGAGAAGCCCATGAACGCCAGAGCGAACAGAGCCGCGGTCACGAGGCAGATGGCGAAGCCCTCAAAAGCCTTGGGATAGTCGGCAAACTCCAACCGCTCCCGCACGCTGGCGAACAGCACGATGGCCACCGTGAAGCCCACGCCGCCGGTGAAGCCGTCGATGACACTCTCCAGGAAGTTGTAGCTGTTCTGGGTGTTCAGCAGCACCACGCCCAGCACCGCGCAGTTGGTGGTGATCAGGGG
>CANQUE010000054.1 GCA_947626905.1 uncultured Oscillospiraceae bacterium
TCCAACAACGACGGCATGGGCATGGCCGTGTTCAATGCCTGGTCCAAGGACAACAACGTCCCCACCTTTGGCTATGACGCCAACTCCGACGCTGTCGCCGCAATCGCCGACGGCTACTGCGGCACCATCACCCAGAACGCCGACGTGCAGGCTTATCTGACCCTGCGTGTGATGCGCAACGCCCTGGATGACGCCGACATCATGACCGGTATCAGCACTCCCGACGCCGCCGGCAACGTCCTGAGCGAGGATCTGTACTACTATGACGACGCCACCCGCTGCTTCTACGCCCTGAACGGCGCTGTCACCGCCGACAACTACGAGTCCTTCCTGGACGCCACCGCTCCCAACCCCGCGTTCAACAACCAGCTGACGGAGGCCGACGCCCCTGTCAAGAAGGTTTGGCTGGACATCTTCAACTCCACCGATAACTTCCTGAACGCCACCTATAAGCCCCAGCTGGAGAACTACGACGGCATTCTGAACCTGGATGTCGAGTACATCGCCGGCGACGGCCAGACCGAAGCCAACATCACCGACCGGCTGGCCAACCCCAGCGAGTATGACGGCTTCGCCATCAACATGGTGAAGACCGACAACGCTGCTTCCTACACCTCCAAGCTCCAGTGATGACCGGCTTAAAGATCCAGTAGCGACTTAGAGGAGGGGCCATCAGAAGACTTCTTTCTGATGGCCCCTTTTGGAACGCTGCTCCTCAGCCCGGCAGGAACAGGCTGAGGAGCGGCGCTCCAGAAAAAGCGAAGGGGAAAGGACAGGAGTGAAAAAATGGCAGATAGGGAAGCAAAGACCGTTTTATCGATCCGCGGTATGTGCAAATCCTTCGGCCGCAACCGTGTTCTCGATCACATCGACCTGGATGTGAAGGAAGGGTCCATCATGGGCCTGATGGGCGAGAACGGCGCCGGTAAATCCACGATGATGAAGTGCCTGTTCGGCACCTATCAGAAGGATGAGGGGACCATCATTTTTGACGGCAGAGAGGTCAACTTCTCCGGTCCCAAGAACGCGCTGGAAAACGGCGTGGCCATGGTCCACCAGGAACTGAACCAGTGCTTGGAGCGGAATGTGCTGGACAACCTGTTTTTGGGCCGTTATCCGAAAAACTCCATGGGCGTCGTGGATGAGGCGCGCATGAAGCGGGAGGCGTCCGATCTGTTCAGAAGGCTGAACATGACCGTGAACCTGACCGCGCCCATGAAGACCATGTCGGTCTCCGCCCGGCAGATGGTGGAGATCGCCAAGGCCATTTCCTATGACGCGAAGCTGATCGTGCTGGACGAGCCCACGTCCTCGTTGACCGTCCGGGAGGTAAGCAAGCTGTTCGAGATGATGCGCAACCTGAAATCGCAGGGCATCTCGCTGGTGTATATCTCCCACAAGATGGACGAGATCTTTGAGATCTGCGATCAGGTATCCGTTCTGCGGGACGGCAAGCTGGTCATGACCAAGCAGACCCAGGAAACGAACATGGACGAGTTGATCGCCGCCATGGTGGGCCGGTCGCTGGACAACCGTTTCCCGCCGGTGGATAACCAGCCGGGGGACGTGGTCCTCTCCGTGCAGCATCTGTCCACCAAATTCGCCCCCAACCTGAAGGATATCTCCTTCGACGTGCGGGAAGGGGAGATCTTCGGCCTGTACGGCCTGGTGGGTGCCGGGCGCACAGAGCTGCTGGAGACCATGTTCGGCGTTCGCACGAGAGCGGCCGGGCGTGTGTACTACAAGGGCCGGCTGATGAACTTTGCCAATGCCAGGGACGCCATGGATCACGGTTTTGCCATGATCACAGAGGAGCGTAAGTCCACCGGCCTGTTCCTGGAGGGCGATCTGACGTTCAACACGACGATCACCAACCTGGAACATTACAAGACCGGGATGTCCCTGTCCAGGGACAAGATGGTCAAGGCCACAGCGAATGAGATCAACGTGATGCACACAAAGTGCATGGGACCGGCCGACGCCATTACGGCGCTGTCCGGCGGCAACCAGCAGAAGGTCATTTTCGGCAAATGGCTGGAACGGGACCCGGCGGTATTCATGATGGATGAACCCACCCGCGGTATCGATGTGGGCGCCAAATACGAGATCTATGAGCTGATCATAAAAATGGCCAAGCTGGGCAAGGCGATCATCGTCGTATCCTCTGAGATGCCGGAGATCCTGGGCATCACCAACCGGATCGGCGTCATGTCCAACGGCCACCTTTCCGGTATCGTCGATACCAAGCAGACCGATCAGGAGGAACTCCTGCGGCTGAGCGCGAAATATCTGTGATTGGAGGGAAATAAGTGTCATGGCCAGCCTGAATGAGAAAATCCTGTCCTTGGAGGAGGAACAGCAGCTCCTGGCGCCCATCGACGAATATGTGGGCAAGATCCAGGAGAAGATCGACCAGCTCCGTGTGGACGGTACCGACAAAGTAACGGCTCTGACGAACCATATCGCGATCGTCAAGGAAAACGCCAACTATACAAAGGGAGAGAAAGCGGCGATCATTGCCGAGGACAAGAAGGCCCTTGCCGCGGCGAAGGAAGTCGAGGATAAAAACAAGGCGCAGATCAAAGCCCTGACCGGCGACGCGGTCAAGTATCTCGACGCCAATTATAACAAGGACTACTACAGCCGGGTCGCCGCTTCCTGCGCGGCGGAGAAAGAGGCGGAGAACAAGCGCTACGACGCAGAGTTGGCGGAGCTGAAGAGCCAGCACGCGGCCGACCTCGCCAAGCTCTCCGACCAGGGCGAGATAAAGGACGAAAAATACGTATACAAAAACAAGCAGTTTGACGCCAAGCTGAAGCATGATGCCACGCTGCAGCAGATCAAGGACCGTCTGCACGACGCCTACACCCACAAGTATCATCTGATCGACCTGCTGCGGCTGAGCAAATTCACGTTTGCGGAAAAGCAGCAGCAAAAGCTGGAGAACTACAAGTACGCCTTCAACATCCGGCAGTTTTTGCTCACCAACGGCCTGTACATAGTCATCGTGCTGATCTTCATCCTGCTGTGCATCCTGGCGCCGGTGGTGAAGAACACGAAACTGCTCACCGTCACCAACATCCTGAACATCCTCCAGGCGGCCTCTCCCCGTATGTTCCTGGCCCTGGGCGTGGGCGGCCTGATCCTGCTGGGCGGCACCGACCTGTCCGTGGGCCGTATGGTGGGTACCAGCATGGTCCTGGCGACGATGATCATGCACAAAGGCATCAACACCGGCGCGCTGTTCGGCCATATCTTTGACTTTACCGCTCTTCCGATCGGCGTGCGCATGATCATGGCGCTGGTGGTCTGCTGCTGCGTCACCACGCTGTTTACCAGCTTCGCGGGCTTCTTTACCGCCCGGTTCAAGATCCATCCGTTCATCTCCACCATGGCGAATATGCTGATCATGTTCGGCATCATGACCTTTGCCACGAAGGGCGTTTCCTTCGGCGCCATCGAGCCGGAGATCCAGAACATCATCATGCCGAAGATCGGCGGGAAATTCCCCACGATCATCCTATGGGCGGTCGCGGTCATCGCCATTATGTACTTCATATGGAATAAGACCACGCTGGGGAAGAATATGTACGCCGTCGGCGGCAACTCGGAGGCGGCGGCCGTTTCCGGCATCTCCGTGTTCAGGGTCACCATCACCGCCTTCGCCATCGCCGGTATCCTGTATGGCTTTGGCGCGTGGCTGGAATGCATCCGTATGGTGGGCTCCGGTTCCGCCTCCTATGGCCAGGGCTGGGAGACCGACGCCATCGCCGCCTGCGTGGTGGGCGGTATCTCCTTCAGCGGCGGCATCGGCAAGATCCAGGGCATCGTGGTAGGCGTGCTGATCTTCACCGCCCTGACCTACTCCCTGACCATTCTCGGCGTGGACACCAACCTGCAGTTCGTCTTCTCCGGCATCATCATTCTGGCTGCCGTTACCATCGACTGCCTGAAATACGTGCAGAAGAAGTAATAGGGCATGGCCGTACTGCCGGCCGAAAAATAGCATCGCGAAGGCGGCCCGGGTCCACCGGGCCGCCTTTTTGTCATAAGATCCCGTGGCGGGACAGCACCTGCTCCAGCGCGCGCCGGTTCTCCTGTCCCATGGGGACCAGCGGCAGGCGCATCTTGCCGCCGCAGAGTCCCGCCATGGCCATGGCCGTCTTTACGGGGATGGGGTTCACCTCGCGGAACAAAACGGAAAACAGGTCCATCCACTGCCGATTCAGCGCCGCGGCGGCCGGATGATCCCCGGCCAGGCACAGCGCGCACAGCCGGCTCACCGCATCCGGGACCAGGTTGGAGGCCACGGAGATCACGCCTTTGGCGCCCAGGGCCATCATGGCTACGGTGTCGGAGTCGTTGCCGCTGAAAAATGTGAGCTTATCGCCGCAGAGAGCGACGGTTTTGGCGAATTGGCCGATGTCCCCGCTGGCTTCCTTCACCGCGGCGATCCGGGGGTGGTCCGCCAGAACGGCGTAGGTTTCCGGCGCCACGCCCACGCCGGTGCGACTGGGCACGTTGTAGACGATCAGAGGCAGGCCCGTGCGGTCGGCCACGTGAGTGAAGTGGGCGATGAGCCCCGCCTGGGTGGTCTTGTTGTAGTAAGGCGTCACCATCAAAAGCCCGTCCGCCCCCGCGTCCTCCGCCCGGCGGGCCATGGCCAGGGCCTTGGCGGTGTCGTTGGAGCCGATCCCGGCGATGATCTTTATGCGCCCGGCGGCCGTTTTCACCGCGAGCCGGTAGAGCCTTTCGTGTTCCTCCGGGGTGAGGGTAGCCGCCTCGCCGGTGGTGCCGCAGACGACCAGGGCAGCGACGCCGCCGGCATACTGCTGTTCTATGAGCCGGGCGAACGCCTCTTCGTCCACGGCTCCGTCCTCTTTCATGGGCGTCACCAGGGCGGTGGCGCAGCCGGTAAAGATCGGTGATAGCAAAATGATCCCTCCTGAGAAGCGCGGATGCCGCGGGCAGACAGCCCACGGCATCCTTTGCGATCGAAATATGTTGGAGGTCAGTCGAACCAGCCCTCGGCGCACAGAAGCTCGGCCAGCAGTACGCCGCCGCCGGCCGCGCCCCGCAGGGTGTTGTGGCTCAGGCAGACGAACTTGTAGTCATACTGGCTGTCGGGGCGAAGGCGGCCCACGCTCACCGCCATGCCTCCCTCCAGATTCCGGTCCAGCTTGGTCTGGGGCCGGTCGTCCTGCTCAAAGTAGTGGATGAACTGCTTGGGGGCGGAGGGGAGGCCCAGCTGCTGGGGCTTGCCGGAAAAGGCCGCCCAGCGGGCCAGGATCTCTTCTCTGGTGGGTTTGCGGTCAAAGGAACAGAATACCGCAGCCATGTGGCCGTTGGAGCAGGGGACACGAAGACACTGGGCGGTGATGGCCGGCGTCTGGGCGGTCTGGATATGGTCCCCCTCCACGCGGCCCCACAGCTTCAAAGGCTCCTGCTCGCTCTTTTCCTCCTCGCCGCCGATATAAGGGATGATGTTGTCCACCATTTCCGGCCAGGTCTCAAAGGTCTTGCCCGCGCCGGAAATGGCCTGATAGGTGCACACCAGCACCTTGTTCAGCCCAAACTCGTCCTTCAGCGGGTGCAGGGCGGGCACATAGCTCTGCAGAGAGCAGTTGCTCTTCACGGCGATGAAGCCCCTCTTTGTGCCCAGACGGCTGCGCTGGGCGGGAATGACCGCCAGATGCTCCGGGTTGATCTCGGGCACCACCATGGGCACATCAGGCGTCCAGCGATGGGCGCTGTTGTTGGATACCACGGGGCACTCCAGCCGGGCATATTCCTCTTCCAGGGCGCGGATCTCCTCTTTTTTCATATCCACGGCGGAAAAAACAAAATCCACCTGGTCGGCGATGGCCTGCTTGTCGGCCACGGCGTTCATTACGACGATATCCTTCGCGGCCTCCGGCATGGGCTCTTCCAGGGCCCAGCGGCTGCCCACCGCCTCGGCGTAAGTCTTTCCGGCGCTGCGGCCGCTGGCGGCGATCACGGTCAGCTGGAACCAGGGGTGGTCCGCCAGCAGGGAAACGAATCGCTGCCCTACCATGCCTGTGCCGCCGATCACGCCTACTTTGAGCTTTTTCATTGGGTGTTGACCTCCTGATATAGGCTATGCAAACACGGAGAATGTGTGTTTGGTTACATAATTGTTGACAATTTGTAATTTTTTGTTTATAGTATGTATGTAAGAGTATATCACAGGTCAACCTAACCGTCAATCTCTGTCCAAGCAGTGTTTTACCGAAATAAGGAGGCTGCGGAGAGTATGAAGACAAGAAAAGCCCTTCGCCGCGCCGGGAGCATTTTACTTGCGGCGCTGGCGGCGCTGTCCTGTCTGGCTGTTCCGGCGGGTGCTGCCACGGTGGGGGATTTTACCGATGTATCCAGTTCCTCCTGGTATTATGACGCGGTGAAGTACGCGACGGAAAAGCGGCTGTTCGACGGTACTTCCGCCACCCAGTTCTCTCCCGATCTGGTGATGACCAGGGGGATGTTCATCAAAGTGCTGGGCCGGTACGCCGGGGTGGAGGAGTCCGCCTGGCGGACCGGTACGGTCACCGGCTCCGGCGTATATGTGCGCAAGGGGGCGGGCACAGAGTACGGCTCCGTAGGGTCCCTGTCCAAGGGCGCGGCCGTGACGCTGGATGGCCGGTCCGGGGACTGGTATAAGATCCATGCCGGCTCTCTGGAAGGGTACGTGAGCGCCCAGTACATAAGACCCGGCTATCACGGCTTTTCCGACGTGGACTATGGTCAATACTACGCGGGCTATGCCATATGGGCCTATGCGAAGGGCATCGTCACCGGGGACGGCAACGCGGATACCTTTTCTCCGGATGGCATAGTGACCCGAGAGCAGGTCTGCGCGCTGCTGAACCGCTATGCCTCCGTGATGGGCATGACGGTGGCTAAGAGCGAAGACGCCGCCACCTTCCCGGACGACGGCGCTATCAGCTCCTGGGCCAAGCAGGACGTATACGCCATGCAGCAGGCGGGCGTGGTGAAAGGGCGCGCCGGCAGCGGCCAATTTGACCCCTCCGGGTCCGCCACCCGCGCGGAGGTGGCCGCCATGTTCCAGCGATTTGAGAGCGCCGCCGCCGGGGGCCAGACGCCTCCGCCGTCGTCTTCCACGCCGCCTTCCGATGGGCCGGATGCCGAGGGCATTGTGGACACGCCTGCCACCTTCCTGCAGACGCCGGTGCAGACCAAGACCAATGTGATCCGGGTGGGGCTGTTTGTGGAAACGGCCAATATGCACACCTCTGTGGACAGCGCGGTGCTGACCAACCGGTCCGGCGGCGGGTTCGAGTACGGGTCCATGTCCGGCGGGCAGTTCCTTTCCGCCGGGACCGTGGAGGACAGCTCCGTAACGGTCAGAAGCAGCGGCGGATCGGTTTCGGTATACGATCCCGCGGGCGAGGAGATCTGCTCTTCTTCCTCCGCGGTCGCCCTCCATCCTTTGGGGGACCGGCCCACCACCAAAGTGGAGGCCGGCAAGAGCGGCAACAGCTATTTTGGCGATTTTGAGCTGCGTCCGGCCTATGGCAAATCGGGATATGTGACCGTGATCAACTACGTGAGCGTAGAGGATTATGTGCGGGGCGTGATCCCGTACGAATTCGGGTACTATTGGCCCGTCGAAACGCTGAAAGCGGCGGCGATCGCCTCCCGAAGCCACATTATGACGGCGAGCCTGGGGGTATACGACAAATTCGGCATGGACATCGTCGCCAACGACGGCAGCCAACTCTACCGGGGCCGGGCCAACTATGATGAGAGCCACTTCTCCGCCACAGACGCGGCGGTGGACGCGACGAAAAATGTGTACCTCACCTACAACGGCCAGATCTGCGTGGCGGCCTATTCGGCCTGCGACGGGGGACAGATCCGCAGCGCCAGCGAGGTGTTCGGCAATACATACGCCTATCTTGTGAGCAAGGCGGACCCCTATGAACAGGCGGCCAAAGGGGAGATCAGCGGCTATGAAGGGCTTGTCAGCGCCAGCCACAAGGTCGGCATGAGTCAGTGGGGCGCTTACGCCATGGCCCAGTATTATCAAAAAGATTATCAGACCATTTTGGGATTCTACTACCCGGGCACAAATCTGCAGTACGGAGCATAACGAATTTGAAGACGTCCGATTTTATGTATGAGCTGCCGGAGCGGCTCATCGCCCAGACCCCCTTAGCCCGCCGGGATGGGTCCCGGCTGCTGGTGCTGGATAAGACCACGGGACAGACGGAACACAGACATTTTTACGACCTGCCCGCTTTTTTGCGGGCAGGCGACTGCCTTGTGCTCAATGACTCCCGGGTGATCCCCGCCCGGCTCATCGGGGCCAGGCCCACCGGCGGCGCCGTCGAGGTGGTGCTGCTTCGGGATCTGGGGGACAAGCGCTGGGAATGCCTTGTCCGGCCGGGGAAAAAGATGCGCCCCGGCCACAGCGTGATCTTTGGCGGCGGCGAGCTGACCGGCAGGGTAGAGGATGTGGGTCCGGACGGGAACCGGATCATCCGCTTCGAGTACGAGGGCATTTTCCTGGAGATCCTGGAGCGGCTGGGCCGGATGCCGCTGCCGCCATATATCAAGGAGCAGCTGGACGATCCGGAGAGGTATCAGACCGTCTATTCCCGCCATCCCGGCAGCGCCGCCGCGCCCACGGCGGGGCTGCACTTCACCGAGGAACTGCTCGACCAGATCCGGGCCATGGGCGTGAAGGTGCAGTTCGTCACCCTGCATGTGGGTCTGGGGACTTTCCGGCCCGTGAAGGTGGAGAATATCGAGGACCATGAGATGCACGCGGAATTCTGCACCGTGCCGGAGGATACCGCCCGCGCCGTCAACGATACCCACGCCGCCGGCGGCCGGGTCATCGCCGTGGGCACGACCAGCTGCCGCACGCTGGAGAGCTTTACCGGGGAGGACGGACTGCTGCGGCCGGAGAGCGGGTGGACCAATATTTTCATCTATCCCGGCTATCGGTTCAAGTGCATCGACGGTCTTGTCACCAATTTCCATCTGCCCGGTTCCACGCTGATGATGCTGGTGTCCGCCCTGGCCGGGCGGGAACACATCATGGCAGCCTACGCCGAGGCCGTCGCGCAGGAGTACCGGTTCTTCTCCTTCGGGGACGCCATGTTTATCCGGTAGGTCCGCGCCTTGTCCATAGGATGCCGTGCCAAGAGGGAAACGCTCCGCGGGAAGCGTTTCCCTCTGCTTTTGCCTTGGACGAAAAGCGGCCGCTCTGTCCGGTTGACATCGCGGCAAAATCTGATACAATACCCCTTGCGACTAAACTGCGGGGGAGAAGCGATGTACAAGCTTTTGAAACAGGAGGAAGGCCACGCCCGCCGGGGGGAATTCATTACGCCCCACGGCACGGTGCAGACGCCGGCCTTTATGAATGTGGGGACCGCGGCGGCCATCAAGGGCGGCCTCTCCGCCAAGGATCTGGAGGATATCGGCTGCCAGGTGGAGCTGTCCAACACCTATCACCTCCACGTCCGCCCCGGGGACGAGCTGATCCGGGACATGGGCGGGCTGCACCGGTTCATGGATTGGCACGGCCCCATCCTCACCGACAGCGGCGGATTTCAGGTGTTCTCTCTGGCTGATCTGCGCCATATCACGGAGGAGGGCGTGTCCTTTCAGAGCCATGTGGACGGCCGGCGGCTGTTCATCGGCCCGGAGCAGAGCATGCGCATCCAAGCCAATCTGGGCAGCGACGTGGCCATGGCCTTTGACGAGTGCGTCAAGATCCCGTCCCCCCGGGAGTATTTTGAGGCCGCCACGGCCCGCACCTACCGGTGGCTCGTGCGGTGCAAAAAAGCGCTGGCGGAGTATAACGCCGCGCCGGACGCGGTGAACCCGGGGCAGATGCTCTTCGGCATCAACCAGGGCGGCATCTATCCCGATCTGCGGGTGGAACATATGAAGGCCATAGCCCAGCTGGATCTGCCGGGCTACGCCATCGGCGGCCTGGCGGTGGGGGAGACCCATCAGCAGATGTACGACATCATCGAACAGGTCCAGGAGCATATGCCTGTCCACCGGCCCCGGTACCTGATGGGCGTCGGCACGCCGGGGAATATCATCGAAGGCGTGTGGCGGGGCGTGGACTTGTTCGACTGCGTTATGCCCGCCCGGAACGGCCGGCACGCCCACCTCTTCACCAAGCAGGGGATCATCAACCTGAAAAACGAGAAATATGCCAGGGACGAGAGCCCCATCGACCCGGCCTGCTCCTGCCCGGTGTGCCGCCGGTACAGCCGGGCCTATGTGCGACACCTGTTCAAGGCGGGAGAAACGCTGGGACTGCGGCTGGCAGTGATGCACAACCTGTGGTTTTACAACAACCTGATGGCGGAGATACGCGCGGCGCTGGAGGAGGGGACCTTTACGGCTTACCGGGCAAAATATGCCAAACTTCTTGACACAAGGATATAAACACATTTATAATAGAGGTAACTTTTTTGGAGGTAATCAAATGAAACACTCTCGTCTTACCAGGGTCCTTGCCCTTGTTATGATGGCCGTTCTGGCCCTTTGCGTCCTTGCCGGATGCGCGCCTGCCGCCGCCACAACAGACGGAGCCTCGGCCGGCAGCGGCATGGGCAGCATGATCTTTATGCTGGTCGCCATGATCGCGGTGTTCTATTTCTTCCTGATCCGTCCGGAAAACAAGAAGAAAAAGCAGGCCCAGCAGATGCGGGATAATCTGGCGGTGGGGGATACCATCACCACCATCGGCGGCATCATGGGCAAGGTCGTGAGCGTGAAGGACAATTCCATCGTCATTGAGACCAGCGAGGACCGGGTCCGGCTGCACCTGACCAAGTGGTCCATCTCCAGCGTGGGCAAGCAGACCGAGGAACCCAGGTAAGGTCGTCCCATAAGCGCACATATTTCCATCTCCCCGTGAATAGGTTTGAACAGCCATATTACGGGGGGATGTTTTTATGTCGTTTCTGAAGAAAAGATCCTTTGCGGTGTGCGCGGGGATAGGGGAGGCATGCGCTCTGGCGCTGACCGCGCTGCTGGCGCTGCCCATCGCATGGGCCATCCGGTCGGAAGCGCTGCCTCAAAGCCTGGGAGGGATCTGCGCGGCGGTGTGCGCGGGGGTCGGCGTGCTGATCTCCACGGCGGTCATCGCCAGAGCAAGGGGCCGGCAGGCCATGGCCACCGGCGGCGCCGTGGGAGGCGGAGCCGTGGTCTTGGCGGCCCTTTGCTGCGCCCTGGGCGGGAGCCGGTGCGCCTTTGGCCCATGGCTGGGCGTATTGGCTGCGGCGGCGGGGGCAGGCGCTGTGGCCGGCGCGCTGCTTGCCCTTCGTCGAAATACACATAAACGCCGGCGCCATTAGGCAAGTTTAATAACGAATCGTAATCTATCTATAAGAAGCCATATTTGATTACAAAAACACAAAATATCGTTATTAAATGTAACTATTGATACTAACAATGGGAGAAAGCTGGAGTTTTAGGGGATATATGAATTACAAAATGTAACTTAATTAAGAATTAAGTTAACATAAACGCCGTTAAAAGTAACAAATATGACATTTCTCGAAAAAATCTCTTGATTACTCTTTGAATTTGTTGTATAGTGAACATACGATAATTATGTCAAATGACATACGGGAGTGTGGCCACGATGACAAATCAGGAGTGCCTGGAGAAATACGAGCGGTATTTGGCCGATGAGAAGAAGGCTTCCAAGAATACCCTCAGCTCTTACCTGCGGGACATCCGCCAGTTCGGAGACCATCTGGACGAAACGGACGGCGGCGATTATGTCACTGCCGGGGAAACGGAGCTGGGGGAGTATATCAGCCATCTTCGGGAGCAGGGGAAATCTGTCGCCACGGTTTCCCGTAATATCGCGTCGCTGAAAAACTTCTATGTGTGGATGAAGCTCCACGGCTATGTGGAGACCAACCCCACCGGGAAGCTGGTGCCGGACAAGGCCACCCATAAACTGCCGGAGATCCTCACCGCCCAGGAGGTGGAGCTGCTGCTCAGCCAGCCGGAATGCACCGACCGCAAGGGCTACCGGGACAGGGCCATGCTGGAGCTGCTGTATGCCACAGGCATCCGGGTCAGCGAGCTGATCGGACTGGACGTGTCGGATGTGAACCTGTCCGCCGGGATCATCAGCTGCCGGGGAAGGGACAAGGTGCGGGCCATCCCGCTGTACCCCAAGGCCATCAAGGCGCTGAAAGACTATGTGGATTTCATCCGGCCGGAAATGATCGCCAGCCCCACCGAGCGGGCGCTGTTCGTGAATGTCAGCGGCGAGCGGATGAGCCGTCAGGGCTTCTGGAAGATCGTCAAGAGCTACCAGCAAAAGGCGGGCATCGAAAAAGACATCACGCCTCATACCCTGCGCCACAGCTTTGCCACCCATCTGCTGGAGAACGGCGCGGATCTGCACTCCATCCAGGAGATGCTGGGCCACGCGGACATCAGCTCCACCCAGATCTATTCTCAGCTGGTGAAGAAAAAGCTCAAGGATGTGTACAACAAGGCTCACCCCAGAGCATAAGAA
Source organism: uncultured Oscillospiraceae bacterium (assembly GCA_947626905.1). Taxonomy (GTDB): domain Bacteria; phylum Bacillota; class Clostridia; order Oscillospirales; family Oscillospiraceae; genus CAJOIG01. The sequence goes on from CANQUE010000054.1 coordinate 12,554, forward strand.
AGAATAACAAGCCGCCCCGGCATCTTGACGTGGTAAAAAGATGGTAGACACGAAAGTGCCTACCATCTTTTTGTGCTAGAATGAAAGGAAGGGGTGATACAC
>CANQUE010000055.1 GCA_947626905.1 uncultured Oscillospiraceae bacterium
CTGCCTATTTCACGCCTTTAGGCAAAAACGGGCCGCTTTCGTTCCTTGAAAACGGCTCTTTCTTTGACAGACTGAAGGAACGGTGACCGTGATACGGTCACCGTTCCTTCTATAGAAAGCATCAATCTCTTCTGAACAGATCTCTTGTATAGACTTTTTCCGCCACATCGTCCAGATCGGGATCATAGCGGTTGGCCAGGATCGCCTGGCTTTCCGATTTGAACTGGTCCAGGTCATTCACGACCACGCTGCCAAAAAACGTACTGCCATTTTCCAAAGTCGGCTCATATATGATCACGGCGGCCCCCTTGGCCTTGATCCGCTTCATCACGCCCTGGATGCTGCTCTGACGAAAATTATCGCTGTTTGACTTCATCGTCAGTCTGTATACGCCGATCACACAGCGCCTCTCTCCGTCGGCGCTGAAATCGCTTTGGCCGGAATAATCGTAGTACCCCGCCATCCGCAGCACCCGGTCCGCGATGAAATCCTTCCGGGTCCGGTTGCTCTCCACGACGGCCCGGATCAGGTTTTCCGGCACGTCCCGGTAATTTGCCAGCAGCTGTTTCGTGTCCTTCGGCAGGCAATACCCGCCATAGCCAAAGGAGGGGTTGTTGTAATGGCTGCCGATCCGGGGGTCCAGACAGACGCCCCGAATGATCTGTTCCGTATGGAGTCCCTTCATCTCTGCGTAAGTGTCCAGTTCGTTGAAAAAGCTCACCCGCAGCGCCAGGTATGTGTTGGCAAAGAGCTTCACCGCCTCCGCCTCTGTGAACCCCATGATCATGGTGGGCACATCCCCTTTGAGCGCTCCCTCCTTCAGCAGCGCGGCAAAATCCTCCGCCGCCTGCACCAGCCGCTGGTCCGACAGGTCTGTTCCTACGACGATCCGGCTGGGATAGAGGTTATCATACAGCGCCTTGCTCTCCCGCAGGAACTCCGGGCTGAACAGGATATTTTCGCATCCGGTCCTGGCTCGGATGCGCTCCGTATAACCGACCGGAATGGTGGACTTGATAACGATGATCGCCTCCGGCGCATACTCCATCACCTGCGCGACGACCTCATCGACGGCTGAGGTATCAAAGCTATTTTTGCGGGAGTCATAATTGGTCGGGGTGGCAACGATGACAAGTTCCGCGCCGGTATAGGCTTCCCGCGCATCGGTCGTCACCGTCAGATCCAGCTTTTTTGTGGCCAGATACGCCTCGATCTCCCCATCACGGATCGGAGACTTTTTCATATCGTTGAGCATGTCCGCCTTGGCTTGGGTCAGACACGAGGCGTATACCTTGTGCCGCTGCGCCAAAAGCACGGCCAAGCTCAGCCCCACATATCCGATCCCCGCTACCGCGATCTTTCTTCCTCCTATCACGGCACGGCCCTCTTGTTTATCCCTATTCCCGCTCCTTTTGCTACAGCCCAGCAGGCCATATAAAAGCAGCTGCTCATCCATCCAAGTCTTTCTATTTTATGGTATAGCGCCCACTGATACCTGATCAGCTTCGGTTTGTTATAGCTGGCAGAACCTGCCCGCACACGGTATTGCGCCAAGACCTCCGGCATACCTGCGCAGTATTCCGTGTCTTTCAATATTTTCAGCCACAGGGCAAAATCATTGCGCTTTCTGATCGGCGGGACCTCATATTTTCCCAGGGCCTCCTGATCATACATCGCTGTCAGGTTCCCCACGGGACAGGACAGCCGGAGCATCTTTCTATAGTCTGTCTTCTCCGGCGGGATCAACACCTGGTGCAGTCTTTTCCCCTTCTCGTCGATCTGTTCATATGCCGTGCAGGAAAAAACGGCGCCTGTTTCCTGCATAAACGCCGTCTGTTTTTGCAGCTTTTCCGGCATCCATATGTCGTCGCTGTCCAGAAAAGCGATATATTTCCCCTCCGCTTTCCGTATCGCCTCCGTACGCGCAGCGCTGGGACCGCTGTTTTCTGCCAGGCAAGAGTACCGGATATTTGGATACTTCTCAAGGTATGGTCCTATCAACTCATATGTATTATCCGTGCTGCCGTCATCCACGATCAGGATCTCCCAGTCGGTCAGCGTCTGTTCAACGACCGACTGGATCGACGCCGCAATAAACCGCGCGCAATTATATGTCGGCATGATAACGCTTACCAGCGGCCTTCGTCTTTCTTGTGTATCAATGGCCATTTGTCCTGAGAACCTCTGTTTTTCTCTTCGTTTCCATGGGCGCCTTCTCTTTCGATCCCGGGGCGAAAGGCGCCTGCCCGGTCTTTTGCCCTGTGTGACACCAGAGTATAAACTATATAGGCATTAAATAGCCTATATAGTTTATGTAATGATAACATAACAGCCCATATAATTCAAGTTAAAATGAATTATATGGGCGGGAATGTATATGAATTACTATGCGATCGGACAGAGGATCCGGAAAATACGAAAGGCGCGGGGGCTGTCCCAAGAGGAATTGGCGGAGCAGGTAGGCATCTCCACCACCCATATGAGCCACATCGAAACGGGCAACACGAAAATGAGCCTGCCCATCTTCGCGGCTCTGGCTGCCGCGTTGGAGGTCCGGACAGACGAGCTTCTGTATGACAAAGCCCCGTCCGGGCGGAGCGCGGCGCTGGCGCACATCGCGGAGCTTCTGGACGGGTGCACCACGCCCCAGGTGCGCGTCATCGAGGACATCGTAAAGGCCGCGAAGGAATCCTTTCAGACGAATTTGTAGAGATCATGTAAACTTATTAGGACCTGGAGGGGTAAGTATGGGAAAAAGGATCTTGGCGATGTTCCTGGCCGCTGTCATGGCGTTGACTCTGGCGCCCGCCGCCGGGGCTGACCCTGCCCCGGCCAGCAGCCCCTCGCCCCGATCGGCGGCCTCGGAGTATGAGGATCAGGCGGACGCCCGCCGGCAGGCGATCTTGTCCTCCCGGACGGAAATCGTCCGGTCCGACGTCTTCCTCCCCGGCGAAACCTACACCGGGCAGGCCTACTATGTGTCCTCCAGCACCGGGAACGACGGCAACAGCGGCACCTCTCCCGAGAGTCCCTGGCAGTCCGTCTGGCAGGTCATCAACGCGGATCTCCGCCCCGGGGACGCCGTCTTTTTCAAACGGGGAGACATGTGGCGGCAGCAGCTGTACGAAACGGTGCCCGGCGTGACCTACTCCGCCTATGGCCAGGGGGAAAAGCCTGTGTTCACCACCTCCCCGGAGAACGGCGCCGGCGCCGGCAAGTGGGAGCTTTACTTTCAGGGCGACGACGGGCGGAAGATCTGGAAATTCTACAAAGACCTGGACACGGTGGGCGGCATCTATCTAAACGGCACGGAGCAGGAGGCCGGGCGGGTCTACGGCTACTGGGTGGGCAACCACTATGTGGATCTGGCCTACAGCTACGACCCGTCCCCCGACCCGGACAATGCTTCCGGCTGGACGCTCCTCGTGGGGGACGAGCAGCGCCACGAGACCAGCCTGGACGACCTGGAGTTCTGCTGTATGCCGGACCTGACGGGGCGGGAATACCCCATCGATCTTCTGGGCGACAAGTGCCCCGGCCCCCTGTATCTGCGCTGCGACGCCGGAGACCCCGGCGAGGTCTACGACTCCATCGAGTTTTGCGGCTCCTATTGGCCCATCGCCGTGTCCAGCGACTGCGTGTTCGACAACCTGGCGATCCACTACTGGAGCGTCTTTGCCTTCTGGGGCCATTCCGAGTCCGACAAAAACGTGGTCATCCAAAACTGCGAGGTGGCCTACGGGCGGCAGAATACCGTCGGTTTCAGCCAGCCGGAGCCGGACTGCGGGGTCATCAACGACGCCATCTATGGCGTGGTCCAAAACGCGGTCATCCGCAACAACTACATCCACGACAACGACGGCTCCGGCATCACCTTTGAGACCTACTCCGGGAGCAGGCCCCAGGGCGCCGGCGATTGCCCCGTGACCGGTCTGAGCTTCACCTGTACCGGCAATCTCATCGAGCGCTGCGGCGCCTGCATCCAGCTCAACGACGGCAACGGCTGGTTCGATTTCGACCGGATCACCATCTCGGACAACATCGCCTCCGACGCCGGCTTCAACTATGGCACTCGATCCATGGGCGTCAACAGCTTCTGTCCCTTCGCCTGCCTGGTCCTGGGGGCCTGGGGCAGGCTCTCGGCGAAAACGCTGGAGGTCTCCCACAACGTCTTCCTGCGCAGCCGCCGCTTTATCCTCTCCTGCGGCTATGATTCGATCTACCAGACGGACAACGGCGTTTCTTTCCACGACAATGTATATATCCAGGACCGGGACGGGCTGTTCGGGCCTGAGTGTTATGACGGCCGGTTCCTCTGCTCCGCCTCCGACCCGCTCCTGGAGTCCAGACTGCGGGAATACACCCGCGGCGAGAATGAGACCGTTATCCTTCTGGCGGCGGATGACCCGCACAGCGGGCGGCTTTCCCCTTAAACGCGGACAGCCGCCCGCGATCCGTTCATCGCGGGGGCGTTGAACGGCGGGCCGGCCGACGGGAAAAATGTATTGACGCTGTGTCAGAATAGTGCTATACTGCGTTTTGACAGAATGTCAGAACGCGAAAGGCGCGGCCGGTGCTGTTCGAGTTCCCCACCTACCGCTATCTGAGGACCGGCGGCGTGATGGGGAAATGTCTGTCTTTCAAAAAGACGCCGACGGAATAAGGAGGACGAAAAATGCCGAAGGGATCGCCGGAACTGACGAACGCCCGAAAAGAGGAGATCATAAACGCCTGCGAAAAATTGTATCAGACCATGGGCTTCAAAGAGATCACCATGAAGGACATCAGCGCGGCCACCAGCTTCACCAGAACGTCCCTCTATAACTACTTCCAGACGAAGGAAGAGATATTCCTGGCCCTGCTCCAGCGGGAATACGCCCTGTGGATCGCCGACCTGGCCGCCATGATGGAGGCAAACGACACCCTCACCAAAGAGGCGTTCGCGGACAAGTTCGCCCGGACGCTGGAAAAGCGGGCCCGGCTTTTGAAGATCATGAGCATGAACCACTACGACATGGAAACGGGCAGCCGTCCGGAAAGGCTCAAAGAGTTCAAAACGGTCTACGGCCGGTCTCTGCAGACCGTTCGTGCGTGCCTGGATAAGTTTTTCCCCGAAATGTCCCTGGCGGAAAAACAGGATTTTATCTACACCTTTTTCCCGTTCATGTTCGGCATCTATCCCTACACCTTCGTCACCGCCAAGCAGCGGACGGCCATGGAGGAGGCGGGGGTCAATTATGTGTTCCTGTCCATTTATGAGATCACATACAACTGCGTGAAGCGGCTTTTGGGAGGCGGAAAATGAAGTGTACGACCCTGGGAAAATCCGATCTCACCGTATGGAAAGATCGTTCAAAATGAAAAAGCTCGCGACCATTGCGCTGGCGCTTTGCATGGGCTTGGCCCTCGCCGCCTGTGCCGGCGGCGAAAGCCGGAAAGCCGAAGGAGCGGCCGCGGCTGTCCCGGAAGCCACGCCGGCGGGCCAGATAGAACAGGAGCAGACGGAACAGGAGGCAGTTGCTATGAACATGAAGATCGGCGATATACCCGTGACTGTGGCGTGGGAGGACAATCCGTCGGTGGAGGCGCTGCGGGCGCTGTGTGCCCAGGGACCGCTCACCATCGAGCTGCACATGTACGGCGGCTTCGAGCAGGTGGGCGACATCGGCGAGAGCCTGCCGCGGGGGGATGTGCAGACCACCACCCAGGCCGGGGACATCGTGCTCTACTCCGGCGACCAGATGGTGGTGTTTTACGGCTCCAATTCCTGGGCCTACACCCGTCTGGGCCGCATCACTGACCAAGACGCGGACGGTATGCGCGCGCTTTTGTCGAATGGCGACGTGACCGTCACCATCACAGCAGAATAAATGACAGGAGGTATCATCATGGAAAAGATCACACAGACCGCAGGCAGGGCGCAGCTTGGCGATTTCGCGCCGGATTTCGCCCACTTCAACGACGACATTCTCTTTGGGGAGAATTGGAACAACCACGACATCGACCTGAAGACCCGGTGCATCATCACCGTGGTAGCGCTGATGTCCTCTGGGATCACGGACTCGTCCCTGACCTACCACCTGGAGAACGCCAAAGCCCACGGCGTCACCCGCGGGGAGATCGCTGCCATCGTGACCCACGTGGGTTTCTATGTGGGCTGGCCCAAGGCGTGGGCGGTGTTCCGTCTGGCGAAGGACGTTTGGAACGAAGACGAGCCCGCTCTGACGGGCGCGGGAGAATAAAGCGGAATCACTCATATCAACATAACACTTTAGGAGGTATAACTATGGCAGGCCAAGCAACAGCAGCCACCGGCGGGGAGCGGTACGTCCCCTACGCCCAGCGCACCGGCAACGAATCCATCGTGTATTTCACCCGGGACCTGTCCCCGGAGGGACTGATGAAGGTCTATGAGCGGGTCAACGGCGCCATCACCGGCAAGGTGGCCATCAAGCTGCATACCGGCGAGCCCCACGGCCCCAATATCATCCCCCCGGCATGGGTCAAAGAATTTATGGCCAAGGAGCTGCCCGACGCCACCATCATCGAAACGAATACCTATTATGACGGCGACCGCTACACCACCGAGCAGCACCGCCAGACTCTGAAGATCAACGGCTGGACGGACTTCACCACCGTGGACATCACCGACGAGCACGGCACGACGACGCTGCCGATAGAGGGCGGCAAGTGGTTCACCGAGATGAGCGTGGGCGCGTCCCTGCCCGATTACGACTCCCTGGTGGTGCTGACCCACTTCAAGGGCCATCTCATGGGCGGCTTCGGCGGTTCCAACAAGAACATCGGCATCGGCTGCGCCGACGGTCGTATCGGCAAGAAGATGCTCCACTTCAAGGACGACGACGAGTGGGGCGTGACCCAGGAGGAGCTGATGGAGAAGATCAGCGAATCCACCAAGGCCGTCATCGACCACTTCGGCAAGCACGTCACCTATATGAACGTGCTGCGGAACATGTCCGTGTCCTGCGACTGCGAGGGCGTGGAGGCGGAGCCGGTGGTGACGCCCAACGTGGGCATCCTGGCCAGCGTGGACATCCTGGCGGCAGACCAGGCCAGCGTGGATATGGTGGCCGCCATGAAGGAGGAGGACCATCACGCCCTCATGGAGCGCATGACCACCCGCCACGCCTTCCGGCAGCTGTCCTATATGAAGGATCTGGGCATGGGCAACGACCGCTACATCCTCATCGATGTGGACAACGGCGACAAGCACATCACTGCCGCCGACGCGGTGGAGGGCGTGGTGCCCTTCCAGGCATAAGACAGCGGTATCCCGTGCCTCCGGCCTGCGCCGGAGCCGGCTTTCCCCCTAAAAACTGAGCGCCGCCGGAGTCCTCTCCGGCGGCGCCGATGCGTTATACGGGAAAATATCACTGTACCAGATCCTGGACCGTCACGTTCAGGGCCCCGTCCCGGGCGTCCACCGTCAGCGTGGACCCGGCGGGGATGTCCCCGGCGAGGATGGTCTTGGCGATCAGGGTCTCGGCGGCGGATTGCAGATACCGCTTCAGAGGCCGGGCGCCATATACCGGGTCATACCCCCGGTCGATGATCAGCGCCAGGGCCGCATCGGTGAACCGCAGGCCCAGCTGCCTGTCCTCCAGCCGCTTTTTCAGCCCCTCCGTCAGGATGGCGATGATGCCGGTCAGGTTCTCCTTGGTCAGCGGCTTGAAGAACACCGTTTCGTCCAGGCGGTTCAAAAACTCCGGCCGGAAGGCCCTTTGCAGCTCGCCCATCACGGCGGCGCGGGCCTCGTCGGTGATATCCCCGTCCGGGCCGATCCCCTCCAGCAGGTAGGGGCTGCCCAGGTTGGAGGTGAGGATGATGACGGTGTTTTTGAAGTCCACCGTCCGGCCCTGGCTGTCGGTGATGCGCCCGTCGTCCAGCACCTGCAGCAGGATGTTGAACACGTCCGGGTGGGCCTTTTCGATCTCGTCGAACAGCACCACGCTGTAGGGCCGGCGGCGCACCGCCTCGGTGAGCTGGCCGCCCTCGTCATAGCCCACATATCCCGGAGGGGCGCCGATCAGCCGGGACACGGAGAACTTCTCCATGTACTCGGTCATATCGATGCGCACCATGCTCTTCTCGTCGTCGAACAGGGCCTGGGCCAGGCTCTTGGCCAGCTCCGTCTTGCCCACACCGGTGGGGCCCAAAAACAGGAACGAGCCGATGGGCCGGTCAGGGTCCCCGATGCCCGCCCGAGAGCGGAGGATGGCCTCCGTGACCAGGCGCACCGCCTCGTCCTGGCCCACCACCCGCCGATGGAGGATATCCTCCAGGTGCAGCAGCTTTTCCCGCTCGCCCTCCATGAGCCTTGCCACGGGGATGCCCGTCCAGCGGGCCACGATGCCGGCGATCTCCTCCTCCGTCACCGCGTCCTGGACCAGCGTGCCCCCCTTTTGGGGCGCGGATTCCGCCTCGGCCAGCTTTTTTTGCAGGGCGGGGATGGTCTCATACTTCAGCCGCGCGGCGGTCTCATACTCGTAATTTTGCTGGGCCCGCTCCATGTCGGCGGTCTGGCGCTCGATCTCGGCCTTCAGGCCCTTCACCGCGTCCACGTCCGCCTTCTCCGCCTCCCAGCGGGCCTTCATCTCGGCAAACTTCTCCTTCTCGGCGGCCAGCTCGGCCCGCAGCTTCTCCAGCCGGTCGGCGCTGAGCCGGTCCGTCTCCTTCTTGAGGGCCATCTCCTCGATCTCCATCTGCATGATCTTCCGGCGCACGTCGTCCAGCTCGGAAGGCATGGAGTCGATCTCCGTGCGGATGAGCGCGCACGCCTCGTCCACCAGGTCGATGGCCTTGTCCGGCAGGAACCGGTCGGAGATATACCGGTTGGACAGCGTGGCCGCCGCCACCAGGGCCGCGTCGTGGATGCGTACCCCGTGATAGATCTCATAGCGCTCCCGCAGGCCGCGGAGGATGGAGATGGTGTCCTCCACGGTGGGCTCCGCCACCATCACCGGCTGGAACCGCCGCTCCAGCGCCGCGTCCTTTTCGATGTACTTGCGGTACTCGTCCAGGGTGGTGGCGCCGATGCAGTGCAGCTGCCCCCGGGCCAGCATGGGCTTGAGAAGATTGCCCGCGTCCATGCTCCCCTCGGTCTTGCCGGCGCCTACGATGGTGTGCAGCTCGTCGATGAACAGCAGGATCCTGCCCTCGCTCTTGGCGATCTCCTCCAGCACCGCCTTCAGCCGCTCCTCAAATTCGCCCCGGTACTTGGCCCCCGCCACCAGCGCCCCCATGTCCAGGGAGAACACGGTCTTGTCCTTCAGCCCTTCCGGCACGTCCCCCCGGACGATCCGCTGGGCCAGGCCCTCGGCGATGGCGGTCTTGCCCACGCCCGGCTCGCCGATGAGGACGGGGTTGTTCTTCGTCTTGCGGGACAGGATGCGGATGACGTTTCGGATCTCCGTGTCCCGGCCGATCACCGGGTCCAGCTCGTTGTCCCGGGCCCGCTGGACCAGATCGGTGCCGTACTTGGCCAGCGCGTCATAGGTGTCCTCCGGGCTGTCCGTGGTCACATGTCCGGTCTTGACCTTGGCCAGCTCCGCCGTGAAGCCGTCCTTGGTGATGTTATACTGCCGGAAGATATCCCGGATGGCGGCGGTGGGGTGGGCGAATACGCCCAGCATCAGGTGCTCCACGGACACATACTCGTCCTTGAGCTGCACCGCCACCTTCTGGGCGAAGTCCATGATCTTTCCGAACTCGTTGGAGGGATAGACGTTCTGGGCCCCCTGCACCCTGGGCAGCTTGCCGATGGCGCTGTCCAGCGCCGCCAGCACGCCGTCGCAGTCCACTCCCATCCGCCCCAGCAGGGTGGGGATGAGCCCCCCGTCCGCGTCCACCAGGGCGTACAGCAGATGCTCCGCCGTCAGATACTGGTTGTCGTTCTCCCGGGCCATGGCCGTGGCGGCGTTGATGGTTTCTATGGTCTTCTGAGTCAGCTTATCGCTGTTCATACAAGGTCACTTCCTTCTATATGATCGTACATCACAGAATGATATTGCCCTCATGGAGCCAGCGGATATACTCCGCCTCCACGTCCCGGGCGGACAGGCTCCCGGCCAGCACGCCCTTCATCAGCCGGTCAAACAGCCGCACATACTGGCTGATGGCCCCGGCCACGTCGGCGCTGGAATAATCCCGCCGGGCCGGCAGGGCGATGGTGCGGGTAAAACGGCCGGGATACAGGGCATATTCCACCGGCACAGGGTGATAGGGCGCCACCAGCTCGTCCTCCACCTGTTTGAACAGCCGGAAAAACTGTCCCATGGCGTCCAGAAGCTCCTGAGACTGGGTGCGGAACACCACGCTCAGCTCCCCCAGCGCCCCCTCCCGGTCCCGGTACAGCTCCACCGAGTACTTCACCGTGGGCCGGTAGCGGTACTGAAGGCTGGACTTCATGCTCACGCTCATGGCGTTGGGCGCCACGAAGGGCACCAGCTCCGCGTCCGCGTCCAGGATCTGGCCGATCTGCCGGAAGATGTCCTGCACCCGCCGCTCCGGGGTCACCATATCGGTGTACTCCGCCAGGATCTGGTTCACCAGCGCCGAGCGGTTGGTGCCCATCCGGTGGGCCAGGGCATCCACCGCCCGGACCACGTCGTCCGAGAGCATCAGGCTGTAAAGGGTCTTCTTCATTCTCTCTCACCTCGTCAACAATGTTACACTATGATATTTATTTTGTCAAGTGATTTATATAAATTTAGAAAACATTTTTGCTTGGACTTGTGCTTTTTCCCTCTCTGTGATACACTGACAGCATCAAAATGCGATCTGAGGTGAAAAGATGGATTCTGCTTCCTGCTGACAGCTTTGGCATGATGGGGCAAAAAGCCCGGCGGCGGGAGCCGCTTTATCGTCATGCCGGCCTCGGGGGGAGCGGCATTCTTTTCAACTGACTTGCGGCATGGGGCGACCATGCCCTCCGTCGGCTGCGGGCGACGTTCTCCCGTGGCCGATCTTATTTTATCGGAGGGCATGACATGTCATTGATCGACGTTTCAAACTTGACCTTCGCCTATGGCGACGGGTACGACTATGTTTTCCAAAACGCCAGCTTCCAGATCGACACGGACTGGCGGCTGGGCTTCACCGGCCGCAACGGCCGGGGCAAGACCACCTTTTTGAAACTGCTCATGGGCCAGTATCCCTACCAGGGGGCCATCGCCGCGTCGGTGGATTTTGAATACTTCCCCTATCCGGTGGCGGATATGGACGCGGACACCGCCGACGTGCTGGCGGCGGCGTGCCCGGACGCGCCGGAGTGGAAGCTGCAGCGGGAACTGGGAAAGCTGGCGGTGGACGAGGGGGCGCTGTACCGGCCCTTTGCCACCCTGTCCAACGGCGAGCGGACCAAGGCGCTGCTGGCCGCGCTGTTTTTGCGGGAGAACGCCTTTTTGCTCATCGACGAGCCCACCAACCACCTGGACATGCGGGGCCGGGCGCTGGTGAGCCAGTATCTGGCCCGGAAGAAGGGCTTCATCCTGGTCAGCCACGACCGGGCCTTCCTGGACGGGTGCGTGGACCATATTTTGTCCATCAACCGGGCCAACATCCAGGTGTGCCGGGGCAACTTTTCCACCTGGTGGGAGAACAAGCAAAACCAGGACAACTACGAGCTGGAGGAGAACCAAAAGCTCAAAAAGGAAATCAAGCGCCTCAAACAGGCCGCCCGGGAAAAGGCGGACTGGTCCGACCGGGTCGAGCGGACCAAGATCGGCCAGGGCCCCTGCGACCGGGGATATATCGGCCACCAGGCCGCCCGGATGATGCAGCGGTCCAAGGCCATCCAGGCCCGGCAGCAGCGGGCCGCCGACGAGAGATCGAAGCTTCTCAAAAACATCGACACGGCGGAGGATCTGAAGCTGGCCCAGCCGGTATACCGCGCGCCCCGGCTGCTGCGGCTGCGAGATGTGGCCGTGGATTACGGTGCCGGGCCGGTGTGCCCGCCGGTATCCTTCACCCTGGAGCGGGGGGACCGGGTGGCGCTGCTGGGCGCCAACGGCGCGGGCAAGAGCAGCATATTGAAGCTGATCTGCGGAGAGGACATCCCCCATACGGGGCAGTTCGAGGCCGGCGGCGGCCTGGCCATCTCCTATGTGGCCCAGGACACCTCCGGCCTGAGGGGCAGCCTGACAGGCTACGCGGAGGCGTACGGCATCGACGTGAGCCTGTTTCTGGCCATATTGCGGAAGCTGGACTTCGACCGGGCCCAATTTGAAAAGGACATGGGCTCCTTCTCCGCCGGGCAGCGAAAAAAGGTCCTCCTGGCCCGGAGCCTGTGCGAAAAGGCCCATCTTCTGGTGTGGGACGAGCCGCTCAACTACGTCGACCTCATCAGCCGCATGCAGATCGAACAGCTTCTCCTGCGGGCCGCGCCCACCGTCCTGTTCGTGGAGCACGACCGGGCCTTCTGCGAAAGGATCGCCACCAAGACGGTGGCGCTGTAAAGAAGCCCCGGCGGCAAACATCCGAAAGTCATGACCACCAGTAAACTGGTGGCATGAGAAGCCCCTAGAAGGGGCAAATACGGACGTAGCCCCTGAAAGGG
>CANQUE010000056.1 GCA_947626905.1 uncultured Oscillospiraceae bacterium
GTGGAGGAGGGGGACAAGTACCTGATGAGCCGGGCGGAGATCGAGAACAAGATCGCCACCCTCACCGGCGGCCGGGCCGCGGAGGAGATCGTCTTCGGCGACTACACCACCGGCGCGTCCAACGACATCGAGCAGGCCACCAAGCTGGCCCGCGCCATGATCACCCGCTACGGCATGAGCGCCGACTTCGACATGGTGGCCATGGAAACGGTGACCAACCAATATCTGGGCGGGGACACCTCCCTGGCCTGTTCCGAGCAGACGGCGGCCCAGATCGACGAGCAGGTAGTGGCCATCGTGAAAAAGCAGCACGACAAGGCCGCGCAGATATTGACGGAGAATCGTGCCAAGCTGGACGAGCTGGCGGTCTATCTCTACCAGCACGAGACCATCACCGGCGACGAGTTCATGAAAATACTGGACCGCTGAGAAAAAACGGGCGCTTGAGAAAGGAGTTTCCCATGAATATCGTAAAAATGATGATCCCCAAATCCGTAACAGTGTGTATCCATGAGGACTGCTCCGTCCGGCAGGGACTGGAGGTCATTTCCCGCCACAGTTACACGGCCATCCCGGTGCTGGATGAAAACGACCGCTATATCGGCAGCGTCACAGAGGGGGATTTCCTCCGCTTCCTGATGGCGGAGGGTGCGAACGACCTGCATGACATGGAGAGATGCAGCATCCGGGATATCATCCGCGAGGATTTCTGCCCGGCCATCTCCATCGACGCCGATACGGATACGGTGATCGACGCGATCCTGGAGCAAAACTTTGTGCCGGTGGTGGATTCGCGAAACGCCCTGTGCGGGATCGTGACGCGCCGGCGTCTGATCGCCTATTTTGCCGGGCGGGAGATCCCTCTGTCCGTGCCTACCGCGTGAGAGGCGGACGGCCTATGTCCATAACGGCTGCGCGGCGCTCTTTTGAGCGCCGCGTTTTGGCCGCATGGGCGGACCGGCAGGGGCCGGGAATGTACCATTCGCGTCATATATCGCCCTCTCGTGCCACAGCTCTTGACAACGGCGGGATTATATTTAATTATATATGAGGATCAACGGGGAACGGCCCCCGGACGAAAGACGGCGGGCCATGGCCGGTGAAAGGAGAATGGATATGAACAACAACTGGCAGATGGAAGAGCTGACGGAAGATGTGCTGGACGCGGTTACCGGCGGTTTTGCTGCCCCCCCGACGCCCGGGCCCACCGGCGGCGTCACATACAAATGCCCGGCGTGCGGCGCGACCATCAGCGCCTCCACCCGGGATGTGACCGTGAAATGCCCTAACCTCAACTGCTGGAGCAAGTTCAGGGTCCAGGACGGAAAGCTCATCCCCCTGGCCTCCGCCCTCTGAGCTGCCGTAAATGGGCGGACAGACACCAAAAAACATGAAACGCAGGCCGATCCGCCGGCAGGTCCAGCGGATGGTACTGCTGCTGTGCGTGGCGGCGCTGGTGGTGACGGGGCTGCTGTGGGCGGGGAGCCTGTTCGCTCTGCACAACAGCGTGCTGCGGGACAACCAGGACCTGGGCGGCCGCGCGGCCGCCGCCGGCGGCGAGGCCCTTCTGGCCCAGATGGAGCAAAACCTCTTCGGCGGCGTGCAGAGCGAGGCCGACGTGGTGGACGAGAAGCTGGAGCGCTATGCCGCCTATGTGCGGGATTTCGCCTTTTACGCCCACAGGCTCTATGAGGAGCCGGAGGCCTATGTGCCCAAGGAGGTCCTGCCCCCCGACGCAGAGAGCCAGTACACCTACACCATGCAGCTGGTGATGCGGGACGACCGGGTGGATCGGGACGCGGTGGCCGGCGAGGTGGAGCTGCTGGCGAACCTTGTGCACATATGGCAGCCGGTGATGGACGGAGAAGCGGAGAACATCGCGTCGATCTATCTCTGTACCGAGAGCGGCTTCATGATCAACTATGACGAGCGCTCCGACCTGACCCAGGAGTATTTCGATTACTACCAGTCCTCCTGGTACGAGGGGGTCCGGCAGAGCGAGCAGATCATATTCACCGCCCCCTACATGGACACCTTTGGCCGGGGGCTGATGCTCACCTGCGGCGCGCCCGTTTACGACGGCGAGGGCCGCTTTGCCGGCGTGGTGTGCATCGACGTGATGGTGGAGGATCTGAGCCGGTCGGTGCTGGATATCGACTTCGGCCAGGGCACCTACGCCTTCCTGCTGGACGCCCAGGGAGATATCATCGTTTCTCCCAACATGGAATATGACGGGACCTTCGAGAACGTGACGGACCCGGCCTGCTCCGCCTATGAGGCGGCAGACAGCATCATGAGCGGTCAGGCCGGCGTCACGCCCACCTCGGGCGGGCTCTATTACGCCTATGCCCCCATCGACGCGGCCGGCTGGACGCTGGTGATCCACGTGCCGGAGGCCATGGTGAAGGCCCCGGCCGAGAACATCCGGACGGACATCGCCGCCAAGGCCGCCGCGACCGCCGGGGAGATGGACGGCTCCATCCGCCGGACAGGGATCATATCCCTGGTGGTATTCGCCCTGGTGGTGGGGACGGTGGTGGCCTGCAGCGGCGGCTTTTCCCGGCGGCTCACCGGTCCGCTGCTGGAGCTCAGGGAGGATGTGGAGCATATCAGCGGCGGCGATCTGACCCACCAGGCGGCGGTGCGCCAAAACGACGAGATCGGCGATCTGGCCATGGCCTTCAACACCATGGCGGGTTCCCTGGACCAATACATCCGGGATCTGACCGAGATGACGGCGAGAGAGGAGCGGATCAGCGCGGAGCTGGACATCGCCACCCATATCCAGGCGTCCATGCTGCCCAGCATCTTCCCCCGTTTTTCCGACAAGCGGGAATTTTCCATATGCGCCTCTATGGACCCGGCCAAAGAGGTGGGCGGCGATTTCTACGACTTCTTTATGGTGGACGACACCCACCTGGCCATCGTGGTGGCGGACGTGTCCGGCAAGGGCGTGCCGGCGGCGCTGTTCATGGTCATCGGCAAGACCCTCATCAAGGACCACACCACCCCGGGCCGGGACTTGGGGGATGTGTTCATGGAGGTCAACCGTCTGCTCTGCGAGGGCAACGGCGAGGAGATGTTCATCACCGCCTTTGAGGGCGTGCTGGACCTGCAGACAGGCGAGCTCCGCTTTGTCAACGCCGGCCACGAGGCGCCCTTTATCCGCAGGGCGGGCGGGCAGTATGAACCCTATAAGATCCGGGCTGGCTTCGTGCTGGCGGGGATGGAGAACACCCGCTATCGGATGGGGACCATGACCCTGGCGCCCGGCGACAAGCTGTTCCAGTACACGGACGGCGTGCCGGAGGCCACCAACGGACAAAACGAGCTGTACGGCATGGAGCGGCTGGAGGCGGTGCTCAACGCCCATGGGGACGCGGCTCCGGACGAGCTTTTGCCGGCCGTGAAGGCCGATATCGACGCTTTCGTGGGGGACGCGCCCCAGTTTGACGATATCACCATGCTCTGCCTGACCTATAAGGAGCGGATGCGAGTGGACGGACCGGTGGAGATGACGATAGAGGCGGCCGTGGAGAACATCCCGGTGGTGACCGATTTTGTAAATCGGCGGCTGGAGGCGCTGGACTGTCCCGTCAAGGCCAGGACGCAGATCGACATGGCCATCGACGAGCTGTTCGGCAACATCGCCCATTATGCCTACGATCCCATGGGCCAGGCCACGGTCCGGGTGGAGGTGGAAAACGACCCGCTGTCGGTGATCGTCACCTTCATCGACCATGGCAAGCCCTACGACCCGCTGGCCAAGGCCGATCCGGACGTGACCCTTGCGGCGGAGGACCGCCCCACCGGCGGGCTGGGCATCTACCTGGTGAAGAAGACCATGGACGATGTGCAGTACGCGTACAGGGACGGACAGAACATTTTGACCGTCAAAAAGCGCCTGGGACCATAGCCCCTGCCGTTGGCACGGCTTTGCCGGACGCTGAAAAATAGACCCAGTCATCAAAAGGAGACCGATATGAAAAAGATCATAACCATTCTGCTGGTCATGGCGCTGGCCATGACGCTGGCGGCGCCGGCACTGGCGGCCGGCCAGGAGGAAACGGTGGTCACCATCTACACCACCAACGACGTCCATGGCGTCGTACAGGGCGGCGAGGACGACGAGATCATCGGCATGGCCCAGGCCGCGGCCATCGCCGCGTCCACGGAAAACGCCCTGCTGGTGGACGCCGGAGACGCCACCCAAGGCGCGTCCTTCGCCACCGTGACCCAGGGCGCGGACGTCATCGCCGTGATGAACGCCGCGGGGTACGCGGTGATGGCCGCGGGCAACCACGACTTTGACTACGGCAAGGACCGGCTGCTGCAAAACGCGGCGGTGGCGGAGTTCCCCATCCTGAGCGCCAACGCCATGGATGGCGACGAGCCTCTGCTGCAGCCCAGCGCGGTGGTGGAAACGGCGGGCAAGCGCATCGGCTTCATCGGCCTGACCACCACCGACACGGCCACCTCCACCAACCCGGCCCTGCTGGGCAGCATCACCTTTGAAGACGAGGTGGAAGCGGCCAAAGAGCAGATCGCCGCGCTTGAGCCGGACACGGACGCCATCGTGCTCGTCTGCCACATGGGCGACAACGGCGCGGCGGTGGACTGCACCAGCGCCCAGCTGCTGGACGCGCTGGATGAGGAGGAGCTGGCCGCGGTGACGGCCCTTGTGGACGGCCACAGCCACACGGTGGAGGACACGGCCTATACGGAGAGAGGGGCCAATATCCCCATCGTCCAGACCGGCACCCTCTTCACCCGGATGGGCGTGATCCAGCTGACCTTCGGCCCGGACGGCGTGAGCGCCGAGGGCAGCGTGATGGAGCACGCGGACGCCATGGCCTTCCCCCTGACGGAGGCGGGTGAAGAGGCGGCCGCCAAGGTGACGGAGACCCTGGAGGAGATCACCGCCGGCCAGGAGACCATCCTGGGCGAGGTGCTCTGCACCAGCGAAACCCCGCTGTGGGGCGGCTATATCTACTATGATTACGCCGAGCCCCGCATCGCGGAGACCGGATACGGCGATTTCGTCACCGACGCCTTCGCCGCCGCGGCCAAGATCTTTGCCCAGGAGCAGAAACTGGATATGCCCATCGTGGCCATTGAAAACGGCGGCGGCGTATCCGCTACGCTGCCGGTGGGCGAGGTGACCCGGGGCGATGTGCTGAACGCCTTCAACCACGGGAACATGGTGGAGGTGCTGGCTGTGACGCCTGCGGAGCTGTATACGGCGCTGGAGGCGGGCCTGACCATGACCGGCCAGGATGAAACCGGACTGCTGCTCCGGGAGCGGGTCAGCGGCAGCTTCATGCAGGCCAGCGGCTTTGCTTACAGCTTCGATCCCGCCGGAGAAGCGGGCGAAAAGGTGACGGCGGTGGTGCTGGACGACGGCACGGCGCTGGACCGGGAGGACAGCGAAACCAAGCTGCTGCTGGTCACCAACAGCTATGTGGCGTCGGGCTTCCCGGAGGAGGATAAGCTGGGCGAGCTGGGCGGCGAGGACATGATCGTGGAGGATTACCTGCTGGCCCAGACCGCCGAGGGCACGGAGCCGCTGGTCTATCCCACCGTTCAGGGCCGTATCACCATCGACAACGACCAGTCCCCCGACACATATGAGGTGGCGGTGCCCGTTTCCGTGGCGGAAACGAAGGAGGCCGCGGCGGATATGGAGCTCCACCTGCGGATCGACGACGGGGAGTATGAGGCCATCTCCACCGACGGCGAGGGGCTTATCCATGTGACCGTTACCAAGGGGCCCCACACCCTGTACCTGGAGGAATCCGCCGACGGCGTGCCCGTCTATGTGAACAACTACTCCGGCTCCGGCACCGTCACGGTAGAGCCGGGATACTACAGTCTGGCCTTCGCCGTGGCCGGGGAGGAATAACGCCCGCCGCTGTAAGCGCGTCGATCTCATATAAAGCGGCAGCCGCGGAAAGGGAGCCACATTTGGATCTTCAATACCTGCTCTTGCTTCAAAAATTCAGAGAGGCCACCGGCGGGGCGCTGAACACCTTTTTCCTGCAGATCAGCGACCTCTCCTATGGCGTCTTCATCTGGATGCTGGCATGCATCCTCTTCTGGGCCGTGGACAAAAAGACCGGCGCGTTTTTATTCCTCAACGTGGCGGTCAACCGGTTTTTGATGCAGCTGCTGAAACTGACCTTCTGCGTGTACCGGCCTTGGATCCGCTTTTCCCAGATCGTGCCGGTGGAAACGGCCTCCGGCTACTCGTTCCCCAGCGGCCACAGCGTGACCAGCGCGTCCAACTATGGCACCGTGCTGGCCCGGTATGGGAAGAAGCACAAGCCCCTGGGGGCGTTTATGATCGTCATGTTGCTGCTGACCATGTTCTCCCGCAACTACATCGGCGTCCATACGCCCCAGGATGTGGTGGTGGGGGCGGCTCTGGGCCTGACCATGGTGTTTGTGTGCATCCGGGCCTGGGAGTGGATCGAGGAGAAGCCGGGCCGGGATCGGATCATCCCCTGCGCGGGGATCGTGCTGACGGTGCTGTTTCTCGTCTATATCTCCCTCAAGTCGTATCCCCTGGACTACGGCGCCGACGGAAAGCTGCTGGTGGACCCGGCCAAGATGATGAAGGACGGTTACAAGGACGCCGGGCGGTTTTTGGGCGTGAGCCTGGGGTGGTATCTGGAGCGGCGGTATGTCCGGTTTTCCATGGACGTGTCCGCGCTGACCAAGGTGACCCGCTGCGGCGTGGGCGCGCTTATCATCCTGCTCTATGAGCAGGTGGTCATGCCCGCCGTGACGGGAGCGGTGAGCCTGGGCTGGATCGGCTTTTTGCTGACCTTCGCGGAGCTGATGCTGCTGATGGTGGTCTATCCGCTGTGCTTCTCCCGCCTGGAGGCCAGGCACGGCCCCGTTCCGGCGAAGGCCTGACCCATCCGGCAGAAAAATCTGTAAGTTTCCGGCGGGCTCGTCCGGTTCCGCCCGCCGGCTGGCGACCAAACAAAATCTATAGATCAAAGGAGAAAAGAGTATGTCTGAGAAAAAAGTATCCCGCTCCAGCTTCTGGGTAAAGCTGCTGCGCACGGTGGCCTATCTTGCCATCATCTGCGGGTGCCTGATGAGCCTGATCATCGGCTGTGTCATGATCTTCGGCGCCGATGCGGATCATCGCACGACGGGCATCCTTGTGGGCATCGCCATCATCGTGATCGGCATAGTGTGCAACCTGCTGGCCGCGTCCGGCATCATGGTGTTCCTGGACATGGCCAGCGACCTGCGGATCATCCGGGGGCACGTGGAAGCGGACAAGTAAGCGGAGCGGCGCTTTGGCGCATCCGGGTCCGGCATAAGAAAAAGCACGGTTTTTTGAAAACCGTGCTTTTTCTTATGGGATGGGCCGCCGGATCAGCGGAACTTCACCGCCGTGCCGTAGGCCACGATCTCCGCCGCGCCCTGCATGACGGAGGACGAGCCGAAGCGGATGTTCAGGACCGCGTCCGCGCCCAGGGCCGTGGCCTCGTCCACCATCCGTTTGGTGGCGATCTGCCGGGCCTCGGTGAGCATCTCGGTGTACCCGGTTATCTCGCCGCCCACCAGGGTCTTCATGCCGGCCATAAAATCCTTGCCAAAGTTTTTGGACTGTACCACTGTGCCCTTCACCAGGCCCAACGCCTCGATGGGGCGGGTCTCCCCGGGGATGTAATCCAAATTGAGAAGCAGCATTTTCTTTTCCTCCTTTGATGATCTCAGTATATGATGGATGTTTTGCGTCAGTATTTTTTGGCGTCCTCTTCTTCGCCCCGGTCGATCTCCTTCAGCCGCTGGCGGGCGACGGCCAGCACGCACACCAGGATGGCCGCCGCCCACGCGATATAGACGGCCAGGAATATCAGCGCGGTCCGGGCCGACTCTATCCCGCGCAGGTCGCCCATGAGCGCCAGAGCGACCAGGATGATGGGCACCATCACCGCCACCGCCAGGATCGCCACCAACACGGGGGCGACCTTCTTCTTAGTATTTTTTTGCATCGTCTACCTCTCCTTTCCCGATCTCCCGGATCCGCTGGACCAGGGCCAGTACCACCCCGCCGGCCACCAGCAGGGGGATCGCCATCAGCACCGCCATCAGCAGCAATGGCGGCGCGTCCTCAGGGCTGGCGGTATAGGCCCAGGCGAAGATCCCGATGAAGACCGCCATCAGACCCACCATCACCGCCGCCGCGATCACCGGGGCCGCGTAGCGCACCCGGATATCCTGCCGCCGCACGTCCTGGAAGATGGCGCCCGCCTGTTCCCGCTGCTCCATCTCGTCCAGTACCGCCTGGGCGTCCAGCTCGCCGAGGGGCGTTTCCCGCTCCTGCAGGAGGGAGCATACCCGAATGGATTCCTCCAGGTTTTTCTTCTCCCGCTCCAGGAGCACCAGGTGGCGGCGCATACCGTCGGCCACGGTCTGCCGGCCGGCCTGCATCTCCCGGATCTCGGAGATGGGCACCCCCAGCTTTCGCAGCAGCTTGACCCGGCGAAGGGCGGCCACCTCCGCGTCCGCGTAGTCCCGGTAGCCGTTTTCGCTGTTGCGCCGGGGGGAGAGCAGGCCTTCCTCTTCGTAGAAGCGGATGTTCTTCTTCGTCACGCCCACCAGGGCCTCCACCTCGTTGATCTTCACCGCGCGCCCCCCTTTGAGATCATTGTAATCCCTCCACCAGGGGGAAGGTCAAGAGATTTTTTGGAAAATATGCATATCGTGCTGTCTTTTTTTGTATCACGGGGCATCTTTGCCGTAAAAGTGGAATTTCCCGGGCGCACATGCTATACTGACAATAGAGTCTATTATTAACTTGAGGCGTTTTGCTCCCGATAAGGCCGGGAGCGAAACGGCGGCTGAGAAAGGGAGGACGGCGCCATGTCCACAGTGAAGATCGGCCTGTGCCAGATGCATGTGAGCTACGACAAGGGGGAGAATCTGGCCGAGGCGGGCCGGATGATCGCCCAGGCGGCGGCGGAGGGGGCGGATTTCGCCGTGCTGCCGGAGATGTTCGTCTGCCCCTTTCAAAACCATCTGTTCCGCCCGGCGGCCGAGGAACCGGAGGGCCCGGCGGTGGCCTTTTTGGCCGAGCAGGCCCGCAAGCACGGGATCTATCTGATCGGCGGCTCTCTGCCGGAGTTGGAGGATGGGGGCGTGTATAACACCAGCTACTTCTTTGGCCGGGACGGAAAGATCCTGGGCAAGCACCGGAAGATGCACCTTTTCGACGCGGTGCTCAAGGACGGCACGGTCTGCGAAGAGTCCGCCGCCATCCGCCCGGGGGACAAGCTGACGGTGGTGGATACCCAGTACGGTCCCGTGGGCCTGGCCATCTGCTTTGACGTGCGGTTTGCGGAGCTGTTCCGGCTCATGGGGCTGCGGGGGTGCAGGATCATTTTCCTGCCCGCGGCCTTCAACCTGACCACGGGACCGGCCCACTGGGACATCACCGTGCGGATGCGGGCGCTGGACCAGCAGTGCTACGTGGCCGCCTGCGCCCCCGCCCGGGATATGGAGAGCGGCTACCACAGCTATGCCCACTCCACCATAGCCGGCCCCTCCGGGGAGGTGCTGGTGCGCCAAGGAACGGGACCGGGCGTGACGGTGACGGAGCTGGATCTGGACAAGATCGACCAGGACCGGCAGATCCTGCCCATCCTCGCCTCCCGGCGCACGGACCTGTATGAAACGGTATATAAAGGGCTGTAAAAGGCAAAACGATGCCCGCCGCGTGTGAAAAGCGGCGGGCGTCGTTATGCCTGGGGGGAAAAACCGGTATAGGCGCGCGTCACGTCCAATACCCGGTATACGTCCAGCCAGGGCTGATAGGCCGCCTCTCCGGCGCGGATGAATCGGGCCATCCGCTCCCAGGCGGCGGAGGCCTCCGCCGTCCGGCCCCGGGCCAGCAGGTTCAGCGCTTCCGCCAGCAGCGCCCCGTACCGGGCGTGGTATGCCAGTCGTTCCCAGGCGGCCCCCTCCGGCAGCGGCCCCTCCGCGAAGTCCCGGCACAGGGCAGCGGCCCGGTCCATCTTCTCCGCCGCGGCGGGATCCTCCCGGGGGCCGATCCCGTTGAGATAATCGCATACGTCCAGCTCCGACAGCGCCGCCAGGAACCGGAAGGCCCGGTCCGCTTCGGGGCCGTATACCGCGGCGAAGTATTCCCGGACCAGCGCGTCGAGATCCTCGTTTTTGTTGAACAGGGTCCGGCCCATCACGTAGTTGGGCAGGAAGTTGGGGGACCCGGAGCGGAGCTCCTGACAGCTGATATAGCCGTTCAGCCCCAGCCGGTCCAGCTTGCTCACGTCGTCGTGGATGATCCGGGCGATGTGGATGTAGCCCAGATCCCCGTAGTGGGCCCGGCCCAGGGGGTAGTCGTACAAAAAACTGTCCCCGGCGAACCGGGCCTGCCAGCCCCGGAGAAAGGCGAGGTTCTCTTCCAGCTGCCCTGGCAGGACGATCCGGTTGCGCACATAGGCCGGGACGGTCCCGGCGGCGTCGGGGTCATAGGACCGCTCGAAGGTGCGGCTGATGGGGGCGAACATCATCACGAACCGGTCGGGGTGGGTCAGCTTCTCCCGGATCGGGGGCCACAGCAGCTCCTGGTACAGCAAAAACACGATCCGCGTATCCAGGCCCAGGTCGGTGAGGCGGCGGTCGATCTCGTTGAGAAGGGAAACGTACTGATCGGAGAGGGTGGTCTTCCGGCAGGCGGCGCACTCGCACACGTTGTTATAATAGTCCGCCATCCACACGTGCAGATAGTCTACCCCCCGGCTGCGCCGGGCGTAGTCCGTCACCAGGGAGATGAGCCGCTTCCGCGCCCGGGGGTCGGAGAGGCACAGATTCGTTTCGGCGGGCACGCCGTGATAGAGCCCCCGCACGCCGTTCAGCTCCGCCGCCAGCGGGCGCATGTCCGCCGCCAGGGGCGCGGGGGACCGGTTCCAGCTCAGCGCCTCATAGCCCAGCGCCTCTCCCGTCCAGCCGTGGCCTGCCGTGTGCAGCGCCAGGCCCCGCCGGGCCATTTCCTCCCGGGCCTCGGCCAGGACCGACTCCGCGTCCGCGATGTCGCAGGGCTCTGGGGGCAGGAGAGGGTTGTTGTCATGGCGCCGCCAGCGGGAGAGGAAGGCGTAGGGATTTTTGAACTGGAGGAAAAAGCTGTTATAGCCCAGCTTGGGCAGCCAGTCGATGAAGCGGAGGATGTTCTCCCGGCTGTCGGCCCCCTCGATGCACACCCCCCGGTGGCGGTAAGAGGCGGCCTTTTCGTACCGGGCGGCCAGCGCCTCCCGGCCGAGGGCGGGGACCAGCTCGTTTTCCCGCCCCGGGGCCCAGAACCGGCAGCCCAGGGCGTGGAGCAGGTCGTATACCCCCAGCAGCACCGCCCGGGGACTGTTGCCCTCGATCGCGCCGCCCTCGGGAGATACGTCCACCCGGAAGGCGTCGTTTTCCCCCTGACGGGCCGGGCGCACGGACAGGGCAAAGACCGCCTCCGGTCCGTCCGCCGGCAGCATCCGGCCCAGATAATCCCGCAGCTGGGCGGCGGCAAAGCAGAGCGTGCGGTCTTCGGTGTGGGTGACGGTGATACGCATGGTACGGCCTCTTTTCTGTCAAAAAAGGACCCCGGGGAACTGTCCTCGGGGTCCCAAGAGGTATTATAGCAGAAATAAGCGAGGGGTCAAGAGGGCATCAGCCCACCTGATCCAGGGCCTCCTGCATCACGTCGTAGAGCACCCACTCTTCGGTCTCGTGGGCCTCAGCCTCGGTGATGTTGCCGCCGGCGATCATGTCGAACTGCACGCCCTCATAGTAGCTCTTCATGGTGCCGTCCGCCAGGGCGGTCTTCATGTCCTCGATGTTGAACCAATGGGCGTCGCCCCACTGCAGCAGGTTGATGTCCTTGTCGGTCGCAGTCTGCTCGGCGCACCAGCCGGCCACCTCGTCGGCGTGCTCAGGATCGGCGCCGTAGTCCATGGCCTTGAACAGCGCCCGGCAGAAGCGGACCAGGGTGTCGTGGTTCTCCGCGGCGTAATCGGGCAGGCAGATCCAGCTGGACATGTTGGTGGAGCCGTCGGCGAACTCGATCTCATAGGAGCCCTCGCTCTGCTCCAGGCACATGCTGGTGTAGGGGTTCCAGGTCACGGCCACGTCGATATCGCCGGAGATCATGGCGGGCACGATATAGCCGGGGTCCAGGGCGTTGAGGGTCACGTCGTCACGGGTCAGGCCCGCCACCTTCAGGGCGTTGTCCAGGGTGGTCTCAGAGGAAGAGCCGGCGCTGTAGCCGATCGCCTTGCCCTTCAGGTCTTCCACGGTCTGGATGCCGGAGTCGGCGGAGCAGACCAGCTTGTCGGTGGTGTGCACGGAGCTGGGAGCGAAGATGATGGCGCTGCCGGTGATGCACAGCCGGTGGGCACCCTTGCCAATGTAGGCCAGGTCGATGGAGCCGCCCTCCATGGCGCTGATCTCAGCGGGACCGTCGCCGAACTCGGTCAGCTCGATGGTGATGCCCTCTTCCTCGAAGTAGCCGCCCTTGATGCCGGTCATGACGGC
>CANQUE010000057.1 GCA_947626905.1 uncultured Oscillospiraceae bacterium
TTGAAGTTGTCCACGATGTTCTGGCTGGCGGTGGCGGCGTGCACGGTGGTCATCAGGCCCTCGACGATGCCGAAGTTATCGTTGATGACCTTGGCCAGAGGAGCCAGGCAGTTGGTGGTGCAGGAGGCGTTGGAAACGACCTTCAGGTCGGGGGTATACTTGTCGTTGTTGACGCCCATGACGAACATGGGGGTGGCATCCTTGGAGGGGCCGGACAGAACGACGACCTGCGCGCCGGCGGCCATGTGATCCTGCACGCTCTCGGTGGTCAGGAACTTGCCGGTGCACTCCAGAACATACTCCGCGCCCAACTCGCCCCAGGGCAGCTCAGCGGGCTTACGGCTGTTGAGCAGAGGGACCTTCTTGCCGTTGATGATCAGGTGGCTGTCATCGTACTCGACGGTGCCGTTGAAGCGGCCGTGGACCGTGTCATACTTCAGAGAATGCGCCAGCTGCGCGGGGGTCTTGTCGGGAGCGTTGACGCCGACGAAATCCACGTCGCCGCGCTCGCAGCCGGCCCGGAAGACCAGACGGCCGATACGGCCAAAGCCATTGACACCAATTTTAACCATTTTTATATCCTCCTAAAAGAATTTGTTCTTTCGTGTGCCGCCCATCCGCTCTCTCCGCCGGATGGCCGACCACAGGCATTATACACCAATCCCCGTGGCATTTCCAGCCCTATTTGAAAAAAAGAGGGATTTCCTTTGATTATTTTGCACACTTGCCATATTGTATCCGCCGGCAGCTGGCGGGGATTGCGCTTTTCGACCGTTTCTGCTATGATAGAGGCGCTGGCAAAGGCGTTCCGTGCGAGAATATGCCCACATCCGGGCACATAAAGAGAGAGTATGGATAAAGATATGAGCATACTGCCGGAGAATCTGTGGGCGCTGTTCGACATGAGCCGGGACCCGGTGATCGGCATCGGCCCGGATCAGTCCATCGTATATGCCAATCCCCCGGCCGCCGCCCTTTTGGGCGTGGGGGCCGGCTCCCCCGCCGGCGGAACGGTGCCGGAGCACATCCTGAACGAGCCGTCGGAACGGTTCGTCGCCTCCGCCCGGGTGGGGCGGAAACGGCTGAACGTGTCGGTGATCCGGCTGGACGGCCTGACCGTCTGCGTCTACACCCGCCCCCCGGAGGAACCGGCGGGAACGGGTCCCTCCGTCCGGGCCCTGCAGGAGCTGTCCTCCTGCCTCATGTCCGCCCGGCTCGCCATCGACGCGCTGGTGCGCCGCACAGGAGCGGACGCCGATCCCGCCCTCCAGCAGACCAGCGCCATCCTCTACCGGGAATATTACCGGATGCTCCGGGCCTGCCGGCACATGACCCTGGCCGCCGGAGTGGCCGCGGACAGCCTTCCCTATACGCCCCAGGCCACGGACCTGGGCCAGCTGTGCCGGGAGCTGTGCGACACCGTGGGCCGCCTGACCGAGAGTCTGGGCATATCGGTCACCTTTCAGGCCGATTTCGGCGTGCATCTGTCCATGGCCGACCGGAATCTGCTGGAGATCCTGCTTTTGAACCTTCTGACCAACAGCCTCACCCACAGCCGCGCCGGGGATACCATCCGGGTGGAGCTCGCCCGCCAGAAGGACCGCTTTCTCCTGTCTGTCCGCGACCCGGGCAGCGGTATCTCCCCGGAGCAGCTGACCGGCGTCTTCAACTCCTGCCCCGATCCCGCCGGGCCCAGCGCCGGCGCGGGGCTGGGCCTGTATATCGCCCGGGGCATCGCCGAGCGCCACGGCGGGGCGATGATCCTGGAGAGCCGCCCCGGCCGCGGCACGACGGTGCAGATCTCTCTGCCCTGCAAGAAATCGGAGGACATGGTCATCAACTCCCCCCAATCCGTATACCGCAGCGAGGGGATGAGCACGGTGCTGATGGAGCTGTCCCCCTTTTTGGACCGGCAGTATTACAACAAAAAAATGTTCGATTGAAAAAAGCGGGGAGCCGGCGCTCCCCGCTTTAGCTTGTCAAAAACTCGTTTTTGACCGCGCTGATTGATCTGCCCGGCGGAAGTGGATCCCGCCAAATGCCTGTCGCACAGCGGCTTTTGGATTTCACGCGCCAGAATGCCGCGCGGCCCGCCCTGACCAGGCTTCGCTCCCATTCATCCTTTCTCTGCCTGTCTGAAGCTATTTCACCGCCCCCTGTCCGTGACCGGGCTGGCCTGTGCCGGATCGGCCTGCCGGACCGGGTCATATGTCCTGAGCACGACGAAGGTATGCCACGGGTTTTCCGTCCGGGGACTGGTCATAAAGGCGGCTCCCGCCGCCAGAAATACCGCGATCGCCAGCGCGGCCAGCCACCGGGCGGGCTTTTTATATCCCAGCACCGCCTTCACCCGGCCTTTCACGCCGGACTGGCCAAAGGCCAGCGGGCAGGCCCCCGCGCCCCGGACAGGCCCGGCGCAGGCCAACAGCGTCTGGGCGTAGGCTGCCCGGCCCTCCCGGTCCAGATCTCGGGCCGCCGCCTCGTCGCTGGCAAGCTCCATGTCCCGGCAGAAAAGGCCATAGCAGACCCAGGCCAGAGGCTGGAACCAATACACCGCCAACAGCGCATAGCCCAGCGGTTTCCACACATGATCGCCCCGCCGCAGATGGGCCCGCTCGTGGGCCAGCACATAGTCCAGCGCCGGCGGCGCCATGGACGCGGGCACGTATATCCGCGGGCGGATAAGCCCCAGGAGGAAGGGCGAGCCGATCCGGTCCGAGACCCACACTGGTCCCTCCATCCGGGCGGCGGTCCGCACCCGGCGGCGCAGGCGCAGCCAACTGGCCAAAGCGTACAGCGCCATGGCAGCCATGCCTCCCACCCAGGCCAGGGCGAGATAGGTGCTGGCAGGGGCAAAATGGCCGACGAACACGTGCCCGCCGTTTTCCCGCTCCCAGGCGTTGGCCTCCCGGTCCCGGGCCGTTTGAAACTCGAACTGAGGCAGGACCTGGTCCAGCGCCTGCACTCCCTCCGGTGAGGTGAGGGCCTCCACCATCTGCTCCGCCTGGGGCGGGATCAGGCTCACGGCGCTGTAAACGGTCGCCGGCGCCAGCAGCCGCGCCGCTACCAGAGCCCAGAGCAGGTACCGGGTCCACTTGGGCGCGCCGCGAAAGATCCACCGGGCCAGAAGCGCCGCCCCCATCAGCCACCCGGCGGTGGAAGCCGTGCGCACGATCCGGATGAACAGTTCTATCATTCCGCCCCCTCCCGCCGGTACGCGTCGATGAGCGACTGGATCTGCTCCGCCTCCGCCGCCGTCAGCCCCTTTCGGGCGGTGAAGGCCGCGATGAAGGCGGGCAGCGAGCCCTGAAAGGCCTCGTCCACCAGTTTCTCCCCCCGCTGGGCGTAATACGCCTGGCGGCTCACCAGGGCCGTGACCGTGCCGCCGTCGTTGCGGAAAAGTCCCCGCTGGCACAGCTTTTTCAGCACCGTGTAGGTGGTGGACTTCTTCCACCCCAGCTCCCCGGCCGCCAGAGTCACCAGCTCCGACGAGCGCACAGGCGCCCGCTCCCATACGATATCCGCGAACCGCGCCTCCACCGTGCCCAGCCTCGTATCCTCCATGGCCGGTCCCTCCTTGGAACGATTTGGTCTATCATCAATAGACTATGCGCCTAGTCTATCATCAATAGACCAGTTTGTCAACAAAAAACTCCGGGCGGCCTATGCCGCCCGGATGCTTATTGCAGTCCGAAAAACCGCTTCCCGTTTTCCATGCATACCTCCGCCACCAGCTCCGGCGTGGTATGCAGCTGCTGGGCGATGACCTCCGCCACCCGGACCAGCTTCCGGGAGTCGTTTCTCTTGCCGTCTGTCCGGGGCATGGGCGCCAGATATGGGCAGTCCGTTTCCAGCAGCATCCGGTCTGAGGGGATCATCCGGAGCACCTCCATCGCCCGGCGGGCGCCCTGGAGGGTGATGGCCCCGTTAAAGCCCAGGTACCAACCCCAGGAGAGGATCTCTTTCGCCATCTCGGCGCTGCCGGAGTAGCAGTGGAACTCCCCCCGCAAGTCGGGGTGCCGCCGGAGGATGTCCATGCAGTCCCCGTGGGCCTCCCGGTCATGGATGACCACCGGCATATCCAGCTCCTCCGCCAGGCACAGCTGGGCCTCCAGCACGTCCTGCTGGGTCTGCTTCCATTCCAGGTCATAATGGTAGTCCAGTCCGATCTCTCCAATGGCCACCACCTTGGGGTCCCGGGCCCAGGCCCGGATCCTGTCCGCGCTGTCCGCCGTCCAGCTTTTGGCGTCGTGGGGGTGCCAGCCCACGGCGGCATAGATATAGTCATAGCGGTGGGCCAGCTGCACCGACATACGGCTGCTGGCCTCGTCACAGCCCACATTCACCACCAGGTCCACCCCCGCCCCGGGCAGCGCCGCCAGCAGCTGGTCCCGGTCCGCGTCGAACCACTCGTCGTCATAATGGGCATGGGTATCAAAAAACATGCTATCCCCTCACTTGTTCAGCAGCCGCGCGATGGGCGGTCTGGTCACCTTCATGGCCCCCTTGGGGCAGAATTCCTGGCAGCAGAAGCAGCGGATACACTTGCTCCTGTCGATGCCGGGCAGCTTGTCTTTCATGGTGATGGCCTTGGCCGGGCATATCTGGGCGCATTGGCCGCAGCCCACGCACTCGGCCGCCGACGCCTTGGGCCGGGAGCTGAGGGCCCGCTGCATGACCTTGCCCAGGACCCGTTTGAAGGGGTGGTCCCCCTCCCCCAGCAGCATCTCCCCGAAAAAGACGATCTCGCTTTTCGCGCCGATATTGTTGAAGTCCGCCACGCAGGCGGCCTGCGGATCTCCGGCGATATCCAGCTGCCGCCAATCGGCCGGGATGAGTCCCCGCTCGTAAGCCGCCTGCAGCGTGGGCACGTCCTCCCGCTTCAGGCCGATGAGATGGGCGCACACCAGGTCCAGCGCGTGGGGCGATCGGGACGCCGCCAGCAGGCCCATGGGCTTTGGGTCTCCCATGGTAGGGCCGTTGCCATCCATGCCCACCACGCCGTCCGCAATGGACAGCACCGGCTGAAAATATTCGTCCAGATCCACGATCATGCGGGCAAAGTCGACGGCATTGGGGTATTTATAGTGATACTCCGGCTTCAAAGTGCCGGGGATCGCGCCGAACAGGTTCTTGGCCGCGCAGGTCATGGCCATCATGCCGTGGCTTTTCAATTTGCAGAAATCGATGAGCGCGTCGCATCCGTCCAGCCAGCCGGTATAGGTGAAGTGCTTGGCCACCATGCCGCCGGGATTTTCCGCCTCCCGCTGGGAAAAGTCCATGTTGAGCTCCGCCCCGGCCTCCTCGGCCCGATGCATCCCCGTGGCCCGGTAGATATTCTTCACATAGGCGGCGGTGAAGAGCCCGCCTGGGCTGTCCCCGATCACCACCGACGCCGCGCCCCGCTCCCGGAGCAGCTTCGTCAACTCCGCCAGCAGCACGGGATGGGTGGTGGCCCCCGCCTCCGGCTTCATAAAAGATACCAGATTGGCCTTGACGCCCACCCGCATGCCGGGCTTTACAAAGTCCAGCCCGCCCACAGGCTCCAGCGCCTCCACCAGCGCCCGGCGGCACGCCTCCGGCTCATAGGAGGGACAGGACACGATGGATACGTCCGCCATATTCTCGCTCCTCCGCCGCCGGGAAAGCCGGGCAGCACTTCGCCCACTCACGCTTCTCCAACGGCTCCGTTTTTATCGCTCCCCCATCATACACCGATCCGCTCGTCAGCGCAAGGAAAATGGTGCATCCTGTGACCGGGAGATCAAACCAAAAAGGCTGACAGGCAAAAGCCGGTGTGGAAAACCACACCGGCTTTTGTTCGCAGCGTTTCAGATGGTGATGAGAAGGTTGTTCATATTCATGGTGTTGGTATACAGCACGTCCTTGGACAGGCCCAGCACCATGCGGATGCCTACGTTCTCCTCCGGATGCTCCGGGTCCAGCGTCCAGCTTTTCACCTTCTCCTTCAGGTCGAACCGGCGGCAGTCGTCCCGCAGCCGCAGAAGCACGTCCCCCCTCCCGGAGGATCACCCGGATATCGATGCTGTGCTTTTTCCCGTCCGCGAAGCCGTACTCCACCGTATTGCCGGCCATCTCCTCCACACACAGGGAGGCAAAGTAGCTTCTGCGCCGGTCCACGCCGTGGGCGGCGCAGAAATCGCCGATCTTCTGGGACAGGCCGACGACCTCCTCCATGCTGGTCACAAATACGCTGATGCAGTCCTCCTCCGGCACGCCGAATCCGTCCGGCAGGAACATCAGTTTCTCCAGTCCCTTCGCCTGGGTCTTCCGCCGCAGCATGCCCCACGCCACGAATACCGCCAGCGTCACCGCTTGGCTCACGGTATACGCCGCCCAGACGCCGCCGATGCCAAAGGCCTTTCCCAGCAGGAACGCGCATACCACCAGACTGACCAGTTCGTTGCCGATGTTGACGAGATAGGCCCCCCGCATGTTGCCGATGGCCGTGAGATAGTTCCCCACGCCCATATTCAGCGCCATCAGCGGCAGCGACAGGGCATACCACCGCACCGCCGCCGTCGCCATGCCGCGCACCCCCGGCTCCTCCGGCAGGTAGAATCTGGCGATCAGCGGCGCCAGGGCCGTGACCGCGACGGCGATGCTTCCCACCAGAAAGACCACGTAGCGCAGCGTTATGCCAAAGGTCTTTTTCAATCCGTCCAGATCCTGTTCGCCGGCGTAAATGCCCACCATCAGCATCAGGGCGCTGCAGGTGCCGATGATGGGGCTGCGCAGCAGCGTCCGCAGGTTCGCCTGTACCGACAGGGCCGTGAGGCCCGCCGTTGCCGCCGCGCCCAGCACGATGCTGTTGATGGCGATGGGCCCTATGGTCCGGCACACCATGTTGGCGCCCCGGGGCAGGCCGCCGGAGATGATCTCCGGCGCCAGCGACCATTTCAGGCCCCGTATCCGGAAAGAGAGCAGCCGGTCCTTCTTCCTGAAGTGGGTCAGCAGCACGACCAGCGCGGCAAAGCGGCTCACCGTGGTGCCCAGTCCCAGGCCAAACAGACCCATTTTGAACACCACCATAAACAGCACGTCCGCAACCACGTTCACCGCCGCCACCACGCAGCTGGCCAGCGCCGCCCGCCTTTTCCCGCCGTCCAGCTGCACCACCGGCGAGATGACCGCCAGCAGCACAAGCCCCGGGGTCCCCAGGAACAGGCCGGTCAGGTAGCTCTTCGCATAGGGCAGCAGCTCCGCGGACGCGCCTCTGGCGCCAAACAATCTGGCGATGGGCGCCGCGAAAACGATGCCGGCCGCCGTCAGCAGCCCGGACAGTACGACCCCCAGGATGCAGCTGATGGAAAAGATGTGGCTGGCCTCGTCGATCCGTCCGCTGCCGATGCTGCGGGCGCACATGGTCTGGCAGCTGACCATCAGCACGCCGCTGATCACCGCCGCTATGGTATAGTATGGGTCCGCGATGCCGAAGGCCGCCAATTCCACCGCCCCCAGCAGCCGTCCGGCCATCATGCCGTCCACCATGGAGGACAAGGCGTTTGCCAGCTCCACCATGGTCATGACGGCCATCGTATCGAAAAACTGTCTGCGGATCACAGACGAATACTGTCCTTTGCCCATGAAAACCTGTCCCTCCGCCTGAAAATACGCCCGTGCCCGGCGAGCACTTTCTGTGGCGCACAAATTGCAAAATATTATATCATAGGTCCCCGGCGCAACACAGTGCCTGTGCATGAATCGCCAGCCACAGCGCATGAATGTCCAAAAGCGCCGCGATGGAGAAACAGAGCCTGGTTTTTTGTTGATATTCCACGAAAAACCGTGTATAATCCGCATAGGACGGGAGAAACGCGGCGGGAGAAGGCCGCCGGCGCCTTCTCCCGTCCATGATGATCTGACGGGAGGCATGCGGGCACATGGCATACGATTTTTTGGTCGTCGGCGCGGGGCTGTATGGGTCTGTGTTCGCCAGAGAGGCCGCGTCCCGGGGAAGATCTGTTTTGGTCATCGACAGGCGGCCCCACATCGCCGGGAACGTGTATACCGAATGCGTGGAGGGGATCCACGTCCACAGATATGGAGCCCATGTCTTCCACACCAACGACCTGAAAGTATGGGAGTACGTCAACCGGTTCGCCCCCTTCAACCGCTTCACGAACTCGCCGGTGGCCAATTACCACGGAGCGCTGTACGCGCTTCCGTTCAATATGTACACGTTCCATCGCATCTGGGGCGTCAACACGCCGGCGGAGGCGAAAGCCGAGATCGCGCGGCAGCGGCAGGCGGCCCATATAGCCGACCATCCCAGGAATCTGGAGGAGCAGGCCATCTCCCTGGTGGGACGGGATATCTACGAAATGCTGATAAAGGGATATACCGAGAAGCAGTGGGGCCGGCCCTGCGACCAGCTGCCCGCGTTTATCATCCGCCGCCTTCCCGTGCGGTTCACCTACGATAACAATTACTATAACGCCCTGTATCAGGGGGTCCCCATCGGCGGGTATACAAAGCTGGTGGAGAATCTGCTGGACGGCATCGAAACGCGGCTGAACGTGGATTATCTCGCCGACCGAAAGGCACTGCGGGCCCTGGCAAAGACCGTGGTCTTCACCGGCTCCATCGACGCCTACTTTGACTATTGTCTTGGCAGCCTTGCTTTCCGGTCCCTGCGCTTTGAGACCGAATTGTTGGATACGCCCAACTTTCAGGGCATCGCCGTCGTCAACTATACCGACAGAGAGACCCCCTGGACCCGCATCATCGAGCACAAATGGTTCGAGTTCGGGAAAGACCGGCAGGGAAACGACATCGGCAAGACGGTCATAAGCAAGGAGTACAGTCTGGAGTGGGATCGGAATTGCGAGCCGTATTACCCGATCAACGACGAGCAGAACGACCGCCTGTATATGCGATATAAGGAGCTTGCCCAGGCGGAGAAAAACGTGATCTTT
This sequence comes from uncultured Oscillospiraceae bacterium, assembly GCA_947626905.1. Classification (GTDB taxonomy): domain Bacteria; phylum Bacillota; class Clostridia; order Oscillospirales; family Oscillospiraceae; genus CAJOIG01. The sequence goes on from CANQUE010000057.1 coordinate 8,940, forward strand.
GGCGGCCGCCTCGGTGAATACAGGTATTATGACATGGACCAGGTGATCTCTGCCGCGCTGGCAGCGGCGGACAAGGTCTGCCGTTGACCGCATGGAGGCTGGAACGATGGCTCTGCATTATGACGCTTTTATCTCATACCGGCACGCGCCCCTCGATATCCGAGTGGCCGCGGAGATCCAGCGGGGCCTGGAGCGTTTCCACATCCCCCGGGAGATCCGAAAAAAGACCGGCAGGCAAAAGATCGAGCGGATCTTCCGGGACAAAGAGGAGCTTCCCATCACCAGCGACATCAACGACGATATCACCGCCGCGCTGAAAAACTCGGATCATCTGATCGTCATCTGCTCCACGAACACCGCCTCTTCCATATGGGTCCAGCGGGAGATAGAAACATTTCTGAAAGACCACGACCACCGGCATGTGCTGACGGTGCTGGCGGACGGAGAGCCCCAGGACGTGATCCCGGACATCCTCCGCTATGAGCAGATCCAAACGCGGGACGAGTCCGGCGCCGTACACACCGAGCGCCGGGAGATCGAACCGCTGAGCTGTGACTTCCGCCTCAAGCGCTCCCAGGCCAGACGGGAAGAATTGCCCCGGCTGGCGGCCGTGCTCCTGGGCTGCGCCTATGACGAGCTGCGCCAGCGCCAGCGGCGGCACCGCATCCGGCAGATGGTGGCCGGTTTTTCCGCCGCGCTGATCCTGGTTTCCGCCGTGGCGGCCTACGCGGTCAACCGGGCCTATGTGATCGCCCGGCAGGCGGAGCAGATCGAGCAGGAATACCGCAACACCCTCATCAGCCAATCCCGCTATCTGTCCGAAAAATCCTTGGAGCTGCTGGCCCAGGGGGACCGCATGGGCGCTATCCAGGTGGCGCTGTCCGCCCTTCCCGCCGGGGAGGCAGACGATTCCCGCCCGCTGGTGACAGAGGCTCTGTATGCGCTGAACAGCGCGGTCTACCCCTATCATATCGCCCAGCCGGATGAGTTTCTGGCAAAGTGCACCCTGCAGACCGATGGCAGCGGAGGGGCCTGGGCCCTGCAGGACGACTGCCAGCGGCTCAGTCCCGACGGGACGCGCTGGATGACCACCGACAAAAGCGGCAAGCTCTATGTCTTTGATCTGGAAAAGGCCGTCCGGATCGCCTCCATCACGCCCCAGGACGTCCTCCCAGGCGCGGAGAGCGCGGGATTTCTCAGCGCGGACTTTCTCTCGTCGGACCAGATCGTGCTATATACGGGAGAATGCGCGGTATGCTGGGACATCCGGACAAACAGCGCCCTTTGGCGCACCCGATATGCCGATACGGACATCGGCGCGGACAGCTATGGCTTTATCGGCGCCGGCAGCCTGGCCGACCGGCAGCGTCAGACCCTCTTGGCGGCGCTGATCGACTCTGACGGCCGCTGCTGCCTGTGCCGGCTGGACGCCGCCACCGGCGAAGTGCGCTCCTCCCTTTCGGCCCAGCTTCCCGTATTCGGACTGTACGGTCTGAAATGCCATATGGCCCTGTCCCCCGACGGCGCCCGGGCCGCGGTCGGGTTCGAGGACGGCGGCGTCTGGGACGAGAGCGGCGAGCCCGGACCGGCGCTGCTGCTGCTGGCAGACCTGGAGAGCGGGACATATCAGATGGTTTCCGCGAAAAACGGCGACATCGCGTCCCTCGCCTTCCTGGACGACGACCAGCTGTGCCTGCTCACCACGGATATGTACTATGCCGACTATATCGACCACACCTTCTCCTACGCTGTGGAGCGGTATGACTTTCCCAGCGGCAGTGTCCTCTGGTCCACCTCCGGAGAGCTTGAGGCCGACCGCGCCGCCGGCGTGGAGGCCCGGCCCACCAGCGCCCTCTGGCTCTGGACACGCCAGCTGGACGACGGAACGACCGAGGATCTTCTGCTCGCCCAGCTGGCCGGGCGGCTGCTGCTGCTGGCGCCGGAGGACGGCCAAGTCCTGCGGACGGCGGATTTTTCCGCGGATATCCTGGACATATACGCCTATGACGCCGGAAAGCTGTTTCTGGCGTTCCAGAACGGGCAGCTGATCGTATACATGCCGGTGAGCAGCGCTTACGGCGAGATGGGGAGCGTTTCCGGAGCCCTGCGCGGCGCCGCCTTTGTCCCCGGGCTCGGTCAATGCCTGCTGGCCCTGGAGGATTCCCAGGATATCGTGGTCATGAGCGACAGGCTCGAAGATCCGGAACTGGCGTCGGCCGCCTTTGAGGCGGACGTTTCTGTGGATTACGCTTTCGGCGACGGCTGGGAGTACCGCATCGTATGCCAGAGCGGGGACAAGGCTTCGGACGGCGCCGAGCGGCTGCTGTTTTATCTCCCCCTGAGCGATACGCCCTTTGCTGCCACGGACGCGGAGGGCAGCATAGATGGCTTCGACGTCCTTCATGCCGATCAGGGAGAGGATGTCTGTTATTACCTTCTGCACGAGGATGATACTCTGTGCGGCTGGGGGCTGGAGAGCAACGAAAAGGTCTTTTCCTACGATCTGGGCGAGAGCTCCGGCGAGATCCTTGGCTTCTCTGACGGACAGATCCTGCTGAAAACCGGGGACATCCTGCGCCTGATCGATCCCGACAGCGGCTCGGAGAAGAATATGGAAACGATGGGTCCCGTCTATACCGAGGCGCTCAGCCCCGACGGCCGGTATCTGGCGGTGCTGGGCCCGTCGGAACTGGGGCTGCTGGACACCCGGCAGTGGACGTGGATCGATCTGCCGGAGGCGCTCAAGACCCTGGGGGCCGACCACTCCCAGGGCGGCGGGAACATATCCTTCTCCCCCGACGGAAACCGATTGGCCCTATGGGCGGACGAAGAACTGGCGATCGTCGACCTCGCCTCTCTCTCCATAGAGCAGCGCGTCCAGATCCCCTGCCGTTCCAGCGGATACAGCCTCTTCCTGAACGATCACGTGCTGTTGGTGTACGGCGACTCCGGCCACCTGACCACATGGGATCTGGCCGCCCAGGCGGTGGTGATGGAGGACCCCTTTGACGACGTCCTTGTCGGACAGGAGCTGATTCGCGGAAACGGCTGCTTCCAGACCGGCGGCCCGACCCCCTATCTCTATGCCTTTGAAGAGGACGGCCGATTCGCCCGGTACCTGTCCGTAGGCTACGGACGGGTCAGCCCCACCGGCTCGGAAGTCCTCCGTTACCGCAACGCGTACGGCGCGGGAAATGCCGTCACCCTCATCGAAAACGATGCTTTCAGCATCTACCCCCTGTACACACTGGACCAGCTGGTGGCAAAGGCCAGCGAGGCGCTGGACGGCAGGGCCCTCACCAGCGCGGAGAAGATCCGATATTTCATTGAATAGCATCAAGCATCCATCGGCGCGAACAGCCGCCTGTCAAAGATGACAGGCGGCTCAGTCTGTCAAAGAACTCCCCAAACAGGGGAGTTTTTGGTATAATGGAGGAAAGAGTATGTGTGTGGGGTGTAA
>CANQUE010000058.1 GCA_947626905.1 uncultured Oscillospiraceae bacterium
TTCACGGTCAGGCCGAACAGCTCGTCCTTCTGCTCCACCTTGGTGACCATGTAATCCCACACGGCCTCCTGAGGCGCTTCCTCCTCCCGAGGCACCATGGTGATGGCCTTGGTGGGGCACATGCCGATGCAGACGCCGCAGCCCATGCAGTCCAGGGGGCTGACGGCCATGGAGAACTTGTAAACGCCCTTGCCCTTGCCGGCCTTGAAGTCCACGATCTTGGCCGCCGCGGGAGCCGCCGCGGCCTCGGCCTCGGTCAGCGCGAAGGGACGGATGGTGGCATGGGGGCAGACATAAGCGCACTGGTTGCACTGGATGCACTTGCTCTCATCCCAGCGGGGAACGGTCACGGCCACGCCGCGCTTCTCATGGGCGGCGGCGCCCAGCTGGAAGGTGCCGTCGGCATAGTCCACGAACGCGGACACGGGCAGGCTGTCGCCGTCCATCTTGCCCACGGGGTTCAGGACGCCTTCCACCAGCTTCATCACCGCGGGACGGTCGGCATGGACCGCAGGCGCGGGGCTGTCGGCGGCGTCGGCCCAGTCGGCGGGCACGTCGATCTTCACGAAGGCGTTGGCGCCCAGGTCGATGGCCTTGTGGTTCATGTCCACGATGTCCTGGCCCTTCTTGCGGTAGCTCTTGGTGGCGGCATCCTTCATGTGCTGGATGGCCTCCGCCTCGGGCATGACCTTGGCCAGCTTGAAGAACGCGGACTGGAGGATGGTGTTGGTGCGCTTGCCCATGCCGATCTTCAGCGCCAGGTCGATGGCGTCGATGGTGTACAGCTGGATGTTGTTCTGGGCGATGTAGCGCTTGCTGGCGCCGTCCAGATGCTTGGCCAGCTCCTCGGGGCACCACTGGCAGTTGATCAGGTACACGCCGCCGGGCTTCACGTCCTGGACCATCTTGAACCCCTTGTCCACATAGGAGGGGTTGTGGCAGGCCACGAAGTCGGCCTTGTTGATGTAGTACGGGCTCTTGATGGGCTTGTCGCCGAAGCGCAGATGGCTGATGGTGACGCCGCCGGTCTTCTTGGAGTCGTACTGGAAGTACGCCTGCACGTATTTGTCGGTGTAGTCGCCGATGATCTTGATGGAGTTCTTGTTGGCGCCCACGGTACCGTCGCCGCCCAGGCCCCAGAACTTGCACTCGATGGTGCCCTCCGCGGCGGTGTTGGGGGACTCGCTGTCGTCCAGGCTCAGGCCGGTGACGTCGTCCACGATGCCCACGGTGAACTGGTTCTTGGGCTCGTCCTTGGCCAGCTCCTTATACACGGCCAGCACGGTGGAGGGAGGCGTGTCCTTGGAGCCCAGGCCGTAACGGCCGCCGATGACCTTCACGCCGGTGCGGCCGGCGTTGGCCAGCGCGGTGACCACGTCCAGATACAGAGGCTCGCCCTGGGCGCCGGGCTCCTTGGTCCGGTCCAGCACGGCCAGCTTCTTGCAGGTGGCGGGAATGGCCTCCAGCAGCTTCTCGGCGGCGAAGGGGCGGAACAGCCGGACCTTCACCAGGCCCACCTTCTCGCCCTTGGCGGTCAGGTAATCGATGACTTCCTCGGCCACGTCGCAGATCGAGCCCATGGCCACGATGACCCGCTCCGCGTCGGGAGCGCCATAGTAGTTGAACAGCTTATAGTCGGTGCCCAGCTTGGCGTTGACCTTGGCCATCATCTGCTCCACGATGCCGGGGACCGCCTCATAGTACTTGTTGGAGGCCTCGCGGTTCTGGAAGAAGATATCGCCGTTCTCATGGCTGCCGCGCATCACGGGCCGCTCCGGGTTCAGAGCCCGGGCGCGGAACGCCTCCACGTCGGCCATATCCAGCATATCGGCCAGATCCTTGTAGTCCCAGACCTCGATCTTCTGCAGCTCATGGGAGGTGCGGAAGCCGTCGAAGAAGTTGATGAACGGCACGCGGCCCTTCAGGGCGGCCAGATGCGCCACCGGGGACAGGTCCATGACTTCCTGGGGGTTGGTCTCGGCCAGCATGGCAAAGCCGGTCTGGCGGCAGGCCATCACGTCGGTGTGGTCACCGAAGATGCTCAGGGAGTGGGAGGCCAGCGCACGGGCGGACACATGGAACACGCAGGGCAGCAGCTCGCCGGCGATCTTGTACATGTTGGGGATCATCAGCAGCAGGCCCTGGGAAGCCGTGTAGGTAGTGGTCAGAGCACCCGCGTTCAGGCTGCCGTGGACGGCGCCCGCCGCGCCGGACTCGGCCTGCATCTCCTGGACCTTGACGGTGGTGCCGAACACATTCTTCTGTCCGGCTGCGGACCATTGGTCGACGAAGTCGGCCATGGGGCTGGACGGCGTGATGGGGTAGATCGCCGCGACTTCCGTGTACGCATAGGACACGTGAGCGGCGGCGTTGTTGCCGTCCATCGTTTTCTTGACTCTGGGCATAAAGCGCATCTCCTTTATGTAAAATTAATTGAAACTCGCTTTGGCAAGGCACCCGCGCCTCGCCATTGGGCATTATAGCACAAACTCCCCCGATTGAAAAGCTCTTTTCTCTCGTTTTATGACAGAATGCCCGGGAAATTTTTTGCTTGTTTCTCCTGCTATTATGCGGTATAATGGCAAGTGCTGATTATTTTTTGAAAAACCGCATTTTTTTGGAAAAGAAGGGGGTCATCGAATTGGTCAGAAAAGCCAGTGAAAAGGGCGTCATCGAGATCACGAACGATGTGTTCATGTGCATCGTGGGCGACGCTGCCTCCAGCTGCTTCGGCGTGAAGGGCATGGCCAGCCGCGACAGCGGCGTTTGGCAGCTTCTCCGCCGGGAGTCCATGTCTAAGGGCGTGAACGTGCGCTTCGAGGAGGACAACTCCCTCATCGTGGATCTGCATATCGTGGTGGATCACGGGGTGAACCTGTCCGCCCTTTCGGAGAGCATCATCGCCGAGGTGGGTTATAAAGTCACCGCCGCCACCGGCGTGCCTGTGAGCCAGGTGAATGTGTTCATCGACTCCATGAATATGGACTAACTTCTTGTGGATAGAGGGTATTGACTTTGAGAGAGTATATAGATGGCGCCGCGCTGCGGGATATGCTCCTGTGCGCCTACGACGCCCTTGAAGCGAATGAGCAGGCCATCAACGAGTTGAACGTGTTCCCCGTCCCGGACGGGGATACCGGCGCCAATATGCGCCTGACGCTGGGCTCCGCGGCCGCCGACCTGCGGCAGAACACCGCCGCCAGCGTGACCGACACCGCCACCCGCGTGGCCTCCGCCCTGCTGCGGGGCGCCCGGGGCAACTCCGGCGTGATCCTCTCCCTGCTCTTCCGGGGCCTGTCCAAGGGGCTGAAGAAGCTGGAGACCGCCACGACGGAGGAATACGCCCTGGCCATGACCGCCGGCGTGGAGGCGGCCTACAAGGCCGTGATGAAGCCCGCCGAGGGCACCATCCTCACCGTCAGCCGCCTGGCGGCGGACGCCGCCGTGGAGACCGCCAGATCCTCCCCCTGGTTCGAGGAAATGCTCGCCTCCGCGGTGGAGGCGGCCAAGGCGGCCCTGGCGGAAACGGTGAACCAGAACCCGGTGCTGAAAAAGGCCGGGGTGGTGGACGCCGGCGGCTATGGCTACGTGCTCATGCTGGAGGCCATGCTGGGCTACCTGGAGGGCCGGGTCAGCGTGAACCAGCCCGGCTCCGCCGCCAAGAGCAAGGCGGATTTCTCCGCCATCGCCGACGAGGATATCAAGTATACTTACTGCACCGAGTTCATCGTCCGCAAGGCCAACAAAAAAAGCGCGGACCTGCTGCGGGCCTACCTGGGCAACATAGGCGACAGCATCGTACTGGTGGATGACGACGACATCATCAAGGTCCACGTCCACACCAACGTCCCCGGAAAAGTGCTCACCCAGGCGCTGACCTACGGCGCGCTGATCACCGTGAAGATAGAGAACATGCGGGAGCAGCACACTTCTCTGGAGGAGGCCCAGGCCCCCGCCCAGGAGCCGGCCGATCCCCACGCCATCCCCGACCCGGTGCCGGCGGAAAAGCCGGTGGGCTCGGTGTGCGTGTGCGCGGGCGACGGGCTGGAGGAGCTGTTCCGCCAGCTGGGCGCGGACGGCATCGTGTCCGGCGGCCAGACCATGAACCCGGCCACCGAGGACATCCTCCGGGCGGTGAATCTGACCCCGGCGGAAACGGTGTTCGTCTTCCCCAACAACAAAAACATCATCATGGCCGCCGAACAGTGCATCCCCCTGACCAGCAAAAAGGTCGTCGTGATCCCCTCCCGCACGGTGTGCCAGGGCATCAGCGCCATGATGCGCATGAGCCCCGATATGTCCGTTCAGGACCTGGAGGCCGACTTCAACGACGCGCTGAGCTCGGTCCACACCGTCCAGATCACCTATGCCGCCCGGGACTCCCAATTTGACGGCTACGACATCCACGCCGGGGAATATCTCGCCCTGATGGACGGGGCCCTGGTGGGTTCCTTCGCCGACGCGGACGCGCTGGTATCCGGGCTCATCCCCTCCGTGGCGGAGCATGAGCCGGAATTCATCACCGTCTATTACGGCCAGGACGTGGCCCAGGCCGACGCGGAGAGATTCTCCGACGCCCTGGCGGGCAGCTTCCCGGAGGCGGAGACCAGCCTCATCCGGGGCGGCCAGCCGGTGTATTACTACATGATCAGCGTGGAATAAGGCGCGACAAAAAACGCGAAAGCGGCAGCCCGGCGGGCTGCCGCTTTCGCGCTGTCCTATATCATCGCGCGCCATGAAACGCGCCGGACGTTCAGGCTCTGTCCGCAGGACATCACCCCAGGGTGATGCCGAAGATCTGCTGGCCGCGGGTGCCGATGACCACGGTATTGTTCCACACGATGGGCGTGGCCTCCACGGTGGCGTTAAAGGGGAATTTGTCCAAAAGCTCCCCGGTCTTGCCGTTGAACAGGTGCAGCGCCCCGTCGATGGCGGTGGCGTACAGCACATAGCCGTTGCCGTCCGTATCATAAAAGCACACCGGCGTGGACCAGGAATAGCTGTCGGAGTGGTAAGTCCAGACCTCCTCCCCCGTGTCCGTGTCCAGCGCCACCAGCGTTCCGTCCCAGCCGCCGGGATAGCGGGCCACGGAAACGTACAGTATGCCCTCCAGCGGCCCCGTGCCCAAGGACAGCGACCCCTGCACGCCGCCGGACAGATCCGCCACGGAGAAGCAGGTGTAGCTGTGGTGCCAGACCTCCTGGCCGGTGACGGCGTCGATCTTCCAAATGGGGATCTCCGCCGTATAGGAGCTGCGCCAGCCCAGGTGGAACGAGGTGCTCATATACAGGTAGGGGTGGCCCGTATCGTCCACTTCCAGCACGCCGGTACAGTTGGTGTCGTCCAGGCAGTCGAAGCGCCATTCGATCTCCAAAGTGTTCAGGTTTATGCACAGATAGGACGCGCCGTTGTCCGCGATGAACAGGTGGCCCCGCCAGGCGATGGCGCTGTCCTCCATACCGTAGTAAAACCGGTCGGCCGTAGTGGAGCGGTAGGTGAAGCGCACCACCTCGGGGGACACGCCGATGGTCCCCGCCGCCGGGTCATAGGCGGTGTTGAGATCGATCAGATACAGCACGCCGTTCTCTCCGGGATAGATGAGCTGATCCGTTTCCGCGTCCACGAGAGGCGCGCTGTCCCAGGCGCTCCAGCTCCGGGGGGCGAAGGGATCGCTGTTGCCCACCGTGTACAGCACTTCCCCGTCCAGCAGGCTCACCACCATGATCCGGGGCGTCCCGTCCCCCTGCACGCCGCCGCCCAGGTACATCAGCGGATACCCCCGGGGGTCCAGAGAACCGGCCCCCTTGAAGGGATAGCCCAGATACAGGGAATCCCGGGTCTGCTGGCCGGACTCCAGGTCGATGAAATATACCCGGCCGGCCAGGGTGGCGTAGATCACCTCTACCAGATCGTCCTTGGTCTTGGCCCAGTCGTACATGTTCATGTGCTGCTTCACGTCCGCCGGCCACTGCACCGCCAGAGGCTGGCCTGTCCAGCCGCTGCCGCCCCAGCCGCCCATAGAGCCGATGGGCACGGTCCAGTAATCCCCGAACTTCCCAGCGTTCAGCGCCGCCGTGCCGTAAGCGGAGGTATTGCGGAAGTTATCGCCCCGGAAGGTGAAGATCCCCGGCAGCTTGGCATAATCCTCCGGCCCGCCGAAGTCGATGACGTGCTCCCGGTCCGCCAGGTAGCTGTCCACGTCGTTGTCCCCCACCCTCACCGCGGTGGACTTGATCACGTCCGCAGGCGTTCGCACCGGCTCAAACTCCGGCCAGGGCGTGGCCACCGGCGTGGGCGTGGGCGCATCCTCCGGCGCCGCCTGGCCCTGCTCCGCCTGGCCGTCCGTCCCCTGGCCCGCTCCGCCGTCCTCCGTCTGACCGGTAAAGGCGCCTGTGGCCGCCGCGGCGGCCGCCGGAAGGGCATGCCTGGTGACAGCCACCAGCGATACCAGACACACCAGCAGACCCGCCAGTACGGCAGCCTGAAGTCCGATCTTATTCCTCTTGCCTTTCACTGTGGACCCCTTCATTTCTTTTCCTCCCGCCTCCCGGCCGGAGGGGAATATGATCATTCGGTAAAATGGATATGATCGTTGATATGGTCGGCGCAGAAGCAGTGGAACCCGGCGCACCGGCTGCAATACCGGAACTCCAGTTCCGGATGGTCCCGATCCGTCCGCCCGCACACCTCGCACCGGCGGGTATAGCCCTGGCTCTGCTGCTCCCGCTGGATCTTCTGGGCGGCCTGTTTGAATTGGATGGTCTTGGCCTTCTGCCGGGCCTGGCGGCGTACGCTGGACGGACGCAGCGCGTCAAACAGCCACTCCCCGCAGAACAGCAGGTAATTGGCCACCGCCACGACAGGCACGAGGGCCAGCCCGATGCTCCCGGAAAACAGATACTGGAGCACGGACAGGCCGAACATGGCCGCGTCCAGCCAGGCCAGCCACTTGATCTTCACCGGGATGAAAAAGAACAGCAGCACCCGCTGGTCCGGCCACAGGGTGGCAAAGGCGAAAAACAGCGACAGGTTCAGATAGGACGAGTTCACCCAGACCGCCCTGCCGCTGATCCAGTAGTAGAGCAGAGAATACAGCGCCGTCATCGCCATGCCGCTCAGGTAGTAGATGGTGAACCGGCCCGTCCCCCACGCCCGCTCCAGACTGGAGCCGATGAAGTAATAGAAATACAGCGCGATGGCGAACCACAGTATCCCGTCCGCGTCCGGCAGCAGCGCGAAGGTGACCAGCCGCCATACCTGCCCGCGGCAGAACATGGCCGGGTCAAAATAGAGAAAATACTCCAGCGTGCGTGTCCGGTCCATCTGGCAGAACAGCCACACGATGATCTTTCCTATCACCACAAATGTCATCAGCCGCGGAATGCCGAACCTGGGGTGGTCCATGCAAAAGCGGTCGATCTTCCGATTCAGGCTGCGCAACCCCATCACCTCTTTCCAATCATACCCTTTTTTGCTCGCAAAGTCTAGTGGATTTTCTATTTCCCCGCTTTCTCCCCGTAATTTTTGGCAAACGCGATTTTATGTCTTCCAAATCGAAACCGTTTGTGTTATAGTACAATCTGTATGAATATGTCAGATGAAAACATCATAGAGGGAAAAAACGCCGTGACCGAGGCGATCCGGGCCGGCCGGCCTTTGGATAAGGTCTTCCTCGCCCGGGACAGCGCCGACAAAGCGCTGGCCTTCATCGCCTCCAGCGCCCGGAGCGCGGGGGTGGTGGTGACGGAGTGCGACCGCCGGAAGCTGGACGCCATGAGCGCCACCGGCGCCCATCAGGGCGTCATCGCCGTGGCCGCCGCCAGGGAATACTGCACCCTGGAGGACATCCTGGCCCGCGCCGACGAGCGGGGCGAAAGTCCCTTCGTGGTGGTGTGCGACGGCCTGGAGGACCCCAGGAACCTGGGCGCGGTGATCCGCTGCGCCGAGTGTGCCGGGGCCCACGGCGTGGTGATCCCCAAGCACCGCAGCGCCGGCATCACCGCCGCCGCGGACAAGGCCAGCGCCGGGGCGGCGGAGCATATGCTCATCGCCCGGGTGCCGAATCTTGCCGCCGCGCTGGAAACCATGAAAAAGCGCGGCCTTTGGATATACGGCGCGGAGGCCGGGGGCGGCAGCCCTCTTTGGAAGACGGATATGCGCGGACCTGTCTGCCTGGTGATCGGGTCCGAGGGCGCAGGAATGTCCCGGCTGGTCCGGGAGGCCTGCGATTTTGTCATGGACATCCCCCTGATGGGAAAGGTCAATTCCCTGAACGCCTCCGCCGCGGCCGCCGTGCTCCTGTACGAGATCGTCAGACAGCGCCATGAGTGAACGGTATTTGGACAACCTGCTGCCGGACTTTGGGGAATACTCTCTGGACTCCTTTCTGGACAGTTATCGCCAGCGCGCCGCCAAGGCGGCCGAGACCGGCGAGCCCGTCCGGCCCGCGCCCCCGGCCCAGACCGCCGAGGCCATCGCCCAGCGCTCCCGCCAGATCGTTATGGAGGCTTTGGGCGAAACGCTGAGCCATCACCAGGCCGAATCGCCGGAGCCGTCCGCCGGGCCCGGGGAAAGCCCCGTCCCGGAGGAGCCGGCTCCTCCGCCCAAGAGCAGAGTACATATCTCCCCCGACGGGATCATCACCGTAGATCTGGACCTCCCCTCCCAGGAGGAGAACGCCGGAGAGGAGCCTCTGTCCGCTCCGGAGGATACGGCGCCCGACCCGGAGGAATTCGACGAGGCCGTGCGTCCCGCCTGGGAGACCCGGGACGAGGCGGAGGGGCCCGCGCCCAAGCGGCGGCCGGCCGCCCGCGATGCCGGCAATAAGGGCAAGCCCGCCTCGGCCGGCGACCGGTTTTTGAAGCCGCTGGTCCGGATGGCCGCCGCCAGAGTCGCCCGCCGCCAAATGCAGAAGGCCGAGGCCGCCAGCTGGCCCGACCCGGTGGACGTGCGGGAAACGGAAGAGGTCAGCGCCAAGCAGGCCAACCGCTTCTATGTCCGGCAGCTCCGTCCCCTTCGGTTCCGGCTGCGGGTGTGCCAGTTCATGTGCATCGTATTGGCGTGGATCAGCCTGGGCCTGCCCATGGCGGGCAGCCTGGGCGCCAGCCTGTCAGTGCAGGCGGGCGTTTCCATGATCCTGCTGCTGACGGTGATGATGGCCACGTTGGACATCCTGGCCGCCGGGGTGCGGCAGCTTTTCGAGCTGCGGCCCGGCAGCGAGGCGCTGGCGTTTTTGGCGGCGCTGATGAGCTGCGTGGACGCGGCCATGGTCATGGTGGGCTACGGAGAGCAGCTCCCCTTCTGCGCCGTGGGGGCCTTCGCCCTCACCGCCGCCCTGTGGGGCGAGAAGCTGGAATGCACCGCCCGGGCCCGCACCATGCGGATCGCGGCGCTGTCCAAGACGCCCTCTGTGATCACCGCCCGGCAGACCGATCGGGGCACGCCGTATCTCTGCCGCACCCCCCGGGACGCCGCCGGGGTCGTGCGCCGCAGCGAACAGCCCGACTTCTGTCAGAGCGTATACGCGGGGGCCGCGCCCGTGCTGCTGGCGGCCGCCTTCCTGCTGGCGGTGCTGTCCTCTCTCAAGGGCCAGGCCGCCCATTTCCTGCACACCCTGTCGGCCCTTTTGAGCGTCAGCGTTTCCTTTACCGCCTTTTTGAGCTTCCCCATGCCCTATTCCATGACGTCCCGGAAGCTGCAGGCCGCCGGCGCCGCCATCGCCGGTTACCCCGGCGCCGCCGATATGGGCCGCGCCCGCCGGGTGGTCATTTCCGACCTGGACCTGTTCCCCCCCGGCACCATGAAGCTCAGCGGCATCAACATCCTGGAGGGCGCGCTGGTAGACCGGGTGATCTCCTTCACCGCAAGCCTTCTGGCCGCCTCCGGCAGCGGCGTCACCGGCGTATTTATGGAGCTGGTCAACCGCCGGGGCTATGAGCTGGTCCAGCCCCAGGATTTCCGCTGCCACGAGGGCGGCGGCCTGTCCGCCCAAGTGGACGGCGTACAGATCCTGGTGGGTTCCACCGGATTTATGAACCTGATGGGCATCCGCCTGCCCCAGAACATGGCGGTGAGAAACGCCGTGTGCACCGCCATCAGCGGGGAGCTGGTAGGCGTTTTCACCCTGGAATATATCCCGGTGACGAGCGTGCAGGACGCCCTTGTCACCCTGCTCCAGGGCCGGACCCGGCCCATCTTCGCCATCCGGGATTTCAACATCACCCCCCTGATGATACGCCAGCTGTTCCGGGTCCCCACGGAGGGCTTCAACTTCCCCACCTTCCGGGAGCGGTACCGCCTGGCCTCCGCCGCGGACAGCGGGGACTGCCCCGCCTCGGCGGTGATGGCCCGGTCCGGCATGGGCCCCATGGTGGACGCCGCCGAGTCCGGCCGGAAGCTGTTCAACGCCTGCCGCATCTCCACGGTGATCTCCCTGGCCGGGTCCGTCATCGGCATGGTGATCATGTTCCTCCTGTGCCGCGCCGGCAGCTTTGACACCGCCACCGCGGGCAACGTGCTCAGCTATATGCTCTTGTGGGCGCTGCCTGTGTGGATCCTCTCCATTGGACAGAGCCGGTAAAAAAAGATTTTGTTGCCGGATGTGTTGCCAATATTTTTACAATCGTGTATAATAGATATTTGGAAGAAAAAACGTCTGATGTAATATCGGCCAGTAATAGTATGTAAGGAGAACATCTATGAGCTACGAAATGAAGAACATCCGCAATATCTGCCTGCTGGGCCACGGCGGCAATGGCAAGACCTCCCTTGCCGAGAGCATCCTTTTCACCGCGGGCATGACCGACCGTCTGGGCAAGGTCACCGACGGCAACACCGTTTCCGACTACGACCCCGAAGAGATCCGCCGCCAGATCAGTATCTCTGCCGCCACCATGAACGCGGTCTGGAAGAATACAAAGATCAACCTCATCGACACTCCGGGCTTCTTCGATTTCGTGGGCGAGGTCTATCAGGCCCTGCGGGTCGCCGACTGCGGCGTCATCTGCGTTTCCGCCAAGGACGGCGTGAACGTGGGCGCGGAGAAGAGCTGGAAGTATCTGCGCGACGCCGGAAAGCCCCGGGCCATCTATATCTCCAAGATCGACGAGGAACACGCCGACTTCGACAAGACCTTCGACGGTCTGCGGGAGCGCTTCGGAAACTCCGTCTGCGCCATGACCGCCCCCATCAAGGAGGGCGAGAAGTATGTGGGCGTGGTGGACGTGATCACCCGCAAGGCCTATAAGATGGACGGCAAAAAGCGGGTGGAGATCCCCGTGCCCGACACCATGAGCGGCCGGTTGGACGAGCTGTATACGGAGCTGGCCGAGTCCGCGGCGGAGACCAGCGAAGAGCTGATGGAGAAGTATTTTGAGACCATGGAGCTGTCGCCGGAGGAGATCAGCGGCGCTCTGGGCGCCGGCGTGGCGGACGGCACCATCTGCCCGGTCTACTGCGGCAGCGCCTTCACCGGCATGGGCACCCAGGTCCTGCTGGACGCCATCGTGAACATCTTCCCCACCCCCGCCGAGGGCGGCAAGGCCTGCGATCCCAACGGCCCGGCCAAGGCCATCGTGTACAAGACCATCTCCGACCAGTTCGGCAAGTTCTCCCTGTTCAAGGTGGTCTCCGGCAAGGTCACCGCCGACATGACCCTCACCAACGCCCGCAGCTCCTCCCAGGAGAAGCTGGGCCACATCTACACCATGCAGGGCAAGAAGAACACGGAAGTCACCGAGATCGCCTGCGGCGACATCGGCGCGGTGAGCAAGCTGACCGACACCAAGACCGGCGATACCCTCTGCGCGGCCAACGCCGTGGAGGCTCTGCCCGGCATCACCTTTGACATCCCCTGCTACCAGATGGCCATCGCCCCCAAGGTAAAGGGCCAGGACGACAAGGTGGCCCAGGGTCTGTCCCGTCTGGGCGAGGAAGACCCCGCCTTCACCGTGACCCTGAACGCGGAGACCCACCAGCAGGTGGTGGCCGGCGCCGGCGATATGCACATCGACGTGCTGTGCTCCAAGCTGAAGAGCAAATTCGGCGTGGACGTGGAGCTGAGCCCCGCCCGGGTGGCTTACCGCGAGAAGATCCGCAAGACCCTGGACACCCACGGCCGCCACAAGAAGCAGACCGGCGGTCACGGCCAGTTCGCCGACGTGAAGATCCGCTTCGAGCCCCAGGACGAGCAGGA
>CANQUE010000059.1 GCA_947626905.1 uncultured Oscillospiraceae bacterium
GACGAAGATGACGGCCACGCTCATGCCGGTGGCGGTGCTCATCTTGTTGGACACGCCCAGGAACGGGCAGATGCCCAGGAACTGGGAGAAGATGAAGTTGTTCGTCAGGATCGCCGCCAGGGAAATGGTGACTATAGAAGCGAACATTATTCTTTAACCTCCTTTTCTTTCCGGGCCTTTTTCTCATTGCTCTTGCGCAGCGCGAACTGCATCACGGCCATGAGGCAGCCCAGGGTGAGGAAGCCGCCGAAGGGGAGGACCAGCGCGCCCGCGCCAAAGCCCTCGGGGATGATGCGGATGCCGGCGCCGGTGCCGTCCAGGGTGACGAAGGAGCTGGCGCCGTTGAGGATGCCGCCGCCGATGGTGCCGGAGCCCAGCAGCTCGCGGATCAGGCACATCAGCACCAGCACGCAGGTGTAGCCCAGGCCCTGGAACACGCCGTCCCGGAAGGACAGGAACACGCTCTCCTTGGAGGAGAACGCCTCGGCCCGGCCGATGATGATGCAGTTGACCACGATCAGCGGGATGAACACGCCCAGCGCGGAGCTCAGGGCGGGGATAAAGGCTTTCAGCAGCAGGTCCACGATGGTGACGAAACCGGCGATGACCACCACGAAGATGGCCAGACGGACCTGGCCGGGGATGATTTTGCGGATGGCGGAGATCACCACGTTGCAGCAGGTGAGGATGATCAGCACGGACAGGCCCATGCCGATGCCGTTGAACAGGGAGGTGGAGATGGCCATGGTGGCGCACAGGCCGATCTGCTGTACCAAGACGGGGTTATTGGTGATAAGCCCCTCTGTGAGCTGTTTCTTTGCGTTCATGCCTCTTCCCTCCTTAACCTAACGTTTCGCACAGAGCCAGCGCGGACGTAACGCCGGTGGAAATGGCTCTGGAGGTGATGGTGGCGCCGGTGAGCGCGTTGATGGTGCCGCCGTCCTTGGTGACGGCCACGGTGCCGGTCTGGCCCACGAACTGGGACCGGAAGTTCTCGCCGGCGGTGCTCTGCTGGGAGGCGATGGCGCCCAGGCCGGCGGTCTCACTGGAATCGGTGACGGAAATGCCGGTGCAGGCCAGATCCGGGCTCACGCCCACCATCAGCGTGATGGAACCCTGGGAGCCGGTCTCGGTGACCTGGACCACCCAGCCGCCGCCCTCGGCGGCATAGACCTCGTTCACGTCCGCCGGCGCATTGTCCAGCGTCAGCTGTTCATAGGAGCTGGCGTCCAGCACGGCCTTCATGGCGTTGGTCTTGGTCTCCTGGGCGATGGCCTCGATCCGGTCCCGGGTCATCATATCCACCAGACCCAGCACCAGGGCCACCACGGCCGCGACGATCAAGAGGATCGCGGCGGGCTTGATGAAATCGACGACTTTTTTCATCCCTTGGCGCCCTCCTTCTTGGATTTTTTGCCTACGACGCCGAAGCGGCGGGGGGCGGTATGCTGGTCAATGAGCCAGGTGCAGCAGTTCATGATCAGGATGGCGAAGCTGACGCCCTCGGGATAGCCGCCGAAGTAGCGGATCAGCACGGTCAGCAGGCCGCAGCCCACGCCGAAGATCAGCTGGCCGTTGGGGGTCACAGGGCTGGTGCAGTAGTCGGTGGCCATGAAGATGGCGCCCAGCAGCAGGCCGCCGGACAGCACGTTCTGGAGCATCCACAGGAAGTGGTTGTTGCCCCGGGAGAAGATCAGCGTCAGCACAGCCACGGTGCCGATATAGGCCACCGGGATGCGCAGGGAGATGACCTTCCGGTATACCAGCCAGGCCCCGCCGATGAGCAGCGCCAGAGCGCTGACCTCGCCGAAGCTGCCGCCGATGTTGCCGATGAACATGTTCCAAAGGCTGTCGGGGGCCAGGTTCCCGGCGTGGAGGCTGGCCAGGGGGGTGGCGTAGGTGGCCGCGTCCGGTCCGTCGGACCAGGTGGTCATCAGCACGGCGTAGCTGATCAGCAGAAACGCCCGGCCCGCCAGAGCGGGGTTCCAGATGTTCTTGCCGATGCCGCCGAAAAGCTGCTTGACCAGCACGATGGAGAAGAACGCCCCGATGATCACCGCCCACCAGGGGAAGGTGTAGGGCAGGCAGAAGGCCAGCAGCATACCGGTCACCACGGCGGACAGGTCTTTATAGGAGTCGTTTTTCTTCAGCAGCTTCCGGTATCCGAACTCGAACACCTCGCAGCTGACCACCGACACGGCGGTGACGATCAGGGGCTTGACGCCGAAGAAGATCACGGCGGCGATGAGGGCCGGGATCAGGGCGATGATCACGTCCAGCATGATCTGCTGGGTGCCCCGGGGGGTGCGGATGTGGGGAGAGGAGGATACGATCAGTTTCCGTTCTTCGTTCATCTCACTTTTCCTCCTTCTTCTCGGCGGCCTCGGCCTTGGCCTTCTCCGCCTCTTCTTTCGCCTTCAGGGCGGCCAGATGGGCCTGGACCATGGCCTTGCCGGTCTTGAACGCGTGGGTCAGATGCAGCCGGCCCGGGCAGATGTAGGAGCAGGAGCCGCACTCCACGCAGTCCATGATGTTCAGCTTCTGGAGCATTTCCACGTCGCCCTTCTGCTGGTACATGTACATGTAAATGGGCTGCAGGTTCATGGGGCAGCCGTCGATGCACTGGCCGCAGCGGATGCACACAGGATCGGCCACGTTCCGGTCCTCGTCCCCGGCGAAGGCCAGAAGGGACGCGGTGCCCTTGGCGCAGGGAACGGAGAGATCGTACTGGGCCATGCCCATCATCGGGCCGCCCATGATGATCTTCCAAGGCTCCTTGGCAAAGCCGCCGGTCTGTTCGAAGACCCACTCCATGCTGGTGCCCACCCGGACCTTCACGTTTTTCGGCTCGGCGATGGCGGAGCCGGAAACGGTGACCACCCGCTCGATGGCGGGCCAGCCCTCGTAGCAGGCCCGGTACACGCTGTAGGCGGTGAAGGTGTTGAACACGGAGCAGCCCACCGCGGCGGGCAGGCCTCCGGGAGGCACCTCGCGGCCGGTGATGGTCTTGATGAGCGTTTTTTCAGCGCCCTGGGGGTACTGGCATTTCAGGGGCACGATCTCGATGCCCATCTCCTTGGCGCCTTTGAAATTCAGCAGCTCGATGGCGAATTTCTTGTTCAGCTCGATGCCGAAATAGGCCTTTTCCACCTTGCAGGCCTTCATGATGAGCTGGATGCCCTTCAGCAGCTCCTCCGGGTGCTCCAGCATGGTGCGGTGGTCGCTGGTTATGTAGGGCTCGCACTCCGCGCCGTTGATGATGACGGTGTCCACCTTGCCCCAGCCGCTGGTGATCTTGAACGCGGTGGGGAACGTGGCGCCGCCCATGCCCACGATACCGGCCTCCCGGATGATGGCCGCCAGCTGTTCGGGGCTCTCCAGGGCCTCCGCCGGGGCGGGGACCATGGTCTCGGCGGGGGTGTCCTTGAAGTCGTTTTCGATGACCACGGAGTTCACCATGTTGCCGAGGTTGTTCAGATGGGGCGCGATGGCGACCACCTTGCCGGAAACGGAGGCGTGGACCGGCGCCGAAACGGGCGCGCTGGCTTCGCCGATCTTTTGGCCCAGCTTCACCTCGTCGCCCACCGCCACCAGAGGCGAACAGGGCGCGCCGATGTGCTGGGACAAGGGGATGACCACCTGTGCCGGCTGGGGGATGGTGGTTATCGCCGCTTCGTTGGCGGGTGCTTTCTTATCGTTGGGATGCACGCCGCCGTGGGACTTAAAGAGCATGAGCATCACCTCTTGCTTAGTTTTATACTTTGATATAATAGCACAACTCGTTTCGGCTGTCTACAACTTAATTCGCCAAATCATGCAAACTTGGCGGAAAAAATACCGGTAATTTTTGCGCCTGCCATTGCGGCGGCGGGGCGGGTTGTACTATAATATGAACAAGCCAGAAAAGATAGAGATGAAAAGTTGACCGGGCCCTGTTTTTACGGAGGTGTGAAGCCCATGTTTGACGAATATCCCCGCCCTCAGATGGAGCGGAGCCAGTGGTGGGACCTGTGCGGAGCGTGGGAGTACGCCATCACCGGCACGGACGCGGTCCCGGCGGTCTGGGACGGCGAGATCCAGGTGCCCTTTTCCCCGGAGGCGCCCGCCTCCGGCGTGGGCCGGACGGTGGGGCCCGGCGACCGGCTGTGGTACCGGCGGCGGGTGGATTTTTCCGGCGTCCCGGGGCGGGTGCTGCTGCATTTCGGCGCCGTGGACCAGACGGCCCAGGTCTGGGTCAACGGGGTGGAGATGGGCGCCCACGCCGGGGGCTATACCCCCTTCTCCTTTGATGTGACCGCCGCGCTGGACCGGGACCGGACCGGGGAGCTGCTGGTGCTGGTCCGGGACGGCACGGATACCAACCCCATGGCCCGGGGCAAGCAGAAGACGGCCCGGGGCGGCATCTGGTATACCCCCCAGAGCGGGATCTGGCAGCCGGTATGGGCCGAGGCGGTGCCGGAAACGTATATCCGCGCCCTGCGGATCACCCCGGACTATGACGCCGGGGCGGTGACCATCGACGCGGACCCGGCGGGCACGGTCCATTTCCAGGGGGCGGATTACGACTGCCCCGCCCACATCCCCGTGCCGGATTTTGAGCCGTGGAGCCCGGAGGACCCGAAGCTGTACGAATTCACCGTCACCCTGGGCCAGGACAAGTTGAAGAGCTATTTTGCCATGCGGAAGTTTTCCGTGGAAAACGGGCGGCTCTGCCTGAACGGCCGGCCCTATTTCCACAACGGGGTCCTGGACCAGGGCTATGATCCCCAGGGGCTGTACACCTACCCCGGCGACGAGGCCATGCTCCGGGATATCCGGCTGGCCAAGAGCCTGGGCTTCAACACCCTGCGCAAGCACATCAAGATCGAACCTCTGCGCTGGTACTACCACTGCGACCGGCTGGGGATGCTGGTGTGGCAGGATATGCCCAGCGGCGGCGGCCGGTATGACCCGCTGGTGATCCAGGCCCCGGCCATCGGCCTGGGCGGGCGGATGCGGGACAACCGGTATGCCCGCTTCGCCCGGGACGACGCCGCCGGCCGGGAGCAGTTCATCCGGGAGCTGGACGAGATGATCCATACCCTCTACAACTGCCCCTGTATCGCCATGTGGGTGCCCTTCAACGAGGGCTGGGGCCAGTTCGACGCGGCAAAGGTCCGGGCGCATGTGCAGGCGCTGGACCCCACCCGGACGGTGGATCACGCCAGCGGCTGGCACGACCAGGGCGGCGGCGAAACCCAAAGCCTGCACGTCTATTTCCGCCCCTACCGGTATAAGCCGGACCGGGAGGGACGGGCGGTGCTGCTCTCGGAGTTCGGCGGCTACAACCTGCGGGTGGAGGGCCACACCTTCAACGACCGGGATTTCGGCTACAGCCGCTGCCGGGACGCGGGCCAGCTGCTGGACAAGCTGGAAAAGCTCTACCGCACCCAGATCGCCCCGGCCCGGGAGAAGGGCCTGGCCGCCGCCATCTATACCCAGCTGACCGACGTGGAGGACGAGCTGAACGGCTTCGTCACCTACGACCGGAAGGTGGTCAAGCTGCTGCCCCAGCAGGTGAAAAAGATCATCGCCGGAACATGAGCGACGCGCAGGAAATTTTCCGAAAATTTAAATTACATTCAGTTGTCAAACACGGACCTGTCTGGTAAGATAGGTCCGTGAAACGATCTTGCGGGAGGCGGGTGGATGGACATCGGCGGGGTGATCCGGACCAACCGGAAAAAGCTGGGCCTGACCCAGGAGCAGATGGCGGTCCGCCTGGGGGTGACGGCCCCGGCGGTGAACAAATGGGAGCGGGGCGCCTCCCTGCCGGACATCGCCCTGCTGGGGCCCATCGCCCGGCTGCTGGGGGTGAGCCTGGAGGAGCTGCTGTCCTTCCGGGCGGACCTGACGGAGGAGGAGCTGGCGGCGCTGATACAGGAGGCGGACCGGCGGTTTTCCCAGGGGCCCTATGACCAGGCCTTCGCCTGGGTCCGGGACACGCTGGCCCAGTGGCCCAACTGCGGGAAGCTGACGATGCACCTGGTGCAGATGCTGGATTCCTGGGCGGTGCTGGAGGAGCTTCCCGAGGACGGGGAGCGGGACAAATACATCACGGACCACTATGTCCGCCTGCTGGAGAGCGGCGACGAGGATCTGCGCCGGGCCGCGGCGGAGGCCCTGGTCCTGCTGCACATCCGGTGGAAGCGATACGAGGGGGCGGAGGCGTTTTTGAACCGCTTCTCCCGGTACGATCTGCTGGGGAAGCTGCTCCGCGGCCAGGTGCAGGACGAGTCCGGCCGGACGGAGCAGGCGCTGCGGACCTATGAGGAGCTGCTGTTCCAGGGCTGCCACTATCTGACCCTGGTCTTTCAGCACATGCAGGCGGCGGCGCTGAAGGCCGGGGACCGGGACCGGGCCCGGATGCTGGCGGACAAGCAGGGCGCGCTGGCGGCGGTATTCGACATGGGGAAATACGCGGAGTTATCGCCGCGGCTGGAGCCGGCGCTGGCGGCGGGGGACGCGGACGGGCTGCTGGCCCTGCTGGAGGACCTGCTGGAGGCGGCGGACACCCTGGGGGCCTTTGCCGGCTCGCCGCTGTACGCCCACATGACCTTCAAGCCCCGGGACCCGTCCATGACCGGGATGGTGCGCCGGACGCTGCTGGACGTGGGGGCGGAGGCGGACGCGCTCCGGGAGGACCCCCGCTGGGCGGCGCTGCGGGACCGGTGGGAAAAAGAACAGGACGCGGGCTGACCGCGTCCTGTTTCTGTGTGAGGGAGAGCCGCCGTTCACTGGGCGGCTTTTTTCGCCTCCTGCTGCTGGCGGATCTTCTTTTTCCAGCACCGGTGGCACATGGCGGTATAGGTGTCGTTGCCGCCCAAAAGGACCTGCTGGCCCTGGGTGACCACGTTGCCGTTCTCATCCAGCCGGGCGTTCACCACCGCCTTGCGGCCGCAGGTGCAGATGGTCTTGATCTCCGTGATGGAGTCGGCCACCTCCATGAGCCGCCGGGCGCCGGGGAACAGGTGGGTCTGAAAATCCGTGCGCAGCCCGAAGCACATCACCGGCACGTCCGCCTGGTCCACGATATCCCGCAGCTGGTCGATCTGGGCGGGGGTGAAAAACTGGGCCTCGTCGGCGATGATCACGTCGCACCAGCCGGCGGACTGATAGAGATCGCCGATGTTGTCCACGGGAGAGATCACGTCCCCGGTGGCCTCCAGGCCGATCCGGGAGCGGACCGCGTCCACGCCGTCCCGGGTATCGGTGGAGGGCTTGATGAGCCAGCAGCGCATGCCCTGCTCCTCGTAGTTGAACTTGGCGATCAGCGCCTGGGCGGACTTGGACGAGCCCATGGCTCCGTATTTGAAGTACAGCTTGGCCATCGTTATCCTTCCTCCTGCAAATGGGCCTGGATGCGCCGGATCAGCAGCTCCACGGCCACCTCGTTTTGTCCCCCCTCGGGGATGATGATATCCGCCTTCCGCCGGGACGGCTCCACGTAGAGCTCATGCATGGGCTTGACGGTGGTGAGGTACTGGTTCACCACGCTCTCCAGGCTCCGGCCCCGGTCCCGCACGTCCCGCACGATCCGCCGCAGGATGCGCACGTCCGCGTCCGCGTCCACGAACACCCGGATGTCCAGCGAGCGGCACAACTCGCTGTCCGCCAGGATCAAGATGCCCTCCACCAGCACCACCGGCGCCGGATCGATGCGCTGGCGCTGCTTGGAGCGGTTGTGCACGGTGTAATCGTAGACAGGTCCGTCCACGCTCTCCCCCCGGCGCAGGGCCTCCAGGTGCCGGACCAGCAGATCCGTTTCAAAGGCGGCGGGCTCGTCGTAGTTGAGCTTGGCCCGCTCCTCCATGGTCAGCCCGTCGTGGGCCCGGTAATAGTTGTCGTGATAGAGCGTACAGACCCGGTTTTCAAACTGGTGCTGCAGCCGGCGGGTGATGGTGGTCTTGCCGCTGCCGGTGCCGCCGGCGATACCGATGGTGAGTATCCTGCCCATAGGCGTGGCCTCCCCTCTGCGGATAGATCGCAATTATAATAAAATATGATACCATAAATCAATCTGCCTTGCAAGGGGGCGGAAACGGCGGCGGTTTTGCAACCGATTTGTGACTTCTGTTTCCGATTTTTTATATAGGTCTCCATTGAATCCGGGGGACAGGCATGTTATAATTTTACTGTTCGGAACAGGACAAAAACTGTCGGATATTCATTTTAAGGAGGATAACATGAAAAAGTTTCTGGCACTGCTTCTGGCTCTGGTAATGGTGCTGTCCCTGGCCGCCTGCGGCGGCGGCAGCAGTGAACCTGCCGCTGAGGGCGGCGAGCCCGCGGCTGAGGGCGGTGAGCCCGCCGCTGAGGGCGGCGAACCCGCTGCTGAGGCCGGTGAACCCGCTGCTGAGGCCGGTGAACCCGCTGCTGAGGCCGGCGAGCCTGCTGCTGAGGCCGGCGAGCCTGCCGAGGAGGGCGACAAGACCACCGAGGCCGCTGACCCCGACGCCATCGAGGACTCCGTCACCGCCGCCGACAACACCTATGAGGTGGCTTTCATCACCGACGTGGGCCAGTTGAAGGACAAGAGCTTCAACCAGGGCACCTATGACGGCGTGAAGCTGTACGCTGCCGCCAACGGCCTGGACTACAAGTACTATCAGCCCGCCAACGGCGATCAGGCCACCGACGACGACCGCGTCAAGGCCATGCAGGACGCCGTGGACGGCGGCGCTCAGATCATCGTGGCCGCCGGCTTCATGCAGGAGACCGCTATGAAGGGCGTGGCCGCTGCCAACCCGGACGTGAAGTTCGTGTTCATCGACTGCGACCACCCTGTGACCGATGACGCCGGCGCTGTGCTGGAGAACGTGGCTGCCATCTCCTTCCAGGAAGAGCAGAGCGGCTATCTGGCCGGCTATGCCGTCGTGAAGGAAGGCTACACCAAGCTTGGCTTCTCCGGCGGCGGCGGCGGCACCAACCCGGCTTGCTGCCGTTACGGCTATGGCTACGTCCAGGGCGCCGCGGCGGCTGCCGATGAGATGGGCGTGGACGTGACCATCAACTACACCTGGCAGTACGGCGACACCTTCTCCGCTTCCCCCGAGCTGCAGACCATGATCAACGGCTGGTATGAGAACGACACCGAGATCGTGTTCTCCTGCGGCGGCTCCATCTTCCAGTCCATCACCGCTGCCGCCGCCGAGAACGACTGCGACGTCATCGGCGTGGACGTGGACCAGTCCTTTGAGTCTGACACCGTCGTCACCTCCGCTCTGAAGGGCCTGACCGAGGCCACCACCTGGGCCATCGGCAAGTTCTATAGCGACGAGTGGGCCGACATCGGCGGCGTCAACACCATCCGCGGCATCAACGACGACTCCGTGGGCCTGCCCACCGCTACCTGGAGCCTGAAGAACTTCTCCGTGGAGGAGTACGAGGACCTGGTCGCCGCCCTGAAGGACGGCACCCTGGTGGTGGACAACAGCGTCCTGGCTGGCGGCGACATCGTCCAGGCCGCTACCGACCACGTGACCATCAACTACATCGGCTGATATCCTGGCACATAAAAGAAGGGGAAGAGCGCTCTACTCTTCCTCTTCTTTGTAAAACAGTTAGTTAAAATTCCGGCAAATCCACATGAAGGAGGAGGAAGCATGGACCAGGCCCCGGAATATGTCATCGAAATGCTTCACATCACCAAGGAATTTCCCGGCATCAAGGCCAACGACGACATCACCCTCC
>CANQUE010000060.1 GCA_947626905.1 uncultured Oscillospiraceae bacterium
ATCATGGCCGGCGGCAACGAGAACGTGATCCTCTGCGAGCGGGGCATCCGCACCTATGAGACCTACACCCGCAACACCCTGGACCTGTCCGCTGTGCCGGTGCTCCACGAGCTGAGCCACCTGCCGGTGGTGGTGGACCCCAGCCACGCCACCGGACACTCCAGCCTGGTCCCCTCCATGGCCCTGGCCGCCGCCGCCTGCGGGGCGGACGGCATCATGGTGGAGGTGCACAACGACCCCCTGCACGCCCTGTGCGACGGGGCCCAGAGCCTGACTCCCGCCCAGTTCGACCAGCTGATGGGCCAGATGAAGCGGGTCCTGGAGGTCGTGAGAGGATGACGGTGGGGATCGTTGGCCTGGGGCTCATCGGCGGGTCCCTGGCAAAAGCGTACAAGCGGGACCCCTCCGTCACCGTCCTGGGCTGGAACCGCACCGCCTCCACGGCGGAGTTCGCCCTGCTGGACGGGTCCATCGACGGGGTCCTGACGCCGGAGCGGCTGGGCGAGTGCGACCTGGTGCTCATCGCGCTGTATCCCCAGGCGGCCATGGACTATCTGCGGGACAACGCGGACCGGTTCTCCCGGACCGGGATCGTGATGGACTGCGCCGGCGTGAAGCGGCAGATATGCGCCTTCGCCTTCCCTCTGGCGGCGGAGCACGGCTTCACCTTCGTGGGCGGCCACCCCATGGCCGGGACCCAGTTTTCCGGCTACAAGTACGCCCGGGCCAACCTCTATGACCGGGCGCCCATGGTGATCGTGCCGCCGGTATTGGACGACCCCGACTTCCTCCAGCGGGTGAAGGAGCGGCTGAAGCCCGCCGGTTTCGGCCGCATCAACGTCACCACCGCCGCCGATCACGACCGGATGATCGCCTTCACCTCACAGATGGCCCACGTGGTGTCCAACGCCTATATCAAAAGCCCCGCCGCCGCGGACCACAAGGGTTTTTCCGCCGGCAGCTACAAGGATCTGACCCGGGTGGCCTGGCTGAACCCGGACATGTGGAGCGAGCTGATCCTGGACAACCGGGACAATATGCTCTCGGAGCTGGACGCGCTGATCGACAGTCTGAGCGCCTATCGGGACGCGGTCCGGGCCAATGACTTTCCCACCCTGCGGGCTCTTCTGGAGGAGGGCAAGCGCCGGAAGGAGGAGATCGACGGATGAGGACTGTCCATGTGCCCGCCTCCGTCCCCTATGACGTAGAGATCGGCCCCGGCCTGCTCCCCTCTCTGGGCGGGGTCCTCCGGCAGTCCTGCCCCGGCGCCGGGCGGTATGTGCTGGTCACCGACAGCACCGTGGCCCCCCTGTGGGCCGCCGCCGCCCAAAAGGGCCTGGATGACCGGGGTCTGGCGGGGGATATATTCGTCCTGCCCGCCGGGGAGGAGAGCAAGACCGCGGCCCGGCTGACCGAGATCCTCAACTTCGCCGCCGCCCGGGGGCTGACCCGCTCCGACGCGCTGGTGGCCCTGGGGGGCGGCATGGTGGGGGACATCACCGGCCTGGCCGCCGCCGTTTATATGCGGGGCATTCGCTACGTGCAGGTCCCCACCACCCTGCTGGCCGCCGTGGATTCCTCCGTGGGGGGCAAGACCGCGGTGGACCTGCCCGCGGGGAAGAACCTCATGGGCGCTTTCTGGCAGCCCCGGCATGTGCTGTGCGACACGGACGCGCTGACCACCCTGCCCGAGGCCGACTTCGCCTCCGGCTGCGCGGAGGTGATCAAGACCGCCCTGCTCTTCGACGAGGACCTGTTCTCCCTGCTGGAGCGGGAGGGCCCGGACTTCCCCCTGGAAGAGGTCATCGCCCGGTGCGTGATCCACAAGCGGGACGTGGTGGCCGAGGACGAGCGGGATACCGGCCGCCGGGCCCTGCTCAACCTGGGCCACACCCTGGGCCACGCGGTGGAGGCGGAGAGCGGCTATACCCTGAGCCATGGCGAAGCCGTGGCCATCGGCATGGCCACCGTCTGCCGGGCCGCGGCGGCATACGGCTTCTGCGCTGCCGCCCTTCCCGGGCGGGTGGAGGCCCTGCTGAAGAGATTCGGCCTGCCCGCCCGGGCCGGCGTGCCGCTGGACACGCTGATGGGACGGATGCTCTCGGACAAAAAGCGCTCCGGGAACATGGTGAGCGTGATCGTGCCGGAGGACATCGGCCGCTGCGATACGCGCCCCATGGACCGGGCGGCGCTCTATGACTTTATGAAAGCGGGGATATGACATGACCGCCACCATCTATCCCTCCCCCCTGGCCGGGACGGTCCCGGCCATCGCCTCCAAGAGCCAGGCCCACCGCATGCTGATCTGCGCGGCCCTGGCGGACCGGCCCACCACCGTGGCCTGCCCCACCCTTTCGGCGGACATCACCGCCACGGCGGACTGTCTGCGGGCCCTGGGGGCAGAGATAAGCTATGAGGACGGGGTCTTTTCCGTTGGTCCCATCGCCGCCGTGCCCCCGCGGCCGGCCCTGGACTGCGGGGAGAGCGGCTCCACGCTGCGGTTCTTGCTGCCGGTGGTGTGCGCCCTGGGCGCCAAGGCGTCGATCCGGATGCACGGGCGGCTGCCCCAGCGGCCTCTGTCCCCCCTGTGGGAGGAGCTGGAGCGCCACGGCGCGGTCCTTGCCCGTCCGTCGCCGGATATGATCGCGGTGGAGGGGTCCCTGGCCCCGGGGGAATACACCATCGCCGCCAACATCTCTTCCCAGTTCATCAGCGGACTGCTGTTCGCCCTGCCTCTGCTGCCAGGGCCCAGCGCCATCCGCCTGACAGGCCGTCTGGAATCGGCCTCCTATTTGACCATGACGGTGCGGGCCCTGGACCTGTTCGGCGTGCCGTGTCCCCTGCGGGGCGACAGCTTCTCTCTGGGGGGCGGCCGGCCCTTCGCCTCGCCGGGCGCCGCCAAAGTGGAGGGAGATTGGTCCAACGCCGCCTTTTGGGTGGCGGCGGACAAGCTGCCCGGCTGTGCCGTCGCCGTGACGGGCCTGGACCCGGACTCCCCCCAGGGCGACCGGGCGGTGACGGAGCTGGCGGAGCGGATCGCTGCGGGCGGCGCCACCGTGGACTGTCAGAACGTGCCGGACCTGGTGCCGGTGCTCAGCGTACTGGCCGCCGCCACCCCGGGGGTGACCCGTTTCATCAACGCCGGACGCCTGCGCATCAAGGAGAGCGACCGCCTTTCCACCACCGCCGGCCTCATCCGCGCCCTGGGCGGGGACGCCCGGGAGCTGCCCGAGGGCCTGGTCATCACCGGCCGCAGCCGCCTTTCCGGCGGGACGGTGGACAGCGCCGGCGACCACCGCATCGCCATGAGCGCCGCCGTGGCGGCCATCGTCTGTTCCGGACCGGTGGTGCTCACGGGCGCCCAGGCGGTGAACAAATCCTATCCCGGCTTCTGGGCGGACTACGCCGCTCTGGGCGGCCGGGTCGCATGGGAGGAATGAGCATGAGCAACAGCTTTGGCGAACGTTACCGTTTCACCATTTTCGGCCAGTCCCACGCCCCCGCCATCGGCGTGACCATCGAGGGCCTGCCCACGGGCTTCGCCCCGGACATGGACAAGCTGGCCGCTTTTATGGCCCGCCGGGCGCCCGGACAGGGCCCCTATACCACCACCCGCAAGGAGGCAGACGCGCCGGAATTCGTTTCCGGCCTGGTGGACGGGCACACCTGCGGTGCGCCGGTGACGGCCATCATCCGCAACACCAACGCCCGCTCCCAGGATTATGAGGACCTGCGCCATGTGCCCCGGCCCGGCCACGCGGACTTCGCCGCCGCGGTAAAATACGGCCCGGACCGGGACGTGGCCGGCGGGGGCCAGTTTTCCGGCCGGCTCACCGCCCCCCTGTGCATCGCCGGGGCTCTGGCGCTGCAGCTGCTGGAGGAGGCGGGCGTGAGCGTTTCCGCCCGGATCGTGTCCATCGGCGGCCAGACGGAGCCGGAGGCCATGGACCAGGCCCTGGCTGACGCCAAGGCCGCCGGGGATTCGGTGGGCGGCGTCATCGAGTGCCTGTGCCGGGGCGTGCTCCCGGGGCTGGGCGAGCCCATGTTCGGGGGCATGGAAAACCGCATCGCCCAGGCGGTGTTCGCCATCCCCGCCGTGAAGGGCATCGAATTCGGCGCCGGGTTCGCCGCCGCCGGCATGCGGGGCAGCGAGAACAACGACCCGTTCTATTTCGACGATCTGGGCGTGGTCCGCACCCGGACCAACCACCACGGCGGCATCCTGGGCGGCATCACCAGCGGTATGCCCATCCTGTTCCGGGCGGCCTTCAAGCCCACGCCCTCCATCGGCCTGGAACAGGACAGCGTGGATCTGACCCGCCATGAGAACGTGAAGCTCACCGTCCGGGGCCGCCACGACCCCTGCATCGTGCTGCGGGCCGTGCCCTGCGTGGAGGCGGCCGCCGCCGTGGCCATATACGACGCTCTTTTGGAAAGCAGGTGCGTGAAATGACATTGGACGAGCTGCGCATCGAGATCGACGCCATCGACCGGGAGCTGGTGGCGCTGCTGGAAAAGCGGATGGACGTGTCCGCCGCCGTGGCGGACTGGAAGCAGGCCCACGGCCGGGCCATCCTGGACCCGGCCCGGGAGGCGGCGAAGCTGGACGGGGTGCAGGCCATGTGCCGGCCGGAAACGGCGGAGCTCATCCGGGGGCTGTTCCAAAACATCATGGCCGCCAGCCGCGCCTGGCAGGCCGCGCGCATGGAGGCACAGGATGGACGGCCGTAAATTCGGGCTGCTGGGCCGGAAGCTGGGCCACAGCTGGTCCCCCCAGATCCACGCCATGCTGGCGGGATATGATTATCGCCTGTACCCGGTGGAGCCGGAGGATCTGGACCGGTTCCTGACTGAAACGGACCTGGCGGGCATGAACGTGACCATCCCCTACAAAAAGGACGTGATGGCCCGCTGCGCCTCTGTTTCCGCCGCGGCCCGGCGCATCGGCAGCGTGAACACCCTGGTGCGCACCGCCGAGGGCTGGCACGGGGACAACACCGACTACGCCGGCTTTTGCTATATCACCCGGGCCGCCGGGATCGATCCGGCGGGGAAGAAGGCGCTGCTGTTCGGCACCGGCGGGGCCTCCCTGGCGGTGAAGGCCGCGCTGGAGGACATGGGCGTGCGGGAGACCGTTTCCGTGTCCCGGACCGGGAAGAATAATTATGACAACCTATATCTCCACCGGGACGCCCAGCTCCTCGTGAACGCCACCCCTCTGGGCATGGTGCCGGACGCCGGGTCCCTCCCCGCCCATCCAGGGGATTTCCCTCAATGCGAGGGCGTGCTGGATGTGGTGTATAATCCCCAGCGCACCGCCTTTTTTATGGAGGCGGAGCGGTTGGGCATCCCCTGCGCGGGAGGCCTCGGCATGCTGGTGGCCCAGGCAAAGCACAGCGCGGAACAGTTCGCCGGCCACAGCATCCCGGACCAGCGGGTGGAAGAAATTATGTCAACTTTATCCCGCCAGATGTCCAATATCATCCTCATCGGTATGCCGGGCTGCGGCAAGTCCACCGTAGGCCGGGCCCTGGCGCGGCGGATGGGCCGGCCCTTTCTGGACGCGGACGCCGAGATCGAGGCCGCCGCGGGCCAGTCGATCCCGGACATCTTCGCCCGGGAGGGCGAGGAGGGCTTCCGGGCCCGGGAAACGGCCGTGCTGGCCCGGCTGGGCATGGGCTCCGGGGCGGTGATCGCCACCGGAGGCGGGTGCGTGACAAGGGCGGAGAATTATCCCCTCCTGCACCAGAACGGGTTCATCGTCTGGCTCCAGCGCGATCTGGGTTCTCTGGCGAAAAAGGGCCGGCCCCTGTCCCTGAAGCACTCGCCGCAGGTCCTTTTCGACCAGCGGCGGGACAAATACGCCGCTTTCGCGGACCTGATCGTGGACAACAACGGCCCCCGTCAGGCCGCCGTGGACGCCATATGGGAGGCAGTGCAATGAAGATCCTTGTGATAAACGGACCGAACCTCAACATGCTGGGCATCCGGGAGCCGGGCATCTACGGCGACAAGAGCTATGCCGCTCTGGTGGACTTCGTCCGGCAGGTGTGCGCCGGGCTGGGGGCGGAGCCGGAATTTTTCCAGTCCAACCACGAGGGCGCCATCGTGGACGCCATCCAGGGGGCCTACGGCCGGATAGACGGCATCGTCATCAATCCCGCCGCCTACACCCACACCAGCGTGGCCATCCTGGACGCGCTGAAGGCGGTGAGCATCCCGGCGGTGGAGGTGCACCTGTCGGATGTGTCCGCCCGGGAGCCCTTTCGCCAGATCTCCTACGCGGGGATGGCCTGCCAGGCCACCTTCGCCGGATACGGCTTCGACGGTTACCGCATGGCGGTGGAATACCTGGTAGAGCACCATGGCAGAGCATAGATCATGCCGCCGGTCCGCCGGCGGCATGATCTATTTTTATAAAGAGTAACCTCGCCCGGCGCGCTCAGGCGAAGATCGCTCCGATCGCCGCGGTCAGGCCCCGGACCATGTCCTCCAGGGGCATGCTGGCCGTTCCCGGCCGGTCCCGGACCTGCTCCGGCGCATAGGGCACGTGCATGAACCCCGCCCGCACCCCAAGCCCCTCCCGGGCCAGAAAATGCAGCAGGGCGTACATCAGATGGTTGCACACGAAAGTGCCGGCGGTGTTGGACACCGCCGCCTCTACCCCCGCGGCGCGGATGGCCGCCGCCATGGCCTTCACCGGCAGGGTGGCGAAATATGCCGCCGGCCCCTCCGGCTCCACCGGGCGGTCCTGGGGCATGTCCCCGGCGTTGTCCGGGATGCGGGCGTCGTCCAGGTTTATGGCGATCCGCTCCGGCGTCATGGCCGTCCGGCCTCCCGCCTGGCCCAGGCAGAGCACCGCGTCCGGCGCCTCCCGCGCCACAGCCCGGGCCACCGGGGCCAGGCACCCGGCAAAAGTCACCGGCAGGGCCAGCTTTACGATGTCGATCTCTCCCACCCGGTCCGGCATCCGGCCCATGGCCTCCAGAGCCGGGTTCATGGCCTCGCCCCCAAAGGGCTCGAAGGCCGTCAGCAGCAGCTTCATTCCGGCGCCCCCTCTCCCCAGCAGTATACCACGCCGCCTGCCTGTTGACAATCGCCGCCGGGACGGGTAAGATGGCGGTATGAACGTTTACGATTTTGACAAGACCATCTATCCCCGGGACAGCACCGCCCAGTTTTATCTCTGGTGTCTGGGCCGGTATCCCGGCACGTGGCTCACCCTGCCCTGCACGGCATGGGCCTTTTTCTGCCTGGGCCTGAAGCTGAAAAGCAAGACCCGGTGCAAGCAGATCTTTTACCGCTTTCTCCGGCATGTGCCCCCGGACGCGCCGGAGAAGTTCTGGCGGGAGCATATCCGGGACATTTGCCCCTGGTACCTGGCCCAAAAGCGGCCGGACGATCTGGTGATCTCCGCCTCCCCGGAATTTCTCCTCCGCCCCGCGGCCCAGGCGCTGGGCTTCGCGCTGATGGCCTCCCCGGTGGATCAGGCCACGGGGCTGTACAGTGGGGAGAACTGTCACGGCCCGGAAAAGGTCCGCCGTTTCCAGGAAAAATACGGAAACGCCCCGGTGGAGGGCTTCTGGTCCGACTCCCGCTCCGACAGCCCCATGGCCGCCCTGGCCCAAAACGCCTGGCTGGTCACAAGGGATGGTATCAAGCCCTGGTGAGCGGCCCCTTTGCCGTTCCAGATATTGGGATTTACATAACGCTTTTCCCTTGTAGAAATGCATAAAAGAAACCAGAAATTTGGAAAAACATCGGAAGATTCGTCCATTGTAAATCCGATAGGGACCGTAGTAGAATGTATGGTATCAAGGGAAATGTTTCCCCCCTACTGGAGGCATGGCCATGAGATTGTTGGAGCAGCGCATCCTGCGTGACGGCAAGGTCCGCGAGGGTGGCGTTTTGAAGGTGGACGGCTTCCTGAATCACCAGATGGACGTGGCGCTGTTTGCCCAGCTGGCAAAGCAGTGGCACGCCGCGTTCGCGAACGACAATGTGAATAAGATCCTTACCATCGAGGCATCCGGCATCGGGCTGGCGTGTATCGCCGCCCAGGAGTTCGGGTGCCCTGTTTTATTCGCTAAAAAGACAAAGACAAAAAACATCGACGGCTCGGTCTATACCACCCGGGTGGAGAGCTTCACCCACGGCAACATCTACGATGTGATCGTGGCGAAGGAGTATCTGCTCCCGACGGACCGGGTCCTTCTTATCGACGATTTCCTGGCCAACGGCGCGGCCCTGGAGGGGCTGTGCGAGCTGGTTCGCCAGGCGGGGGCGACCCTGGTGGGCGCGGGCATCGCCGTGGAGAAGTGCTTCCAGCCCGGCGGGGCCCGGCTGCGGGCCGCCGGATTGCGCATCGAGTCCCTGGCCCGGATCAAGTCCATGTCCGATGGCAGCCTTACCTTCATGGACTGAAGCCGGTTTTTGTTTTGCGCGTGATCTCTTTACCATAGAAAAAAATTTTTTTGGGAGGACAACATGAAAAAGCTTCTTGCTCTGCTTCTGGCGCTGATGATGGTGCTGTCTCTGGCCGCCTGCGGCGGCGGCGACGAGCCCGCCGCCGGTGAGGATGCCGGCCAGGCCATGGAAATGCCCACGCCGCCCGAGCCCCGGGATCTGGAGCCCATCGACCCTGCCCAGCTGAAGATCGGCATGGTCTGCATCGGCGACGACAACTCCGGCTATGACGTGGCCCACCTGACCGGCCTGCGCGCCGCCTGCGAGGCGCTGGGCGTGCCCGCCGAGAACATTATCTACAAGTACAACACCCCCGAGACCGAGATGGCTTACGACGCCTGCGTGGACTGCGCCGAGCAGGGCTGCCAGGTCATCTTCACCGACTCCTACGGCCACCAGGAGCACACCCTCCGGGCCGCCCGGGAGTACCCCGACGTGACCTTCTTCGCCATGACCGGCGACCAGGGCCTGCTGGAGGGCCTGCCCAACCTGAAGAACGCCTTCAACCACACCTTCGAGTCCCGCTACGTTTCCGGCGTGGTGGCCGGCATGAAGCTGAAGGAGATGATCGACAACGGCGAGCTGACCGACGCCAACTATGACGCCGACGGCAACGCCAAGATCGGCTACGTGGGCGCTTATCCCTACGCCGAGGTGGTCTCCGGCTACACCGCCTTCTATCTGGGCGTGCGCTCCATCGTGGAGAACGTGGTCATGGACGTGCAGTACACCAACTCCTGGTTCGACCAGACCGGCGAGGGCGCGGCCGCCGAGGCCCTGATGAGCAACGGCTGCTGCATCATCAGCCAGCACGCCGACTCCACCGGCGCTCCCTCCGCCGTCCAGGCGGCTCACGAGGCCGGCTCCAACGTCTACTGCGTGGGCTACAACATCGACATGCGCTCCGTGGCTCCCGACACCGCTCTGACCTCCGCCGCCAACGACTGGAGCGTGTACTACACCTTCGCCCTTCAGTCCATCATCGGCGGCGAGGACGTGAATGTGGACTGGTCCGCCGGCTATGCCGAGGGCGCCAACAAGATCTTCCCCCTGAACGAGGGCATCGTGGCCGCGGGCACCGCTGAGAAGGTGGCCGAGGTGGAGGCCGCCATCGCGGACGGCTCCCTGCAGGTGTTCGACTGCTCCACCTTCACCGTGGGCGGCGAGCATCCCACCTCCTTCCTGGCCATCGA
>CANQUE010000061.1 GCA_947626905.1 uncultured Oscillospiraceae bacterium
ATCTGCTGCAGTGCACCGTGGGCTGCTCCAACAACACCTGCACCTTCTGCTCCATGTACAAATCCAAGCGCTACCATACCCGGCCCCTGGCGGACGTGCTGGAGGACATCCGCATGGCGGAAAAGACCTTTTACAAAAACACGGAAACGGTGTTTTTGTGCGACGGCGACGCCATCGACCTGCCGGTGGACTACCTGCTGGAGGTGCTCAAGGCCCTGTACGCGGCCTTTCCCCGCCTGCGGCGGGTGACCACCTACGCCGGCCCCCGGTCCACCCTGCGCAAATCCCCCGACGAGCTGCGGACCATCCGCCAGGCGGGACTGCAGCGGGCTTATCTGGGCGTGGAGACCGGGGACGACGCGCTTTTGCGCCACGTAAAAAAGGGCGTGGGCGCCGAGGGCATGCTCCAGGCCGGGCAGCGCCTGGTAGAGGCGGGATTCGATCTCTGGGCCATCGTCATCACCGGCCTGGAGGGCGGCGGGCAGCAGGCCCTGGAGCGGAACGCGGCCCTTACCGCGGAGATGATCAACGCCATGAACCCCCGGCATCTGTCCTCCATGACCCTCATGCCCGTGGAGGGCACGCCCCTGTATGAAGAGGTCCGGCGGGGAGAACTGACGCTGCAGACCCCCTTTGAGAGCCTGATGGAGGTCCGGGAGCTGGTGCGGCAGATCCGGCTGGAGGGCCTGCACTACACCTCCAACCACGCCTCCAACTATCTGCCCATCAAAGGCACCCTCACCCGGGACCGGGACGCCATCCTGGCCCAGATCGACCAGGTCCTGGCCAGCCGCGACCCCTCCCTCCTCCGGGAGGACATTTACCGGGGCCTGTGACCGGCTCCGGCATAGAAAAAGAAAGAGTCCGTCTGGCAGCAGACGGACTCTTTCTTTTTTATCGTTATAATATTATGTCAACTTATTGCAGAACGCCTCCAGGGCGTCCTCGTTGGCCTGGCTGGGATGGTTTTTGGGGTCCCTGAGGCTCAGAGCGGGCAGGTCCTCCTCCACGCCCAGGAGCGCTTTCAAATGCTCAAAAGTCTTGCCGGGACTGCCGCCCATGCTGCTGGCCACCAGGGCGAAGCGCTTGCCGGAAAGATCCTCCCGGCGGATGAACGTGCGCAAAGGCGGCGCCAGGGTACCGGCCCACACCGGCGTGGCCAGGATAAGGCGGTCATATTGTGTTATGTCAACACTATACGGCTCCAGCTCCGGCGTTTCCTTCATCACCGCGCTCTTGCCGCCGAAGAGGAACTTTTTCAGGCCCCTGTCGGGATAGGCGGCCTTGGGGACCAGCCGGAGGGTGTCCGCGCCCAATTTGGCGGCGAGCTTCTCCGCCGCCCACTGGGTGTTGCCCTCCAGGGAATAATAGACGATCAGGGTTTTCATGTGTTCTCCTTTCTTCTCGCGTATTTTCTTCACCCCCGGCAGCCGGGGCTCTACCGATCCATTCCGTCCACGATCGCCGCGGGCTTCGCGGTCATCTCCACCCAGGCGGGAACGAAGCCGCTCTTGAGCGCGTTTCGGGCCGACCGGATATTGGACCACGCCGTACAGTAAAACGGCACCTTATCCCTGTCCATGATCTCTTTGGCCAGGGCGCTCGTCAGCGCGCAGGCGATCCCCTGCCGCCGGTACCCCGGCAAGACGTCCACGCCGATCTGCCACATATCCTCGCAATCGGCGGAGCAGGCGGCCAGACCGATCAGCCTGTCTGCGTCATAGGCGCCGACGCCGAGAACGTCCAGATGGGGGCGCTGCCTGCAAAGCGCGTTGCTCCACTCCGGCAGATACAGGGGCCCAAAATCCTCCCGCCCCAGGATGCGGGTTTCATAGGCGCACGAAAGGTTGGAAAGCCGGTCCACATCGGGAAGATAATACTCCGCCATGAAGCATATCTTATGCCCTCTCTCCATCAGGCGCTGGTTCAGCCAGTGGATGGCCGGCGTTTCAAAGCATCTAAAAAACTCGAATTTTCCCACATACTCGGATACTATGTCCAGGGTCTCCCCCGCGGAGGCCGCCACCACATTGTTTCCGTAGGAAACGAGGTTACAGGTGATGGGCTCCTGATAATACTTGCGGGCATTCTTTCCCCGCTTATGGAGAAGAACGACGTTTTTATCCGCCTTAAGATCCTCCGGGCGGCACCCGATGTCCTCCGCGGACTGCCGCATGGCGATCTCGATCATGTCACGATCCGTCATAGAACCCTCCTTCTGGCCGCTGTCCTGTATCGTGATGTAAAAAAGCGGCTCTGCCGCTGTTTTACCATGTCGCGCGGTTCCGGCGTTAGCCGGGAGCGCGACCGGTATCTTGATGTAAAATAGTGGTTTCACCGCTATTTTACCGCACTTCTCCCCGCAGGGCAATACATCGCGCATCTTTGCAAAAAATTATTGACAAACGATAATTTTCTTGTTATACTGCCCTCAGAACTTAAATAAAACGATAATTCGAGGTAGAGCGTATGGAGCGGAAGAAGTACTATCTGCTGTGGGGGGCCGCGGCGGCGGCCAGCCTGGCCCTGGCGGTCCTGGTCCAAAACAGCGCCCTGCGGTTGACGGATGCGCTGCGCTTTCCCTTCGAGCCGCTGGGCAGCCTGCTGCGGCGGATGAGCCTGTCCGGGGCCGTGGGCAACGCCGGGGCGGTGGCCGTCTACGTTCTGGTGAGCCTGCTGCCGGCGGCATGGCTGCTGGTCCGGTTGAAAAAGCGCCGGGCCCGGGGGGAGGACGCGCTGCTGGCGGTGATGAGCGGGCTATTGTTCGCCTTCCTGTACGGCGCGGTGAATCCCGGGGTGCTGTCCCGCTGGCTGGGGCCCGCCGCCGGGGGCGGCATCGGCACAGCCTTTCCCGGGGCCGTGTTCTGGTCGGTGGCGGCGGCCTATCTGGCCCTGCGGGCCATCCGGGGCTGCATGGGCGCGGAC
The DNA here is from genome assembly GCA_947626905.1 of uncultured Oscillospiraceae bacterium. Lineage (GTDB taxonomy): Bacteria > Bacillota > Clostridia > Oscillospirales > Oscillospiraceae > CAJOIG01. The sequence continues at coordinate 2,926 of CANQUE010000061.1, forward strand.
GCCGCCCGGCTGAGCCGGTACGGCAGATGGGTGCTGGCGGCCCTGGGGACGGCGGCGGTGTTCGGCGCTTTCGGCGCCAGCCCCGCGGGACTGATGGCGGACATCGCCGCCCTCCGGGCCGGCAACACCGGCAGCGAGGGGGCGCTGGGACCGACCTATGTATTTTTGGCGCTGCGGTACGCGGCCAGCGCCGCGGCCTATCTGCTGGACCTGTGGACCGTTTCGGCGGGGCTGACGCTGCTGGACGTCTGGACCGGGGAGCCCTATGGCGAAGCAGCGGTGGCGGCGGCAGACGCCCTGGCCCGCCGGTGCGCCGTGACCCTGGGGGCCACCGCCGTCATCGGCGTGGCGCTGCAGCTGGGCCAGCTCGTCATGGCCCGGAGCCTCTATTCCCTTTCAGCTCATCTGACCGTACCGCTGACGCCCCTGGCGCTGCTGCTGGCGGCGCTGATGGCGGCCCGATACCTGCGGGAGGGCAAGAAGCTGAAAGACGACAATGACCTTTTCATCTGAGGGCGCGCCATGGCGATACGGGTATGTCTGGACGATATCCTCCGGTCCCGGGGCATGACGGCCCGGGAGCTGTGCGCCCAGGTGGGAATCACGGAGGCGAACCTATCCATCCTCCGCAGCGGCAAGGCCAAGGGCATCCGCTTCGGCACGGTGAACCGGATCTGCTATTATCTGGGGTGCGACGTGGGGGAAATTTTGAAATTCGACGGCATATTGGAGGAGGAAGACGATGCGTAAGGCCCTTCCCATAAAACGATTTTTAGCCCTGATCCTCTGCGCCTGGCTGCTCCTGGGCGGCGCCGGGTGCCAGCTGGCCCGGCCGGAGGAGGGCGCAAGCCCGGAGCCGGACCGGCTCATCGGCGCCTACGTCACCCGGGAATACGTGGACCTGTTCGACATAGAGGGGTACCTGGCCGACAACATCGGCTCTCTCGCCTCCGACGGGGTCGTCTCCCCGGAGGACAGCCGCAAGTACGCCGGGCGGCTCTGGGCCGAGCCGGTCCCCGGGGAGGACGGTCAGCCGGAAGACTGGGTGTTCCCCGTGGAGGGCATGGGCATATACTGCCCTTATACCAAGGACGCCTCCGGCGCCTACATCGGCAGCCACATAGACCCGGAGGTGGTGTCCGCCGGCACTCACATCACCTCCACCGACGCCGGCGATCAGATCGAGCTGGATTTCTCCCTTTACTGCATCCCCGGGGAAGACCTGGAATTCTACTGCAACCCGGTCTATCAGACCCCGGAGGGGGATGTGTATCTGACCAGCGGCAACGGCATGCTCCTGGACAACCATCTGGAGGAACAGGACAGCATCTTCTCCGTCACCCTCTCCGAGGAGCGGTCCCAGACCGCGGACGGTCAGACCACCCAGACCGGCGGCTCCTCCGTCACCTTCCACGCGGGGATCAAACTGCCGCCGGAGCGGATCGAGCTGATCCAGCTGGACGGGGACAGCCGGGAGCTACGCCGGGACGGATACGCCCCCGCCGCCATGCCGGCGTCCGTCACGGTGGACCCGGCCTGCGAGAGCGTGCTGGTCCAGACCCACAAGCGGGCCCTTGACGGAACGGACGTCGTGACCCGGGAGCTGGTGAGCCCCATCGAGGAAAACAGCCGCGTCACCACCTTCATCCCCCGGGAGGACGGCCTGTGCGTGCCGCAGGATACCCAGCTCCTCCGCCCCTAGGGACAGCGAAGGAAAGAACGAAAGCCCGTCTGCGCTGGCAGACGGGCTTTTCCCTATCCGTTTGCATCTTGTCAGTAGGGGCTGATCTCCATGGTGTCGTCGTCGGCGCCCTTTTCTATGGCCAGGATCTTCGCCCAATAGCCGCCGGACTCCCCCACCTTCACGAACACCCTCTCCCCTACCTTGTGGCCCAGCACCGCCTGTCCCACCGGGGATTCCTTGCTGATCAGGCCCTTGGCGGGATTTTGGCGCAGGGTGGTCACCAGCGTGATGGTCTCCTCCTCGTTCTCGTCCTCCATGAACAGGGTCACCCGGTCGAACAATCCCGCCTCGTCGGCCTCGGACCGGGCCTCGATCACCACCGCCGAGGCGATCATCCGCTTCAAATAGCGGATGCGGCTTTCGTTTTTGTTCTTGGCCTGCTTGGCGGCCTTGTACTCAAAATTCTCCGACAGGTCCCCGAATCCCCGGGCGGTCTGCACGTCCTCGATGAGCTTGGCCCGCAGCTCCGTTTCCCGGTAATCGATCTCCTGCTGCATCTTGCGGATGTCCACCGCCGTCAGTTCGTCATGCATGGTATCGCCTCCGGGCATACTCTATCCCAAAATCGCCCAAAAGTCAATCGCCGGATACCCCTTTCCCAACGGCGGCCGGTGTGGTATACTGGTCCTATGGACAAGAACTTTCTCACATTTTATTCCGACACCCCCAAGTTCACCCACGCCCCGGGCCTGGAGGTGATGCGGGCGCTGATGGCCCGGCTGGGCGATCCCCAGCGGCGTCTTCGGTGCGTACACATCGCCGGGACCAACGGTAAGGGCTCCTGCGCCGCCATGGTGTACGCCATGCTCCGGTCCGCCGGGTACAGGACCGGGCTGTATACCTCCCCGGACCTGACCGGGCCCCAGGAGCGGATCAAGGTGGATGGAGTTGACATAACTTTTGAAGACTTCGCCCGCGTCACCGCCCATGTCCGGGCCGCCTGCGAGGGTCTGCCGGAGCCGTCCTTCTTTGAAAAGATGACCGCGGCGGCCTTTTTGTACTTTGCGGAAAAGCGATGCGACTATGTGGTGCTGGAGGTGGGCCTGGGCGGCCGTCTGGACGCCACGAATATCATCGAAGAGCCGGCGGTATCTGTGATCATGCCCATCGGGCTGGACCATACCGGCGTGCTGGGCGATACCCTGGCCGCCATCGCGGCGGAAAAGGCCGGGATCGTGAAGCCAGGCCGTCCGGCGGTGTCCGCGCCGCAGCCGCCGGAGGCCGCCGCCGTGATCCGGGAGCGGTGCCGGCAGGTGGGCGCGGCGCTGCATGAAGTTGACATAACAAAAATCCAGCCTCTCGCCCATTCCCCGGAGGGACAGCGGTTCTCCTACGGGGATATGGGGGACATATCCCTCGCCCTTCTGGGCGGGCATCAGACGGCCAACGCCGCCGCCGCCATCGAGGCGGGACGGCTGTTGGGTCTTTCGGACGAGCACATCCGCGCCGGACTGGCGGCGGCCCGGTGGCCCTGCCGGCTGGAGGTGGTGCGCCGGGACCCGCCGGTGGTGCTGGACGGGGCCCACAACGGCCACGGGGTCCGGGCCCTGGCGGCGGCGCTGGCAGATTATTTCCCCGGCGTCCGGTTCACCATGGTCATGGGCGTCATGGCGGACAAGCCCTGGCGGGAGATGCTGGCGTATATGCAGCCGCTGGCGGAGTCGTTCGTGTGTCTGACCCCGGACGGCCCCCGGGCCCTGCCGGGCCGGGAGCTGGCCCAGGCGGTGCAGACGGTCCCCGCCCGGGCGGCGGAGGACATCGACCAGGCCCTGGCCCTGTGCCGGGCCGGCGGCGGGCCGGTGTGCGCCTTCGGCTCGCTGTACTACATCGGCTATTTCCGCCGGCGTTTTTTGGAGGTGGAAGGATGGAAATGAGAGAGATGACCTTGGCGGCGTTCACCGACGCCCTGGCGTCCAAACAGGCCGTCCCCGGCGGGGGCGGCGCCTCCGCCCTGGCCGGCGCGCTGGGGGCGGCTTTGGGCGCCATGGTCGGCGAGCTGACCCTGGGCAAGCCAAAATACGCCGCCGTGGAGGCCGAGATGGCCTCCCTCACCGCCCGGGCCAGGGACCTGAGCCAGGCGCTGCTGGCCCTGGCGGAGAAGGACGCGGAGGCGTTCCTGCCCCTGAGCCGGGCCTATGGCATCCCCAAGGACGACCCCGGCCGGGGGGAGGAGCTGGAGCGGTGCCTGTGTCTGGCCGCCCAGCCGCCTCTGGAGATGGTGCGGCTGTGCTGCCAGGCCATCGGGCTCATGGAGGGCTTCGCCGCCATGGGAAGCCGGCTGGCCGTGTCCGACGCCGCCGCCGGCGCGGCCCTCTGCCTGGGCGCCATGTACGGCGCGGCGGTGAATGTGAAGGTGAACACCCGGTCCATGGCAGACCGGGCCTATGCAGCCGCCCTCAACGACGAGGTAGACCGGCTGACAGAGGAATACAGAAAACGGGCCGAAAAGGTCTACGGGGATATCTATGGGAGGTACTGCTGATGGCACTGCTGCTGAAGGGGGCCCCGGCGGCCCAGGCGCTGACGGAAAAGGCCGCGGCCCAGGCCGCGGCGCTGGCCGGCCGGGGCGTGACGCCCAAGCTGGCGATCCTGCGGGTGGGCCAGCGGCCGGAGGACATCTCCTATGAGCGGGGCGCCATGAAGCGCTGCGCCGCGGCGGGGGTGCTGGTCAGGCAGGTGACGCTGCCCGCCTGGTGCACCCAGAGCCAGCTGATGGCGGCGGTGGAGGCGCTGAACGAGTTCCCCTCGGTGCACGGGGTCTTGATGATGCGGCCGCTGCCCGTGGCGCTGGACGAGGAGGCGGCCCGCCGGGCCCTGGACCCGGCCAAAGACGTGGACGGCATCACCGACGGCTCCCTGGCGGGGGTGTTCACCGGCAGCGGGGAGGGCTTCGCCCCCTGCACCGCCCAGGCGGTGGTGGAGCTTTTGAAGCATTACGCCATCCCCCTGGCCGGGGCCCACGCGGTGGTGGCCGGGCGGAGCCTGGTGGTGGGCCGGCCGGCGGCTATGCTCCTCATGGCCGAGGGGGCCACGGTGACGATCTGCCACAGCGGGACAAAAGATCTGGCCGCCCATACCCGCAGAGCGGATATCCTGGTGGCGGCCATTGGCAAGATGGGCTATTTTGGCCGGGAGCACATCGCCCCCGGCGCGGCGGTGGTGGACGTGGGCATCCATTCGGACCCGGAAACGGGCGCTCTCCGGGGGGACGTACGTTTCGACCAGGCGGCGGATACGGCCGGGGCCATAACCCCGGTGCCCGGCGGGCTGGGGGCCGTGACCACGGCGGTGCTGGTGGAGCACACCGTCCGGGCCGCCCAGCGCCAGAGCCGGCTCACCTGAGCTCGAATCGCTTCATGTGGGACAGGTACAGCTGCTCGGCGTGACTCAGCTCCGAGGGGTCCCGGTGGCCCAGGCCGTAGCGGAAGCGGATGGCCGGTTCGATCTCCAGACTGACGATGTCCGGCTCCCGGCTGAGCGCGGCGGCAAATTCCTGGCCGTGGAGGGAAACGCCCATGCCCTCCTTCACCAGGTCCACGCAGCCGAGGGAGCTGCCCTCATAGACCACGTGCGGTTCCGCCCCTTCCCGCCGGAAGGCCGCCCGGATCAGCTCCGCCAGGGACCCGCCCCGGGTGGGCAGCAGCAGCCGCTCCCGGGCCAGCCGCTCCAGCGTCACCCTCTTTTCCCCGGCGCAGGGATGATCCCGCCGGAACAGGGCCACCACCCGGCTCTCCACCATGGGCATGAACGCGCACCCCTCCAGGCCGGGGAAGTTGGAAAAGGCGGGGAACACGTTCACCAGCTTTTTCTGGAACATCTCATAGAGCCCCTGCTCGTCCGCCTCCACCATATGGAAAGTCAGATCCGGATGGGCCTGCCGGAAGCTGACGATGTATTTGGCCATGTCGTAGTACTGGGGATTCTGCATGACGGCGATGGTGAGGGAGGTGGCGGTGTGGCGCATGAAGTCGTCCACGGCGATCTCCGCCTGGTCGCACAGGGCGGCGATCTTCCTGGCGTAGGGCAGATACAGCGCCCCCGCCTCGCTGAGCCGGATGGTGCGGGTGGTGCGGATGAACAGCTCCGTTCCCAGCTCCCGCTCCAGCGCGCGGATGTGCTTGGACAGGGACGACTGGCTGATGAACAGCCGCTCCGCCGTCTCGCTGAAATTCAGGCACTCCGCCAGCATCGCGAACTCCCGGATATGACTGGTCTCCATGGCGGCCCCTCCTTTTCGACAATTTATTCCCCTTTGGAATAAATTATACCGCAAATCGAATTGTTTTGCAATATCCTCCTTTAGTATACTTTAACTAATAGCACCGCCGCGGCAGGCGGCGCAAATAAGGAAGAGAGAATATAACAGGAGGGTTCTATCATGCTTTTCCAAGTGTACGGTGACAACTCGATCTACCAGGTGATCGGCTGGGTGCTGGTGTTCCTGGGTCTGGTGATCACCAACGAGATCCAGCGGCGGAGCAAGCTGGGCGGCTACGGCTTCTTCGTCGGCATCCTGGGCGCGCTGACGGTGTACTTCATCGCCATCTATGTGGGCGCTGCCATGGGCAAGGAGTGGGCGCTGAACAACCCCACCTACGTGTACATGAACAGCTGGTTCCACTACGCCAAGCTCTACGCCGCCAGCGTCGGCTGCATCGGCTTCATGTGGCTGAAGTACAAGTCCTGTCTGGGCAAGAAGGACTGGTTCAAGTGCTATCCCTTCGTGATCGTGGCCATCAACATCCTCATCGCCGTGGCCAGCGACTTCGAGAGCGCCGTCAAGGGCTCCATCGCCCTGGCCCAGACCGGCAGCCGCTGGTGGCTGTCCAGCGAGGGCGTGTGGCTGTACGGCGGCTGGTGGAACTGG
>CANQUE010000062.1 GCA_947626905.1 uncultured Oscillospiraceae bacterium
TGTCAAAAGGTATGCCTTTTGACACAGGGTCTGTGGCCGCCGCATCCGGCAGACAGGCCCCGGAAAGGACCAGTTTGCATGAGAAATGCGTTCCCGGAGGGCGGAGCCGAAAATATAGCGTGGTTGGATCCTTCTCTGCCGTGTACAGGAAATGACTCTCTGTACAAAATAGAAACGCCGGACGGGCAGGCGGAAGCTGTGTCGGAGGGGACCACACCGGCATATATTTTATCGGCAAGTCAAAGACGCTATATCAAGATCAAACAAGCGGCCGACTTTCTGCTCGCGCTGTGTTCTCTGATCATCCTCGCGATCCCCATGATCCTGATCGCCGGGGCGGTGAAGATCAGCAGCCCGAAGGAGCCGGTCCTGTTCAAGCACCAGCGGATCGGGAAGGACGGCGTCCCCTTCACTTTGACAAAATTCCGGAGCATGAAGAGCTGCGCGCCCCAGTACATCGCCGCCGGACACTTTCCGGACAGTGAGGAGTATGTCACGCCGTTGGGGCATTTTCTTCGCGTCACCAGTTTGGATGAACTGCCCCAGCTGTTCCAGGTGCTTGCCGGGAAGATGAGCCTGATCGGTCCGCGGCCGCTGATCCCTCAGGAGGAGCGTGTACATACGCTTCGGAGAAAAGCCGGCGTGTACCAGCTTCGGCCCGGTCTGACGGGATGGGCACAGGTGAACGGCCGGGGCTTTGTGGAAGACGAGGAAAAGGCCGCCTATGACCGGGAGTATCTGGAGAACATAAGCCTTGCGATGGATCTGAAGATCCTCTGCAAGACCGTAACGGTCCTGCTGACCCGCAACGGCGCGAAATAGGGCCGGGGCGCCTTTGGCGCGGCGGCGGAAGCAAAACGAAAAAAGGACACGCAAAAGCGTGTCCTTTTTCGTGGTGGAGATAAGCGGGATCGAACCGCTGACCTCTTGAATGCCATTCAAGCGCTCTCCCAGCTGAGCTATACCCCCATCTCGGAACGGGTTACATCATAACAGATTGGCGGGCGGTTGTCAACGGTTTTTTCTCCCGCCGGCAAAAAATCATTGCTCCATGAACCGGATCATATCCTTCACCATCCGCTCCAGCAGCGCCAGCTCCTCGGGAGAATACTCCTTCTTCAGCTGCTCCACGCTCCCGGCGATAAAGGGATAATCCGTATCATAATAAGAGTAGAACCGCTCCCCCACGGACACACGGCACTCCCGCCGGTCCGTGTCGGAGGCGGAGCGCACCGCGTAGCCCTTGGCCGCCAGATTGTTGATCTTATAGGTGGCGTTGGGCTGGGAAATGCCCAGGGTCTCGGCAAAGGTACTGACCGTAGGGTTCCCCAGCAGATAGATCACGTCGGCGGCATACGCCTCCGTGGCGCTCAGGGAGCCGTCCCGCTCCTTCACCCGGCTGAACAGGTCCCGGTAATTCTTCAGCCGGACCTTCTCATACAGCGTCTTCAGTTCCTGGTACAGCATAGCCATCCCTCCAGTACGCACTGTGTGATTCAGTTTATCCCATCCCGCCGGAATTGTCAATCCCGCCCAAACCGGCACAGGTGCATTTCCCCGGAGAATATGCTATACTGTAACGGCAGGATACATCCGCCCGGCGCGGAAAAAATACAGGGAGCGAAAAATATGGTAGAGCTGAAATTCAACGTGAGCGACGTGGACTTTGAATCGGTGCTTGCCGCCCTGGGCGGCGGCCTCGGCGGGCCCTTGGCCATGATGGCCCGGGCGCTGCCGGACAGCGCCAAGGAGGATCTGGTGGTGAGATACATCAACGCCAACGCCTCCCAGCTGGAGAGCTGGCTGGAAAACGCCCTGGCCGCCAAGGGCGTGAAAATGCGGATCTCTCAGGCCCAGGCCACGAAGCTTTCCTGACGCAAAAGCGCCTCCGTCCGGCGGACGGAGGCGCTGTTTTTTCTCACAGAGATCAGGTTTCAAAAAACTTCCGATGGATGGCGGCCACGGCCCGGTCGGCGCTGGCCGCGTCGATGACGCAGGAGATCTTGACCTCGCTGGAGTTGATCATCTGGATGTTGATGTGCTCGTCGTTCAGCGCCTCGAACACCAGCGACGCGATGCCCACGGAGCTCATCATCCCCGCGCCCACCACGCTGACCTTGGCGATGTCCTTGTCCACGGTCACATGGTCAAAGCCAATGGCCGCCTGCCGGTCCGCCAGGGCCTTATAAGCCGCGTCCGCGTCCGCCTCGGCCACGGTGAAGCTCATGTCGTTGGTATCGGCCGTGGTGTCGGCCTGGATGATCATGTCCACGTTGATCCCGGCGCGGGAAACGGCGTTCAGGACCTTGAAAGCGGAGCCGGGCCGGTCAGGCACGCCCACAGCGGTCAGCCGGGCCACCTTGTCGTCCTTGGCGATGCCGGTCACTTTCATCTCTTCCATGTTCTTCGTAACCTCCTTGACCTTTGTACCGGGCGCCCTCACCAGGGAGGAGAGCACCTCCAATTCCACTCCGTACCGCTTGGCAAGCTGTACGGACCGGTTCATCAGCACCTGCGCGCCCATGCTGGCCAGCTCCAGCATCTCGTCGTAGGTGATCTCTTCCAGCTTCCGCGCCCCGGGCACCTTCCGGGGATCGGCGGTATACACGCCCTCCACATCCGTGAAGATCTGGCACTTGTCCGCGTGCAGCGCCGCCGCCAGCGCCACGGCGGTGGTGTCGCTGCCGCCCCGGCCCAGCGTGGTGTAATCGTCAAATTTATTGACCCCCTGGAACCCGGCCACCAGCACGATCCGCTTTTTATCCAGCTCCCGGCGCAGCCGCTCCGTGTCCACCCGGCGGATGCGGGCCACGCCATAGTTGGCGTCGGTGCGCACGCCCACCTGCCAGCCGGTCAGGGACACCACCGGCAGCCCCATGCCCTCCAGGCACATGGCCATCAACGCGATGGACTGCTGCTCTCCGGTGGCCAGGAGCATATCCAGCTCCCGCTTGGACGGCGCCGGGTTGATCTCGGCGGCCTTATCCAGCAGCTCGTCGGTGGTATCGCCCTGGGCAGAGAGGACCACCACGATCTCATGGCCCATAAGATAGTTCTCGGCAATGATCCCCGCCACGTTTCGGATGCGCCCGGCGTCCGCCACGGAGGAGCCTCCGAATTTCTGAACGATCAGCATCTATATCAAATCTCCTTATTATTCAGCTCCGGGCTCTCGCCCCTCCATTCTATGCCAGCACCCGGTAAGCGGCCCGGCCGTTCACCGCGGCCAGCTTCTCCTCCAGCTGCCGCCGGTCATACATGGCGCCGGTGACAAAGCCGCACTCGCCGGTGGAGCCATACACCGGCTCCGCGCCGGGGAAGGCGGCGGATACCGCCTCCGGGCCGCATTGGGCCCGCACATACCACCGGGAGCACAGCGCGTCCGCCGGCAGCAGCGCTCCCCCCGGCCTGCCCAGGTCCGGGACCTGGGGGTCGGCCATGTGGCGCACCGCGTCGGCGATGTCCGCCGCCACGGCGCTGGCGGTGGGATGGGCTCCGGCCCCCGGTCCGCACAGGACCACCTCGCCCACCGCGCTGCCCTGGATGGCGCAGGCGTTCATCACCCCGTTCACCGAGGCCAGGATATGATCCCGGGCGACGAGATGGGGCTCCACGAATGCGCATATCCCCTCGCCCGTCCGGGCCGCCCGGCCCAGCAGCTTCACCGTATAGCCCAGGGCCCGGGCCAGCTCCAGATCGGCGGGCTCCACCTGGGTGATGCCCCGGGTGGGGATGTCCGCCGGGTCCACGTTCTGCCCGAAGGACAGGTCCGCCAGGATGGTGGTCTTGCGGCAGGCGTCGATCCCCTCCACGTCGGCGGTGGGGTCCGCCTCGGCATAGCCCAGGGACTGGGCCGTTTTCAGCGCGTCGGCAAAGGACCGTCCGTGGGCGTCCATGGCGGTGAGGATATAGTTGGTGGTGCCGTTCAGGATCCCATACACCTGGTCGATCCGATTGGCCGCCAGGCACCGGCACAGGGGCCGCAGCAGGGGGATGCCCCCGCCCACGCTGCCCTCGAAGAGATAGCTCACGCCGTGCTCCCGGGCCAGGGCCGCCAGCTCCGCCCCGTGGACGGCCACCAGCTCCTTGTTGCTGCTCACCACGCTCTTGCCCGCCAGGATGGCCCGGCGGGAGTATTCATAGGCCGCGCCCACGCCGCCGATGACCTCCGCCACCACGGCCACGTCCGGGTCGTTTTCGATCAGGCTGAAGTCCCGGACCAGCTTGTCCCGCCAGGGGCTGTCCGGGTAATCGTGCCGCACCAGGATATATCCCAGCTCCATCTGCCGGCCCGCGGCGGCGGCCAGCTTGTCCTTCTGATCGGCCATGACCTGGGCCAGACCGCCGCCGACCACGCCAAAGCCCAGTATCGCGTACTTTATCATCTGCTCTCCCTCTCAGCCCGCCGCGATGGCGGCCTTGATGACCCCGTCGATGGCGGCCAGGGCCGCCAGGAGCGCCTCCGCGGAGGTGTCCAGCGCGGTCAAGTCCGCCGTGATGGTCACAGGGGCGGCCCCGTTGGTGGGGATGCCCTGGTTGATGGTGAGGATGTTGGCGCCGGTGTCGGCGAACACCGCCAGGACCTCGCTCAAAAGCCCCGTCTGGTGGCGGAGCATGATCTGGAAGGTGACGATGTGTCCCCCCGCCACGTTCTGGAAGGGCATGACGGCATTCTTATATTTGTAATATGCGGAACGGGATATGCCCACCATGCCGGCGGCCTCCGCCACCGTCTGGGCCCGGCCGGTGTCCAGCAGCTCCCGGGCCTGGGTGACCCGGATGAACACCTCCGGCAGGGCGCTGCCGTCCACAAGATAGAACTGTCCCGCGTTGTTCGCCATGGCATAAGTCCCCCTTACACGGGCATTTGTCCGCGTGCCGTGTATATTATCATGTTTATCTATGATATGCAAGGGGATTTTCAAAATTGACATTTTTCCTGTCAGTCCGCACAAAAACGCCCCGGCTGAGAACAGCCGGGGCGGGATATTTTGCCGCCTGCAGGCGGCGTGCCGTCAGCGTAACGGCGTCACTGGATCTCGATCTGGTACTGCTGGGGGACAACCTCGGGCAGCTTGGGCAGGGTCAGCTTCAGCACGCCGTTGACGTACTGGGCCTGGATGGCTCCGGCGTCCACGCCGGACACCTCGAACCGGCGCTCCACCGTGGAGAAGCTCCGCTCCCGGCGGATATAGCCCTTGCCGTCGTCCTTGCCCTCGGCCTTGTGCTCGGCCTTGACGGTGAGCACGCCCTCTTTCATGCTGATGGCGATCTCGCCCTTGTCATAGCCGGGCAGCTCGGTCTCGATGGTGAACGCCTCGTCGCTCTCCCGGATATCGGTGGCGGCGGCGTGGGCCACCGTGCCGAAGAACTCCTGGAACGGGTCCCAGCTGGCGGTGGACTTATAGGGGCGGCTGCTGACGAAAGGAATCATATCAAACATTGTGATCAAAACCTCCATATCTTTGATTTGTCTGTATCATACACATAATTTGTGAACAAATTTATGTGTATTTTGTGAACGAACTGTAAATATTAGCACTCTTTTATTTTGAGTGCTAAATCCTTTCTCCGTTCCCTCTCCAGTATATCCCCGGACGATCCCGAATTGCGTCCCGGGGCGGGCGCCGGCGTTGTAAAAATCCGGCGGCCATGGTAGAATACAGAAAAAACGGGAGGGCGAAAGAATGAGACCGATGCTGGTGATCATGGCCGCCGGGATGGGCAGCCGCTTCGGGGGCCCGAAGCAGATGACCGCCGTGGACGGGGCGGGCCAGGTGATCCTGGACTATTCTGTCTACGACGCGGTTCGGGCCGGCTTTGAGAAAGTGGTCTGCGTGATCAAAAAAGAGATCGAGGCGGACTTCCGGGCCGCCGTCGGCGACCGGATCGGCCGGGGCTGCGAGCTGCATTACGCCTTTCAGGACCTGGGGGACATCCCGGCGGGCCATTCCGTTCCGGCAGGCCGGACCAAGCCCTGGGGCACGGGCCATGCGGTCTATGCCGCCCGGGCGCTGATCGACCGGCCCTTCGCCGTCATCAACGCCGACGATTTCTATGGCCGGGGCGCCTTTGAAGCCCTGGCGGCGTTCCTCAGCGAGGATCGGGACGATCACACCCACGCCCTGGTGGCCTACCAGCTGAAAAACACCCTGACGGAGAACGGCGCCGTGGCCCGGGGCGTATGCACCGCCGACGGCGGCGGTCATCTGCGGACCGTCACGGAACTAACGGCCATCCAGGGCCCGGCGGAGGCCCCTTCCTATACCCTGGACGGCGGCAAAAGCTGGACGCCCCTGGCCCCGGACACGCCGGTGAGCCTGAACACCTGGGGGTTCCAGTCCGGGTTCATGGACGCCATTTCCCGGCAGCTGGAAGGATTTCTGCGCCGGGATATGCCGAAAGATCCGACCCGCGCGGAGTTCTTCCTGCCCGGGGTGGTCAACGCCTGCCTGGCCGCCGGGACGGACCGGGTGGCGGTGCTGCCCACGGACGAGGTATGGCACGGGGTGACCTACCGGGCGGACCTGCCCGCCCTGGAGGGGGCCCTGGCGGAGATGCGGGCCGCCGGCAAGTACCCGGAACGGCTGTGGGACGATGTTGACCTATGATCTGCGGGCCCCCGAAGCCGGGCCCCTGTATTACGCCCTTTACCGGCACATCCGGGAGGACATCGCCGCCGGGACCCTGGCGGCGGGCCAGCGGCTGCCCTCCAAGCGGAGTCTGGCGGAGCACCTGGGGGTGAGTCTGGTGACGGTGGAGGCCGCCTATCAGATGCTCATCGACGAGGGCTATGCCACATCCCGGGAGCGCAGCGGATACTTCGTCCTGGCCGTAGGCGCCGAGGCCCCCGCCGGGGCCCGCCAACAGGAACCGCTGCGGCCGCTGCCGGAGGAAGCCCCCGCCCCCGCCGGGACGGATTTTCCCTACTCTCTCTGGTTCAAGACCCTGCGCCGGGTCATCTCCGACCAGGGCCAGCGGCTGGTATCCCGCTCCCCCAACGCCGGATGCGCCGTACTGCGCAACGCCATCGCCCGGTATCTGCTCCGCTACCGGGGGATGCACGCCCAGCCGGAACAGATCGTGGTGGGCTCCGGGTCGGAGCAGCTGTATGAGTTCGTGGTCCGGATGCTGGGCCGGGAGGCGGTATACGCCATAGAATGGCCCTCTTACCGGCAGATCGAGGCGGTATACCGGGGCGCCGGGACCCGGGTGGAGCGGCTTCCTCTGGGCCGCTCAGGGGTGGACAGCGCCGCCCTGGCCGATACCCAGGCGGACGTGCTCCACGTCACCCCCTTCCACAGCTGGCCCACCGGGGCCACCGCCCCCGCCGCCAAGCGGTACGAGTACCTCCAGTGGGCCGCCGCCCGGCCGGGGCGGTACGTGGTGGAGGACGATTTCGACAGCGAGTTCTTCCTGTCCGGCAAGCCGCCGGAGAGCCTGTACTCCATGGACGAGCACGGCCGGGTGATCTACCTGAACACCTTTTCCAAGAGCCTGGCCCCCTCCATGCGCATGGGGTATATGATCCTGCCCCCCTCGCTGCTGGACGCCTATCGGGACCGGGTGGGCATGTACTCCTGCTCGGTGCCGGTGCTGGAACAGTACGCCCTGGCCGCCTTTTTGGACGAGGGCCACTTTGAGCGCCATCTCAACCGGGTCCGCCGCCGGATGCGGGAAAAAGACGACAAATAAAACGCCGGCCGGCGGGCCTTCGCCCGTCGGCATTTTTATGCTGTACGCCGTCGAAAGGGGCCCGGCATCCTCCCGACCGGGTCCGCCAAGATCCCCCCTCCATTGTCGAAAACCGTCGAAGTGTGTAAGATTATGTCAACAAAAAATATCCCTATTTCACTGGTTTTCTGTTGCAATGGAGCGTTCGTTATGGTAAATTGTAAAAGCTGACACAACGGAGTTTGCAAGAGAGAGAAGTGGCGGACCCGTAATTTTATACTGGGAGGAAACTTTCATGGAAACTACGACGCGCATTCTCATCGCCGATCCCGGTGAGGACTTTCGGAAGATGCTCTCTGACGTGATCAATGCCGAAGAGGATCTCCACGTGGTCGGCACGGCGGGGGACGGCCAGGAGGCGCTGGCAATGGCACAGACGCTCCAGCCCGATGTGCTGCTGACCGATCTGGTACTGGCCCGGTTGGACGGCGTGGGCCTGCTGGCCGCGCTGAAGGACCGGGAGGACCGGCCGGCGGCCATCGTCCTGTCCGGCTTTTTCAATGACCAGGTCGTCACATCCTGTTCGGACCTGGGCGCCTATTATTTCATCCCCAAGCCCTGTGATATCCCGGCTCTGCTGACCCATATCCGTCAGGCCGCCGCGGAAAAGCGCCGCCCGGGACGGCCCGCGTCCCAGGCCGTGGCCATGGCGGCCCTGCCCAAGGAGCCCAGCCTGGAGGCCGTCGTCACCGACATCATCCACGAGATCGGCGTGCCCGCCCATATCAAGGGCTATCAATATCTACGGGAGGCCATCATCCTCACCGTCAACGACATGGACGTGATCAACGCGGTGACGAAAGTGCTGTATCCCGCCGTGGCGAAAAAGTTCTCCACCACACCCAGCCGGGTGGAAAGGGCCATCCGTCACGCCATCGAAGTGGCCTGGGACCGGGGCGACCTGGAGACCCTGCAAAAATTCTTCGGCTACACCGTGTCCAACATCAAGGGCAAGCCCACCAACAGCGAGTTCATCGCCATGATCGCCGACTCCCTCACCCTGGGCCGGAAGTCCGGACAAGCGTAAAAGACCCTCCAACAGAAAACCGCCCCCGGCCCTTCCGCTCCGGGGGCGTCCTCATGCCCAAAACGCCGCTTGTAAAACTGAAAAGGGCGTGATATACTGGCCTTGCCAATATAACGGTAAAGGGGGAACGGGACCATGAGCGAGGAAAAGAAGCTGGACGAGAAGGCCCTGGAAGAAGTCAGCGGGGGAGAACAGGGCGCCACCGATTTTAATACGGCCCTGGGCGAGTTCCAAAAGGCCAACTGCGTGTACTGCGCGCAGGAAGACTGGAACTGCAGGCATATAATAGATATCATTATCTCCAAAGACGTCCCGGCCAAGTGCTCCTTTATCACCCCCATGTGACGGCGGAGCGTAAGGAGCCGCGGCCCTACCATATAGGCTTACCAAATAGAGCCGTTGTGTTCACCACAAAAAACGCCCCCGGGACCTGTGAACTGTACCGGGAAGAACAGACAATAGGAAAAGCCACCCCCTGGTGTAAGATAGAAAACACCAGGGGGAGAATT
>CANQUE010000063.1 GCA_947626905.1 uncultured Oscillospiraceae bacterium
TAGTTTCTATGATGTCATGTGTCCAGCGCGTCGAATTCCCACACGCTGCTCATGCCATAGTCAAAGTAAATGATCTGTCCGCTCATATAGCTGAAAAGCTGGCTGCCGATGGCCACCAGGGGATAGCCCATATCCTCGGGAGCGGCCCAGTAGCCGTCCCAACTCTCCAGAAACAGGGCCTCGATGACCGCCTTTCCCTCCTCGGCATTCCCGGTGGGGGAGGTGCCGCGGTTGAAGTCGTCGGTCAGGCCGGTGATCGTATTGCCGGGGTTGATGGCGTTCAGCCGTATCTTCCGGTCAATGAATTCGGGTGCATGGACCTTCGCCTTCACATAGGTACACAGGCATTGCTTGGAGAAAACATAGCCGCTGGCGATCTCCTCCCGGTGGGCCTCGTACCAGGCGATGGCGTCCTCATAGGTCTTGGTGTTGATGACCTCCATGCAGCTGGCGAAGTTATCCTGCCAGCCAAAGCCGCCGGCAGAGGCGATGATATTGACAGAGCCCTTGTCCGCCACCTTCCCCAGGGCCTTTTCCAGCAGATACTTATGGCTGAGGAAGTTGACCTTCTGCACCTCCATGGTGTTGGAGCCGTCGCTGTTCAGGGCGATGCCGTGACAGAGAAACAGCGCATAGATGTCCTCCGGCAGATCCTCTGCCAGACGGTCGATATCTTCCTTGACGCCCAGGTCGGCATAGAGGACTTTTTTTATCGGAAAGTCCAGCTCGCTGTGGCGGCCGTTCCGGCGGCATATCACATATACCTCGGCGCCCAGTTCCGACAACAGCTTTGCCGCGGCGCGGCCCATGCCGGAAAACGCGCCGGACACGACGACGGTCTTGCCCGCATAGCCAAACAGATTTTTGATATCCAGAGCCATATTCAAGCCTCCATTTTCACAGGATAGGGGGTGCAGAACTGCACCCCCCTGTGGTGAGGATACGTTGACCTGTCAGAAGGTCGTCCAGCCGCCGTCGCAGGTGATGATCACACCGTTGACGAACTTGGACTCGTCGCTGGCCAAAAACAGCGCCGTGTTGGCGATGTCCTCCGGCATGCCCATCTCGGGGGAGTGGACCAGCAGGCTGCTGGTGCGCTCGAATCCGAAGGGGTCGGAGGGAGGCATGACCAGGGGGATGTCGGTGAGCACGCCGCCGGGGGAGATGCCGTTGCAGCGGATGCCCTTCTCCAGATACATGAATGCGGTGTTCCGCGTGGCGGACAGCAGCGCCGCCTTGGACGCGCAGTAGGCGATGCCGGCCGTCTGGTGGCTGGCGCCCACAGAGCAGACGTTGATGATGTTGCCCTGCTCGTCATCCTGGGCCAGGAAGACCTGCACGGCCTTGCGCATGGCGTAGATGGGGCCGTAGGTGTTGACCCGGAAGAGCTTATCCAGCATCTCGTCGGATACATCGCCCACGGCGGTGTTGTCGTCCATGATGCCGGCGTTGTTCACCAGCACGTCCAGCCGGCCGAACTCCGCGACGGCCTTGTCGATCATGCCCACGGCAGTCTGGGGGTCGCTCATGTCTCCCGCGTAGGGGATGACCTTGCCGGGGGCGTCCTTCAGCGAATCGGCCAGCGCCTGGAGCCGCTCCATGCGGCGCGCCACGGCGATGATGTTGGCGCCCTCCGCGGCGAACCGCTGCACGATGGCCTCGCCCATGCCGGCGGAGGCGCCGGTGACGACGACGGATTTTCCTGCAAGTCTCATGTCAGTGCCCTCCTTACAGCCAGCTCTTCTCGGTGATGACGGCGGGGGAATCGTTCTGCCCCACAGTCACCTTCTCGCCGATGACGGCGTGTTTGGCGTCGATCACGGCGAAGCCGATGTTCTTGTCAACGGTGTAGCCATAGATGGCGGCCCGGACGAAGCCGCAGGGCACACCATAGGAATACACGATCTCCCGCTGGGCGATGTCCTCATAGGACTCGGCCAGATACTCCAGGCCCACCAGCTTGTACTTCGGGCCCTCCTCCTTGGCCTTGAGAAGGGCATCCTTGCCCACGAAGTCCTTATCGAAGTGGACGGACCAGTCCAGGCCGCACTCAAAGGGCGTGAGCAGATACATATCCTGCCGCAGGGCGAATCCCTTTTCCACCGGCAGGCTGCGTACATAGACTTCCAGGATCGTCAGCTCCGGGGCGTCGAATTTTGCCGCCGCCTCCCGGATGGCCGCCTCTACGGCGGCGGTATCCGCTATCGCGCAGTAGATCTCATAGCCGTTTTCCCCGGTGAAGCCGCTGCGGTGGATCTGCACGGCGATGCCGCCGATCTTGTTGTCGGCCACCTGGAAGCGCTTGAGCTCGTCCACCGGCTGGGCCAGAAGGGCGTTGAGCACCTTGCCGGCGTTGGGGCCCTGGACGGAGTACATGTCCATCTGCTTGGTGATGTCCTCATAGGCCACGTCATAGCTGCCCTTGTGGGCATCGGCCCACTTGATGAACTGGGGCGCATACAGGGTGGAGACCCACCATGTATCCTCTCCCATGTGCATGACGATGGTGTCGTCTATGATCTTGCCGTCTTCGTTGAGCATGGTGGTGTATTTGGAACGGCCCACGGCGGCCTTTCCCACCGTGTTGACGAAGAGCCAGTCCAAAAAAGCGGTGGAATCCTTGCCGGTGACCTTTACCAGGTCATGGGTCCAGCGATACCAGCCGGCGTTCTCCCGCACGGCCTGATGCTGGGCGCGGGCCTTGGCGTCGTTTTTAAATAACATGGATGGCAGCCTCCTTCCGTTATCAAATCATTCTCTTGTCGATCTTGCGGCCGACATGGATGTACATATACTCGTCGTCCTTGCCCTCGAACCAGCAGGACCACTCGGTGCTGACCATCGTCTTCACCATGTTGTGCCACAGGGTCTCGTAGCCGGTGGTGAGCTCGTCGATGGGGGCCATGGGGAACCGGCCGTTGAAGGTCTCGGTGTCCACCTTGATGACCACCTCATCCTTGGTGAAGCGCTCCAGCTCGCAGGGGACAAGCTGGGTGTCCAGAACGGCCTTGATGTAGCCGCCCATCAGACGGGGGTCGTTTTTGCCGATCTCATGGGGCACGCCCAGCCAGCTGCGCAGGCCCTCCACGGCAAAGGGCTCGATGAAGGCGTTCTTTCCGGCGGTGGAGAATACGATCTTGAAGATGCGCTCGAATTCCTCTTCCGATTCCGCCATGTCCCGGATGGCGATGATGGGGAAAGCGACGCACCAGACCCAGCCCTTTTCCATGCACCAGCGATAGGCCCACTCAAAGCTCTTCTCCTCGCCGAAGGCGTTGGAATAGCGGTCGTTGCGGATGATCTGGCCGTCCCGGACGCCGCGCTCACGGGGGGTGTCATGGATGGGGGCCGCCGGCTGCTGCATGTGATCCATCCAGCCCTGCTTGGGCTGGCCGTACACGTCCCGGCGCTCGGCCACCACCCGGCAATGCCGGTCGCCGCAGCCACGGGCCTCGCACATGTTGAGGCACACCTCATTTTCCCCGTTGGGACTGCTCAGGTCAAAGTTGGCGGTGAACATGGCGGTCGTCATGTTGCACAGCTCCGAGCCGACGATGTCCCACGGGCAGGTGTCCAGCTCCTTCTCCACCCGGTCATGGGTGAATTGGATGACACGGCCGGCCATGTCCTCGTACTCGTCGCCGGAGTCACCGAAGATGGCGCCCAGCCAGGCGTCCTTTTTGCAGAACTCAGGGATGTTCCACTCGTCGAAGAATTCGTTCATGTACTCTTCGCCGGAGGCGGACATGTTCATCATGTACGAGATCTCACAGATGGCGCTGGTGCGCTTTTCATAGTCCGGCTCCAGGATGCGCATGACCTGGAAAAGGTTGGCGCAGAACGCGGCGATCTGCCGTACCGCGTACTCGTACGCCTCTTTTTCCGGGATCAGCTTGCCCCATACGGTCTCCACGCCTTTGTAGCTTGGAAGCTTGTCGTTTAGTGGCATCGTGCATACCTCCTTTATGATTTGACTTATTTGGGATCCAACGGTCTCGCTTACTTTGATTTTAATCGAAAAACGGCGGCGTTGAACAGTCTACAAACGGGCGGGATTATTTCTCCCGTATCCTACAAAGTGTACGCCTACAAATTGTACATAACCGCATTCTGAACGGTTGCATTTTTGTAGGTCTGTGATAAAATATCAATATTAGTGAGCGGGGAGATTGGATATATTTACCACGCATATCGGGAGAATGGCATATGAAGCTGAATGCGGACATCATTTATGACGGTTTGAGCGCGCAGCTGTCTGTGGAGATGGCAGGGCAGAAGGAGACGGAGCTTCGCCTGGGCCGTCCGGTGTTCTACGACGGCGGGGCGGGGGAGTTCGCCGCCGACCGGCTGTATATCACCCGCGCAGACCGTCTGCCCAGACGGGCGGCGGTGCAGCGGGGCGCGGTGATCCTGTGCCAGGGGGACAGCGTGCAGCTGGCCTATTACCGGGAGAGGTGCTGTGTGATCCGGGTCAGGGACGACACCGATATCTTCACGGTATTCAATCTGGTGCAGGAGTTGTTCGATCGGTTCGACAGCTGGAAGGACGATCTGCAGGAGATAATGGATCGCAGCGCCAGCGTGGAGGAGATGATCGTCCGCAGCAGTCCCATATTTATGACCTCCATGTTCCTGCTGGACGCCAATTTCAAGCTGCTGGCCCATTGCGAGGCCGAGGGCGGCGCGGCGCTCATCGATGCGGCGGACACGGAAAACCTTGACCTGGAGCTTCTGGGCAAATATCTTGAGGGCCACGAGCTGGCCACCCAGGAGCGTGAGCCCATCATTCTGGAGCTTTTGGATACCGCCACATTGAACGTCAACCTGTTCGACCAGGAAACATACATCGGCTGCCTGACCCTGGACTACAAAAACCGGCGGGATCGGGCGGGGGACATAGAGCTGGCGAAGGTGCTGGCGGACATGCTGACCCGGGCCATGCTGAAGTTTTCCTCCACGGCCTCCACGGATCACGGTCTGCTGCGGGCCGCCCTGCAGGGCGTGGTGGACGGCATGCCCGTGGATTACAGCCAGCGGCGGGTGCTGGAAAACGCCCTCCACGACAAGGAATACATCTGCGTCAAGATGGAGCTGAGCAGCCGCTTTGCCAAGCTCCCGGCGGGATATATATGCAACGAGGTGGAGCGGCGGTTCCCCCACAGCGTGGCTTTCGAGCGCAAGGGGTCGGTGCTGTGCTTCATCGACACGGCCGGCCTGCCGGATGAGGACTGCCAGAGCGCCCTGGAGACGGCTCTGGGGGCCTTCACCGGCTCTATGGATCTGAAGATAGGCGTCAGCGACGCCTTTGCGGATGTATACAGCGCACGGCTGTACTATCATCAGGCCTGCGCCGCGCTGGAAAACGGCAATCTGGTGGCCCCGGGCAAAAACTATTATCGCTTCCAGGACTACGCTCTGACGGAGCTTGTCATCAACTCCCTGGGCAAGATGCCAACGGAGCTGTTTTTCTCCGACGGTATGCGCCGGCTGGCAGCCCACGACACGGATGCGTCGGTGAGCTACCTGGACACGCTGCGGGCCTATCTGGATCAGAACATGAGCATGACGAAGACCGCCGCCGCCCTGTATGTGCACCGCAGCACTCTCCTGGAGCGCATCGCCCGCATAGAGCGGGAGCTGGACACCGACCTGAAAGACCCGGATGAGAGGCTCCGCATCCAAATACTGCTGAAGGCGATGAAGATACACGAGGCCATCAACGAGAATCGTACGGAAGAACAATAAGCAATAAAAGAGCGCGACCGACGCCGCGCTCTTTGATATACCGGCCCTGCCCGGACTTTCTTACTCGCCCAGGGCCTTGAGAGCCTTGTCGATCTCCTCCAGCTTGTCGGGGCTGATGCCGGCCTGGGGGAAGCTGCACAGCTTGCGGAAGGTCAGACCCTGCACCAGCTTCATCTGGGGATTCGTCTTGAAGCCGGGGGCAAACTTCTCCAGGATCTCTGCCGCCGTGTCGTTCTTCATCAGTTCTTTCACTTTGGAATCAACAGACAGTGCCATCGTCAATATCCTCCTGTAAAACTTGCGGCGTGCGCCGCTGTATTTTTACGAACACAGGCCCTGTCTGTGTTCAATATTATTTTAAAGTCTGGGAAAACGGTTGAAAAGCCTACAAACCGACGGGAGGTTCCAGGGCCCGGCCGTGCAGAGATGCGGGTACCGCCCCAAAACGGGGAGAGGGCGGGGCCGATGGGGCTTTTTCGGAGGAGAGACGGGATCGGCAAGGGGCATGCCCGACAGTTTATCGGTGTTTTCTTTTGAAAAAACGACAGCGCGGCGGCTTTCTCTTTGCGCCCGCCGGCGGTACACTAAGGACAAATACCGACCGGGAGGGATCATACCTTGGAGTTCAAGACCGATATCGAGATCGCCCAGGCGTGCGAGCCGAAGCACATCCGTGACGTGGCGGCAGCGGCCGGCGTGGACGAGAAATATCTGGAGCAGTACGGCAATTATAAGGCCAAAGTGGACTACCGCATGCTGAAAGACCTGGCGGACAGACCGGACGGCAAGCTGGTGCTTGTCACCGCCATCACGCCTACCCCGGCGGGGGAGGGCAAGACCACCACCTCCGTGGGCCTGGCGGACGGCCTGCGGAAGATCGGCAAAAACGCCGTGGTGGCGCTGCGGGAGCCCTCTCTGGGCCCCGTGTTCGGCGTGAAGGGAGGCGCGGCCGGGGGCGGTCACGCCCAAGTCATCCCCATGGAGGACATCAACCTGCACTTCACCGGCGACTTCCACGCCATCGGCGCGGCCAACAACCTGCTGGCGGCGATGCTGGACAACCACATCCAGCAGGGCAACGCTCTGGCCATCGACCCCAAGCAGATCACTTGGAAGCGGGCCGTGGATATGAACGACCGGCAGCTGCGCCACATCGTGGACGGGCTGGGCGGCCGGATGCAGGGCGTGCCCCGGGAGGACGGCTTTGACATCACCGTGGCCAGCGAGGTCATGGCGGTGCTGTGTCTGGCGTCCGATATCGCGGATCTGAAGGCCCGGCTGGCCCGGATCATCGTGGCCTACACCTATGACGGCAGGCCCGTTACCGCCCACGATCTGAAGGCCGAGGGAGCCATGGCGGCCCTGCTGAAGGATGCGCTCAAGCCCAACCTGGTGCAGACTCTGGAGGGGACGCCCGCCTTCATCCACGGCGGCCCCTTCGCCAACATCGCCCACGGATGCAATTCCGTTACTGCCACCCGCATGGCCCTGAAGCTGGGCGACTACGCCGTCACCGAGGCGGGCTTCGCCGCTGACCTGGGGGCGGAGAAGTTTCTGGACATCAAGTGCCGCATGGCGGGCCTGACGCCCTCGGCGGTTGTCATCGTGGCTACCGTCCGGGCCCTGAAATATCACGGCGGCGTCCCAAAGGCGGATCTGAATCAGGAAAACCTGGAGGCCCTGGAAAAAGGTCTTCCCAACCTCCTCCAGCATGTAGACAACATCAAAAACGTGTTCGGCCTTCCCTGTGTGGTGGCTGTCAACGCCTTCCCCACCGATACGAAGGCCGAGCTGGAGCTGGTGGAGGCCAAGTGCAGAGAGATGGGCGTGAACGTGGCCCTCTCCGAGGTGTGGGCCAAGGGGGGCGAGGGCGGCACAGCCCTGGCGGAGGAGGTCGTGCGGCTGTGTGAGCTGCCCAACAGCTTCCGCCCGTCTTATGAGTTGGAGCTGTCCATTGAGGAAAAGCTGGAGACCATCTGCAGGCGTATTTACCGGGCGGACGGCGTGGTGCTGACCCCTGGCGCGAAAAAGCAGGCACGGAAGCTGACGGAACTGGGCTTCGACAAGCTGCCCATCTGCATGGCAAAGACCCAGTATTCCTTCTCCGACGACGCGTCCCTGCTGGGAGCGCCCAAGGGATTCACCGTGACAGTGCGGGAGTTGAAGGTGTCCGCCGGTGCGGGCTTCATCGTGGCGCTGACCGGCGACATTATGACCATGCCCGGCCTGCCCAAGTCCCCGGCGGCGGAGCGCATAGACGTGGATGAGAACGGCCGTATCTCCGGCCTGTTCTGAGGAGCCGCCATGCTGGATATGACGATAAAAGAATTCACGGAAGCTCTGGCGTCCAAGGCCGCCGTTCCCGGCGGCGGCGGAGCCAGCGCTCTGGCGGGCGCGGTGGGAGCCGCGCTGGGGGATATGGTGGGCGAGCTCACCGTAGGCAAGAAAAAGTATGCGGCCGTAGAGGACGAGGTAAAAGCGCTCATGCGCCGGGCCCAGCAGCTCCGGGTGGAGCTGCTGGCGTGCGTGGAAAAGGATGCGGCGGCCTTCGAGCCCCTCAGCCGGGCCTATGGCATCCCCAAGGACGACCCGGGGCGGGATGAGATCATGGAAAAGTGCCTCCGGGATGCGGCGGCCGCGCCGCTGGAGATACTGGATCTGTGCTGCGAGGCTATCGAGCTTCAGCGCCAGTTTGCGGACAAGGGCTCCGTGCTGGCTGTTTCCGACGCGGCCACCGGGGCTGCGCTGTGCCGGGGGGCGCTGTACGGCGCGGCAGTGAATGTGAAGGTGAACACCAAGTCCATGAAGGATCGGGCATATGCCGGCCGGATCGACGCCCATGTGGAGGAGCGTCTGGAAAAGTACGGCAGCATGGCCGAGCAGATATTTGCGGATGTGTACGGGAGGTTTTGCTGATGGCGGAACGGATGAAGGGCGCTCCCGCTGCGGCGGCGCTGACGGAGGAACTGACGGAGCGGGCGGGCAGACTGGCCGCCCGGGGCGTGACGCCCACGCTGGCCATCCTGCGGGTAGGAGAGCGCCCGGATGACATCTCCTATGAGACGGGCGCCATGAAACGCTGCGCCAAGATAGGTATAGCGGTGCGGCAGTTCCTGCTGGCCGCCGACTGCACGAAAGAGCAGCTTTTGGACGCTATCCGCCAGATCAATGAGGATACATCCATCCATGGCTGTCTCATGTTCCGGCCTCTGCCGGACAGGGAGATGGAGGCGGAGGCCTGTGCGCTGCTGGCTCCGGCCAAGGACGTGGACGGCATGACAGCGGGGGCTCTCGCGGCGGTGTTCACCGGGACGGGCGCCGGCTATCCGCCCTGTACCGCCCAGGCGGTCATCGAGCTGATGGATCACTATGGCGTATCGCTCACCGGCAAGCGGG
>CANQUE010000064.1 GCA_947626905.1 uncultured Oscillospiraceae bacterium
CACGGCAAGAAGATGTCCAAATCCGCCGGCAACGGCGTGGACCCCATCGAGGTCATCGACCAGTACGGCGCGGACGCGCTGCGCTTCAACCTCATCACCGGCAACTCCCCCGGCAACGACATGCGCTTTTACGTGGAGCGGTGCGAGGCCATGCGCAACTTCGCCAACAAGCTGTGGAACGCCGCCCGGTACGTGATGATGAACCTCACCGTGGAGGAGAACGCCCTGCCGGCGGAGCTGAAGCTGGAGGACAAGTGGATCCTCTCCAAGCTCCAGCGCCTCATCGCCGAGGTCAACGAGAACTTCGACAAGTACGAGCTGGGCCTGGCGGCCACCAAGATCTACGACTTCATCTGGGACAGCTTCTGCGACTGGTACATCGAGATCACCAAGCCCCGCCTGCGGGAGGGGGACGAGAGCGCCCAGAGGGTGCTGCTGTACGTGCTCACCGACATCCTGCGGCTGCTGCACTCCTTCATGCCCTTCATCACGGAGGAGATCTACGGCGCCATTCCCCACAGCGGCCAGGCGCTCATCGTGGAGACATACCCGGAGTTCGACGAAAAGCTGTCCTTCCCGGAGGAAGAGGCGGATTTTGAGTCCGTCATGGACGCGGTGAAGGCGGTGCGCAGCCGCCGGGCGGAGATGAACGTGCCCCCCTCCAAGCGGCCCCATATCACCCTGGTGACGGAAAAGACCCAGGTGTTCGAGGCGGGCACGGTGTATATGGCCAACCTGGCCTACGCCGGAGCCGTGAACGTGACGGCCCAGGCTCCCGCCGACACCGCCGGCATGGTGAACGTGGTCACGGGCGACGCCAAGATCTATATGCCCATGGCGGAGCTGGTGGATCTGGACCAGGAGCGGGCGCGCATCGAAAAGGAACTGGCCAAGGCCAAGCAGGACATTGCCAACCAGGAGCGGAAGCTGGCGAACGAGAGCTTTGTTTCCCGGGCGCCGGAACGGGTGGTGGCCGCGGAGCGGGACAAGCTGGCCAAGGCCCAGGCCCTGGCGGCGAACCTGGAAGAGAGCCTGAAAAACCTGGGATAAGAAGTCCCTGCCGCCGAAACAGAACAAAAACGCCGCCCCCGGGCGGCGTTTTGCTTTGTCTAAAGCCCCAATATCTGGTCAGAGGAAACGTGATACAGCTTGCATAGCGCGATCAAATGGCGGATGGGAAGCTCGTTCGCCCCGCGCTCATATCGGGCATACATCGTTTGGGACGTTCCCAAATATGCTGCGACCTGTTCCTGGGTCAGGTCATGGTCCTCCCGGAGCGCTCTGATCCGCTCCTGATAGTTCTCCATGGCCTCACCCCCTGTCAGCGTGAGTATAACCGAAGAAAGAACTTAGTCATTGACTTTAGTAAATATATTTACTAGAATGTTCGCGTAAGGAGGGATCACTATGGCGAATTATCAGAAGATGTACTACATCCTTTGCCGGGCGGTGGACGAAGCGCTGGACATCCTGCCGGAGGACGCGGCGGAGGTGCGGCAGGTATTGCAGCGGGCCTTGGATCAGGCGGAGGAGACATACATAGACACCGTGGAGGACTGACGCGCTGCAGGCCGGTTTTTATCCGGCCTGCGACCTTTTCGGTAAATGGGGAAAGTTGCTCTTGTTTTTTCGCCGGGGGGGGGGTATATAGTATGTGGGTAGATCCTTAAAGACACAGGAGGGATACCCATGAAAGACATCAAGAGGATGATGAGCATCCTGCTCGCTCTCTGCCTGCTGCTGGCCCTGGCCGCCTGCGGCGGCGGGGACGCGGGAGATACCGCCCGGACGGAGACCGGCGGCGAGGCCGCCGCCCAGCCGGAGGGCGAGGCCCCGGCGGAGGCGGCCCCGGCGGAGCAGCCGGCGCAGGAGCAGGTGACCGTCCATTTCGGGACGGGAGAGAAAAACGGCTTTTACTCGGAGGAGCTCGCCTCGGCCACGCTGACCGCCCAGGTGCCCCAGGACGGTACCTATCTGCTGGACCTGTACGCCCAGGGGGCCTATGGCGACGACGCGCCGAAGCTCGCCGTGTCCTCCCCGGATGAGGCCCTGGCGGTGGTGAACAGCCAGACGTCCTATGGCGACGCCGCCACGGGGGGCCTTTACTGCCTGGTGGAGCTGACCGCCGGGGAGTACACCCTCCAGGCGGAGAACGTCTGCGACATGAGCGCCGATCTGACGCTGACCTATCCCCTGGAGTCCGTCCTGGGCCCCATGGGGGCGGGGACGTATGTGGGCACGCTGGAGGAGGCCATGACGGTGAACTATACCCTCACTGGCACCAATGCCCATGTGGAATTTTATAACGGCTCGGCGGATGCTCTGGGCTGGATCGGCTCCTGCATGGCCCTGGACCTGGAGGACACGGGGGAGCCGGACACGGACCGGAGCTCCATCTCCTTTGAACCGGGCACGGTGGTGATAGACTTTCAGGACCACCCCCATGACGGCGCCCTGGAGGGCGTGGAGGCGGATATGAGCACCAACGAGGCCGCCGTGCTCAAGGGCGCGTCCATCGACTTCGTGCAGGAGGGCAACGAGAACGGCTTCGGCTTCAACTCCCACTCCGCGGATGAGCCCGCCACCGCCACCGCCACCATCGCGGGCGACGGCTATTACTTCCTGAACGTGGTCCTCACCACCTATTATGAGGGCGACGAGTTCACCTTCTCCTCCGACGTCCCGGCCCTGCCCGATCTGGCCGCCGCGCCGGACTGGGCCACCGCCCCCTCGGACTTCGCCGGGGACGAGACCCGGATATACATGGTGACGGATGTGGCCAGCGGGGAGTACACCATGACCATCGGGAACGTGATGTGCGACGCCAGCTTCTTCCCCCTGCAGACGGTGGATTCCCTGGCCGGGGACTTCGCGGGCGGGGGCATGTACGTCTGCTTCCTGGACGCGCCCGCCACGGTGACCTTCACCATTGACAGCGACAGGGGGATCAGATTCTACGGCGGCGCGGAGGAGGACGGCTTCCTCCAGGATCTGACTCCCGATGCGGACACGGCCAGAGGCACCGTGACGATCGACTTCCCCGCCGGCGCGGCGGTCATCGACACCCATTATGGGTACAGTAATGATAGCGTCACCGGCGCGATGAGCTGAAAAACGACATAACGAAAGGGCCTGCTCCCGCAGGCCCTTTTGTCATGTATGCCCGGCCGTGCCGGCGTCCGGCAGAATAACAGCGCAAACGGGTCTGCCGCCATGGCGGCAGACCCGTTTGCGCGTGGCGATCTATCGCACTTCCCGTAGCAGGTCCTCCGGGGTCAGGCCGTAGAGCTTGGCCAGGGCCATGAGGTTGGTGGTGCTGGGGTCGGAGCGGCCGCTCTCCCATTTGGATACCGCCTGGCGGCTGACGCCCAGCGTTTCCGCCACGAACTCCTGGGTCATATTGCAGGCGATCCGACGGTTTTTCAGGACCTCGCCCAGGGACTTTGCCGTTTCCGTTTTTTCCTTCCGTACCGGCTCGGAGCGGATGTATTTGCGCAGCGCCCGGATCGCCAGATAGATGAGATAGCCGAACAGGGCGTAAACAGGGATATAGATGAGAACGGCGACCAGCGTGGAAAACATGTCTGTGCCGCACCTCCTTTCTGACAGGCAGTATAGCAGAGCCGGGCCGGTTGCGCTACCAACCATCGCGCAACCGTCGCGCCGGCGCGAAATTTTTTCTTTTCCGCGCAACCTTTTGCCGGGCCGGATCGTGTATACTGTGAAGGGACCTTCAAGGATAAGGAGCGTTTTATGAGGCTTTCAGCGGCAGAGGCGTATGAAAAATACGCGGACCGGGTCTTTGCGGCGGCGTTCAGCGTGTGCCGGGACCGGGCGGACGCGGACGACGTGACCCAGGACACGTTCATGCGTTATCTGGCTCGGGGACAGGACTACCGGGACGAGGAACACCTGAAAGCGTGGCTGCTGCGGGTGGCCGTGAACCGGGCCAGGGACCTGACCCGCGCCTTCTGGCGGCGGGACCGGGCGTCCTGGGAGGACGCCATGGCGGAGCTGCCCTTCGAGGAGCCCGCCGACCGGGGGCTGTTCGCGGCGGTCATGGGCCTGCCGGAGAGATACCGGGTGGTGATCCACCTCTTTTACTACGAGGACTACAGCGTCCGCCGCCTGGCGGCGCTGCTGGGCCTGCGGGAGGGCACGGTCAAAAGCCGCCTGAGCCGGGGAAGAGCGCTGCTGAAAAACATTCTGATGGAGGATTGGAACGATGACGAATGAAGCGCGATATAAGAGAGCGTTCTCCACGCTCCATGCCTCCGGCAATCTCATGGAGGTCAAAACGATGAACGACACAAGGAAAAGAGTGATCCCCCGGCTGGTGGCCGTATGCGCGGCGGCGGCGCTGGTGCTGGCCATGGCGGGCGTGGCCTATGCGGCGGACGTGGGCGGTATCCAACGGACCGTGCAGCTCTGGTTCTATGGGGATCAGACCAACGCGGTCCTGGACATCCGGGGCGACGAGTATACGCTGGTCTATACCGACAGCACGGGCGAGGTCCATGAGCGGGGCGGCGGCGGCATCGTCATCGGGCCCGACGGCTCGGAGCGGCCCATGACCGAGGAAGAGTTCCTGGAGCAGCTGGACCAGCCGGAGGTGGAATACAGCGAGGACGGCCCCGTCGCCGTCTGGTGGCGCGGCCGGAAGCTGGACATCACCGACAGGTTTGAAGATAGCGTCTGTTATGTCCAGCTCAAAGACGGCGGGGACACGCTCTATATGACGGTCAAGTATAACGACAGCTACGCCACCAGTCCCCACAGCTACCCGGACCCCGACACGTTCAGCGGCGGCTGACGCTTTTTTCGCCGCCGCCGGCGTTCGACGGCATCCGACGGGGCAAATACCGTAAAATCACACCGTACAGTTTTGTGCGGTGTGATTTTTTGGACAAGCAGGGGGAAGAAATATGAAGGTACTGTCAAGCTATCAGGACGGGCGGCTGACTTTGTATCTGAAGGGGGAGCTGGACCACCACGAGGCGGCGTCGGCCCTGCGCCGGATCAGCCGGACCGTGGACGACTACCTGCCCCAGGACTGCGTCATCGACATGGAAGGGCTCACCTTTATGGACTCTTCCGGCATCGCCCTCATATTGAAGATCTCCCGGCTGGTGGCCGAGACCGGGGGCCGGGCCTGGGTGGAGAACGCGAGAAAGCAGCCTCTGAAGGTCATCGACGCCTCGGGCATAGACAGGGTGATACAGATCTCAACGGCGGCCAGGCCCTGACCGCCGTCCCACATAGGAGGAAATATGAAACAGGTCAACTACATAAAATTTGAGTTTCCCGCCCGGAGCGTGAACGAGAGCTTCGCCCGGGCCGCGGCGGCGGCCTTCGCCGCCCAGATGGATCCCACGCTGGAGGAGCTGGGGGATATAAAGACCGCCGTGAGCGAGGCGGTGACCAACGCCATCGTCCACGCCTATCCGGACCGGGCCGGCCTGGTGCAGATGCGGCTGCGGGCCCTGGAGGGAAACGTGCTGGAGATCATGGTCCGGGACCGGGGCCGGGGCATCCCGGACGTGCAGAAGGCCATGGAACCCATGTTCTCCACCGGCGGGGACGACCGCAGCGGCATGGGCTTCACCATCATGGCCAGCTTCATGGACGGCCTGCGGGTGCGCTCCGCCGTGGACCGGGGGACCACGGTCACCATGAAAAAGCGGATCAAGGCGAAGGCGGGCGCATAGTTGGACGATACTCTCACCCTCCTGCGGGAGGCCCAGTCCGGGGACCGGGAGGCGGCGGGCCGGATGGTGGAGCAAAACGCCGGGCTCATCTGGAGCGTGGCCCGGCGGTATTTCGGCCGGGGCGTGGAGCCGGACGACCTGTATCAGCTGGGCTGTCTGGGCTTTTTGAAGGCCATCGACGGCTTTGACGAGAGCTATGGCACCCGGTTCTCCACCTATGCCGTGCCCAAGATCTCCGGGGAGATCCGACGATTTCTGCGGGACGACGGGGCGGTGAAGGTGAGCCGGGGCATCAAGGAGCGGGCCATGGTCATCCGGGCCGCCCGCAAAGGGCTGGAACAGGAGCTGGGCCGGGACCCTACCGTGTCGGAGCTGGCCGCCGCCACGGGCATGTCGCCGGAGGATATCGCCGTGGCGGAAACTGCCACCGTGCCTCTGGAGTCGCTGCAGCAGCCCGCGGGAGAGGACGGCTTTTCCCTGGAGCAGGTGCTGGGGGATTGGTCGGAGGAGGAGCGGCTGGTGGAGTATATGGCCCTGCGCCAGGCCATCGGGCAGCTGCCCGAAAAGGAGCGCCAGGTGGTGTATCTGCGCTTTTTCCACGGCATGACCCAGGAGCGGGCCAGCCGGGTGCTGGGGGTGAGCCAGGTGCAGGTGTCCCGGCTGGAGCGCCGGGCGGTGAAGAGGCTGCGGGAGCTGTTGGAATGAAAGGAACGAAAAGGCCGCTCCGGTCCGTATCCGGAGCGGTCTTTTTGCGCTCGGGCGTTGCATTTGGGGGGAGATTGTGCTATAAATGATTTATAATAGTACCGCATATGCGGCAGGAAGGAGAAATAACATGGGTAAAAACATTCGACGCATGGCGCTGCTGCTGGCCATGGTGATGCTCCTGTCGGTGCTGGCTGTCCCCGCCTGGGCGGCGGAGGGAACGGAGGACGGGCCGGTCAGTTCCTTTGAAGAGACCGTCCTGGTGGATAACGATGACTTCTCCTTGATCGTGGAGGAGTATGACCCGGCGGGGAGCCGGGGCCCCACTTTCAGCGTGGCGCTGGAGAATAAGAGCGAGCGGCCGTTGGAATTCGTGCTGGACGACATCGCCGTCGACGACATGCTGACCGACAACTATTGGAGCGAAGAGGTGAGCGCCGGAAAGAAGGCGTACAGCAAGATCGAGTTCCGGAACGCGGATCTGGACGAGGTGGGGATCAACTACATCGAGTCCGTCCGGGCCCGGCTGTGGGTCTATGACAGCGAAGACTATACCGCCGACGATCTGTATGACGACGAGGTGAGCTGGTCTGTGACCGTCACCGGCACGGATGAGCCGCCCCTGGAGCTGATCGACTTCGACAACGGCTTCGAGCCCTTCATCCTGCTGTACGGCCTGGACATGGCGGTCATGGACTTCGATCCGGACGGGGAATATGGCCCCCAGTTGACCCTGCTCATGGAGAACCGCCTGGATAAGGCTGTGAGTGTGTACATGGATGACGTGGCCGTCAACGGCGTGATGTGCGCCCCCTACTATAGCGAGACCATCCCTGCCGGCACCATGGCATACGGGATGTGCTGGTGGTATCCTGAAGATCTGGAGGATGCCAAGATCGAGGACTTTGAGACCCTGGAATTCTCCATGGAGATCAGCGACAGCGAAACCTACGAGACCCTGGCCCAGTTCACCGCGGAGATCGACCTGACCGGCTCCGGCGAGCTGGTGAGCCGGGAGGGCGACGAGGAGATCCCCCTGCCGGAGAATGAATACGTGGGCTATCTGGGCGACACCATGCGCTCGGCCTTTTTCGATTTCACGGTGAACGACGCCTGGCTGTGCGAGAAATATGGGAGCTATGAGCCCTCCGAGGGGAACGTCCTTCTGGTGGCGGACGTGACGGTGTACAACTACACCGCCACCAGCGTACCCATGTTCGATACCGACTTCCAGGTGGCCTGGGACGAAGGGGAGGAGGACTTCGCCGTTCCCATCACCACCGCCCGGGACGGCTATCCCAACACCGGCGTGGAGGCCGAGGGCAAGATGCTCCCGGAGGAGTACTCCGTGGGGATCCATAAGAGCCGTCAGGGCGAGCTGGTATTCGAGGTGCCCGAGGGATTCGAGGACTACGCGTTCAGCTATCTGGAAGTGTATAACGACGACTCCACCGGCGAAACGTTCGTGGTCTACTTCACCCCCGACCAGCGGTAAGACGGTCCATAAAAGTCCCTGGGGCTGTGCCCCGGGGACTTTTTTCGGACAGGCCCGCACAGGCGGTGAAAAAGTGCATAAAAATCTTTTGAATCGAGGATTTCCGAGGCAATTGCTCTTGATAAATCTCCACATCGCCATTATAATAACAATGATATGGCGCGGGCTTCGTCCCGTGCCGCCCCGCCCGCCGGTTTTTCGCGGGCGGCGTATTGCCTGAGGTCGATAAAAAATTAACATTTATAGGAGGAAACACAA
This sequence comes from uncultured Oscillospiraceae bacterium, assembly GCA_947626905.1. Taxonomy (GTDB): domain Bacteria; phylum Bacillota; class Clostridia; order Oscillospirales; family Oscillospiraceae; genus CAJOIG01. Next base: position 8,167 of record CANQUE010000064.1, read on the forward strand.
TGAAGGTTGCAGTATTTGGCGCCGGCACCATGGGCAGCGGCATTGCCCAGGTCTTTGCCGCCAAAGGCCATACCGCCCTGATGTACGCCAGTTCCGTAGCTTCCGCCCAGAAGCACAAGGATAAGCTGGCCGCCTCTCTGGCCAAGCGGGTCGCCAAGGGAAAGATGACCCAGGAGGCGGTGGACGCGCTGCTGGCCAACGTGCTGGTGGAGGAGAAGTCCGCCTGCGCCGACGCGGATCTGATCATCGAGTGCGTCAAGGAAGACATGGCCACCAAGAAGGCCCTGCTCCAGGAGCTGGACCAGCTGTGCAAGCCCGAGGCCATTTTCGCCTCCAACACCTCTTCTCTGTCCGTCACGGAGATGGGTCTGGGCCTGAAGCACCCCGTCATCGGCATGCACTTCTTCAACCCCGTCCCCAGCATGAAGCTGGTGGAGGTCATCCGGGGCGCCAACACCACCCAGGAGACCTTTGACTTCATCTACAAGCTGGCCCAGGAGATCGGCAAGGACCCCGTGGAGGTGGCCGAGGCCCCCGGCTTCGTGGTCAACAAGATCCTCATCCCCATGATCAACGAGGGCATCGGCCTGGTGGAGACCGGCGTCGCCTCCCCGGCGGACATCGACAAGGCCATGAAGCTGGGCGCCAACCACCCCATGGGCCCCCTGGAGCTGGGCGATTTCATCGGCCTGGA
>CANQUE010000065.1 GCA_947626905.1 uncultured Oscillospiraceae bacterium
TACAAAGGAGGCTTTGATTATGGAACAGTACAAAGAGATCAACGGCATCGGCTACACACTGGTGGGAGATTATTATCTTCCCAACCTGCTCCCTCCCCCGTCAGAGGACAGGCCCGTAGGCGTCTGGGGACGGCGGCGGATGGAATACCTGAAGAACCACCACAGCGCATACTTTATGGAGTTGGTAATGAGCGGGCAGCTGAACACGCACCTGGCTGATACGGATGAGCGGGCCCAAGCCTTGTTCTCTCGGCTGGTAGAACACATGGCGGCCCAGGACGGCGTTACGGAAGAGCTGAAGGCCAAAGACCAAATGCGCTGGACGGGTCTGATGAACAACATCGCGGCCTGTGCGCGGGAAATCGTCTATAACGAAGTGATCTACATATGACGAGCAGAGAATGGGCATGTTGGTCCACAAATTGGTGAAGGCCAGGATCACGGTGTCGTATCCTGCCACGTTTTCCACCCGCACCGTCAGCTCTGGCCGGGCGTTCCGCTAAACGACCATCATTCTTTAATATTTCCGTCTATGGTGATCGTTACCACCTGCCAGGGAATGAACTTGCCGCTGGCCTGCAGCGCCTTTTTCGCCGCCACCTCAAGGCCACCGCAGCAGGGTACTTCCATGCGAACGATGCTTATGCTCCGGATGTCGTTTTGCCGGATGATCTCCGTCAGCTTTTCGCTGTAATCCGCCCCGTCCAGCTTGGGGCAGCCGATGAGCGTGACCTTGCCACGCATGAGATCGCTGTGCATCCCGGCATAGGCATAGGCGGTGCAGTCGGCGGCAATGAGCAGCTTCGCCCCGTTGAACCACGGGGCCTGCACCGGGACCAGTTTGATCTGTACCGGCCAGTTGCCCAGCGATGAGTTCTGGGGCGGCACGGATGCGGCGGGCATCGGCGCGGTATGCCGTATTTCTCGGCTCATGGAGCCGGGACAGCCACCATGGGGCGCTTTTCTGGCCTTGTTCTCGGCCACGGCCTTGGCATCATAAGCCGCGGCTTCCCGTTCCTCAAAGGTGATGGCTCCCGTGGGGCACTCCGGCAGGCAGTCACCCATGCCATCGCAGTAGTCGTCCCGGATGAGCTTCGCCTTGCCGTCGATCATGGCGATAGCCCCCTCATGGCAAGCGTTGGCGCACGCCCCGCAGCCGTTGCACTTTTCCTCGTCGATGTGGATGATTTTTCTTATCATGGTCCCATGTTCCTTTCTGTTTTCTTGCTTTTATGGCCTCAGTATAGTACAATGCGGAGGGCAAATCCGTTGTATTTCCAACAGAAAGGCAAAAAGTTGAAAGAATACATCTCCGTTTTACGGCAGACCGCGCTGTTCGCGGGAATGGACGACAGCGAGATCGAAGCGTCGGCTGCCCGCTTAAATATGAGAGCGCAGACATACGAAAGAGGCGAAACGGTCTGCCACAGCGGCCAGTTCATCCGCGCCATCGGGATTCTGGCGGCAGGGCAGCTTATGATACAAAAGGACGACTACTGGGGAAACCGAAGCGTCGTCAACCGGATCGGCGAGGGCGAGGTGTTCGGGGAGGCGTTCGCCATGCAGGAGGACGAGCCTTTTATTCATGATGTTATCGCCCTGGAGGACAGCGTGGTACTGTCCTTTAGGCCAGAACATCTATTTGCGCCGGATGCGGACAAGCTGACAAAACGCCTCGTTCAGAATTTGTTATGTTCTATGGCGGCCAAGAACAGGATGCTTGCCCAAAAGATCGACATCATGGCCCACCGCACCACACGGGAGAAGCTCACCGACTATCTCTCCGTCCAATCCCGGCGGGCCGGGAGCGCCCATTTCAGCATCCCCTTTGACCGCCAGCAGCTTGCGGACTATCTGGGCGTGGACCGCAGCGCCATGTGTACGGAACTTGGCAAAATGCGCGATGAAGGCCTCCTGTCTTTTCACAAATGCGTCTTTGATCTCTACGACATAGCATAGCCAGTGGTCCTCTTCGCTGCCAGCAACAAGTATTATTGACCCTGTACCTATCCGGTACAGGGCCAATACCTATTATGGGAGAGTCTTAATGTATTCGATGAATTTTTCTGCCGGGGCGCTCAAACGTGCGCCTCTTTGCCAGATCAGGGCCACGCCGGAAGCTGGCGCATCCACCAGTGGACGCATCACCAGCGGCCGGCCGGAGAGCATATCGCCCGCCGAGGCCGGGCAGATAGCCACCCCCAGACCCTGCTCTGCCAGAATGACGCCATTTATCAGAGGCGCGTACTGACAGGATATGTCTGCCTCCATGCCCGCCTCCGAGAACCAGCGGGCGACCTCGGTGCTGCGGCGGATGGGAACGATCAATTCCTCACCTGCCAACTGGGCCAGCGTTAAGCTGTCTGCGTTTGAAAGGACATGATCTTTACGCACCAGCGCCGCCCATGGCTCATCCAGAATATGAACAGACTGGAATTTCTCCCCGTTGAACGGTTCCCGGATGAGAGCGACATCTACCAAGCCCTTTTCCAATCTTTCTATCACGTCATCGGAGTTGCCGCTCCACAGGCTGTAACGCACGTCTGGCCAACGGGCCTTGAAGCCTTCCAGCCATTTGGGCAGGAGCGCCGGTCCCGCTGTCTCGATAGAACCGATGTACAGCGTACCGGTCAGTCCCTCACCAATTTGGCGTACCTGCTCTGCCGTCTTGTCTGCCAGGGCCAGTATTTGCTCGGCCTGCTGGCGGAAGAATCGTCCCGCCTCTGTGATATGCAGGCGTTTTTTCTCCCGGACAAACAACTCTGTACCCAGTTCCGCCTCCAATGCCTGAAGCTGCCGGGTGAGAGGCGGCTGGCTCATGTGCAGAGCTTCGGCAGCTTGCGTGATATTCTCATATTCCGCGATCTTCAGGAAGTTTTCCAGTTGACGCAGTTCCATGCGGCATATACCTCAAAAGTATGATCCTATGGATATGATACCGCTGAAATGCAGTCCCGTCAAGGACACAGGACCTCCATTACATGATCTACTGCCGCGTTGCTCACCCGATCCAACGCCTCATTCGTACTGCCTCCGATGTGGAGCGTGGCGATAAAGTTGTCCAAGGTCAGCAGCGGCGCGTCCTTTGCCGGAGGTTCGGAAACAAATACATCCGACGCCGCGGCCCGTATCTTACCGGTGGTCAGAGCGTCATAGAGAGCGCCCTCGTCTACTACCCCGCCTCTGGAGGTGTTGGCCAGCAGCAGAGAGGGGTTAGCGTTTTCAAAGACTGGATAGCTGATAAGGTCCCGTGTGCTGTCCGTGAGCGGAATGTGGATGCTGACCATATCCATGTCATGAAAAAGCTGCTCCAGGGTATCCATCTTTTTGTAGCCCATTGCCGCCAGCTGTTCGGCATTCTTATGGGGATTCCAGCACCAAACATCACATAAAAAAGCGCCGCGCATGATCTCTGCTACTCGTCCGGCGATGTGGCCTGCGCCTACCAGACCCAGCTTTTTGCCGTAGAGTTCTGTGCCTATGAGAGAGGTCTCGCCAAAGTGGTGATACCGCCCCTCCCGCAGGCCGCGGTCGATGGGGAGCAATTTCCGGCTCAAAGCCATCAGATATGTGACTGCAAGCTCCGCCACAGATTCCGCGCTGCCTCCGGGTACATTCATCACAGGAACGCCATGACTTTGGGCGGCCTCCACGTCGATGGTGTCCAGACCCACTCCATGCATGGAGATGATCTTCAGCTTCTTGGCACGGTCGATCACGTCCCCGGTCACATGGGCCCGGCGGACGATAATGGCATCCAGGTCCTCCGGGTGGTCGAAATTATCCACGATAGTAAAATGTGACGCCAGCCGCTTGTACGCCGACGGTGCGATATGCTCACTTAAATATACGGTCATTTTGACGCCTCCTTTTGTCCTGCCCAGCATAGCACATTGCCGTTCATGCGTCTAATACTGTTTTTCTCGGAAGTTCATACTCTCACGGTATAAACTTCTTCTGATAACGGTATTTCACACCGGAGGCCAGACTGTGATATGCTTTCGTCAAAAGGAGGCGCCGGATATGGACGTTTTTGCGAAAATGCTCACGCTGCAATCGCAGCTTTTTATCCTTATTTTGCTGGGGGTCTTGCTGGCAAAGCTGGGCGTCATAAACGGGGCAGGCCGTAAGTGCCTCTCCGCGCTGCTCATCGACCTCATCCTCCCCTGCAACATTGTCAATTCCTTTCTTGGGGGAGCCGTTGTCACAGCGGACTTTATGAGAAACTGCCTATATGCCTTCTGCATCTGCACCGCCATCCAGATCGCTGCCATCCTCGGCAGCCGTGTACTGTTTCGGCGGTTTGAACAAGCAAAGAGCAGTGTCCTGTCTTATGGCATGATCTGCTCCAATTCCAGCTTTATCGGTCTGCCCGTCGCGGAGGCGCTCTATGGCAGCATGGGCGTCATGTACACATCTATTTTTCAGATACCGATCCGTTTTACCATGTGGACGGCGGGCTTGAGCCTTTTCACAAATGTGGAGCGGAAGGATGCTCTGAAAAAGCTGGCAGTCCACCCCTGCATCATCGCCATCTTTGTCGGGCTGGCTCTCATGGTCCTGCCAGCAGAGCTTCCAGGTTTTGCGCTGGAGACTGTGGCCTCTTTGAGCCGCTGCTGCATCCCCGTGTCCATGCTGGTGATCGGCTCCATTCTGGCGGAGGCAAGCATAGGCTCTCTTTTTGACCCAAAGGTCCTCTGGTTCTGCTTTCTGCGCTTGGTTGCCTTTCCATTGGCGGTCTATGGTGCCCTTACCTTTCTGCCCATCGACCCCCTGCTGAAAAGCATCAGCGTACTGATGACCGGTATGCCTGCCGGAAGTACCACCTCAATCCTGGCGGAGCAGTATGGATGCGACAGCCTGTTTGCATCTCGGCTCGTCTTTGCTTCTACCCTGTTCTCGGTAGCGACCTTGCCGCTGCTATGCGTTATACTGTGAGCCTCTCTTCCCCAAAATCAACGCAGGCTTAATACCCCCTGTTGTAGTTATCTTCCTACAACAGGGGGCTTCTTGTCCACTTTCCGTTTTTGTGGGCCGGTGTTGCCCGGCCTCCGCTTTACTTTTCTCCGCACAGGGTTGCCGCGAATGCGGCCGCATGGCGGGCCTTTTCTTCATCCATGAACGGTATGTCATAGCCCAGATGCCGCTCCGCCAGCATCCCGGCATAGACGAGCCGGGAGTGTTTGCAATAACGCTTTAAGCCCTCCTCCCACAGGTCCGCGCCCTTTTCGGGGGGATAGCCGCAGGTGACGATAGACGCCACCCGTTTCCCGGCCCACAGCGCCGGGCCTTTTTCTGCCCCGTAGTACTTGTTCATGCCATAGACGAAACGGTCCATAAGTGCCTTCATGGGCGGGGTACAGTACCAGGAATAGATGGGCGTGGCCAGCACCAGAAGGTCGCAGGCCAGCACCTTTTCAAAAAGGGTATAGGCGTCATCATGAACGGCACAGCCGAACCCGGACCAGTCCTTCTGGCAGGCGCGGCAGGCGGTGCAGGGCGCGATGGCCTTCTCATAGAGCCACACGGTCTCGTGGCCCCAGCCATACCGGTCAAGCTCCGCGCAGAACGGCACCAACAGCGCCGCCGTGTTGCCATTCCTGCGGGGGCTGCCCATCAAAACGAGAGCGTTCATGTTGTCATTCTGCCAGCTTGGCGGCGCGGTATTCCTCGCCCCAGGCCCGCATGGCGTCCAGGATGGGCTGGAGGCTCCGGCCCAGGTCGGTCAGCGAATACTCCACCCGCGGGGGCACCTCGGGAAACACCGTGCGGGTGACGAGCCCGTCCGCCTCCATGGACCGCAGGCTGTCGGTAAGCACCTTCTGGCTCACGCCGTCCAGGTCCCGCTGCAGCTCATTGAACCGCCAGGGGCGGACCATGAGATTGCGTATGATCAGCAGCTTCCACTTGTTGCCTATGAGCTGCACAGTGGTGGCTACGGGGCATTCGGGCAGCAGTTCGGCCTTTGTTTTCATATCGCGCCTCCATACAGTCAAAATCGAATGTTACACTTGAATGATACTGCGCTGTCCGATGCCTGTCAATCAGTTACAAAAAGGTGCGTACCCCACCTTTTTGTGCGTACTTGTGGGGTGTGAAAATGTCCCTATAATGGAGACCACGGGAGGCGGACAGCTTTCTGAATCTATCAAGGAGGACATGACGATGGCACTTTCTGATCTGGCATCCTGGGCCCAGGACAAGGCGGCCTCCGCCTGCGGCACTGCCTGCGGCGCGGCTGACAAGCCCGCGGAGAAGCCCGCGGCCTGCGGCTCTGCCTGCGGCGCGGCTGGCAAGCCGGAAGAGAAGCCCGCAGCCTGCGGCGCTGCCGACAAGCCCGCGGAGAAGCCTGCGGCTTGCGGCTCTGCCTGTGGGGCAGGGGACAAGTAATGACCCGGCCTCCGGCGGAATCCTGCCGGGGGCCAAAACCTCTTTGGAGCGACGATATGAAACAATACTTTTCCTTCCAGTGGCACATCACAGACGAATGTGACCAGCGGTGCAAGCACTGCTATATCTTCTCCGGCGGCGAGCACCAGCAGCTTGATTCCATGACCTGGACGAAGATGGAGGACACGTTTTATAACTGCCTGGACTTCTGCGCCGTCTATGACCGGCTGCCATACTTTTATATCACCGGCGGCGACCCAATTCTGCACCCTGACTTCTGGCGGCTGCTGGAGCTGCTGCATGAGCATGACGTGCCCTTTACCATCCTGGGCAATCCCTTCCACCTGAACGACCAGGTGTGCCGGGAGCTGAAGGCCTTGGGCTGCGAAAAGTACCAGCTGTCCCTGGACGGCCTCCGCCAGACCCATGACTGGTTCCGCAAGCCCGGCTCCTATGACTGCACACTGGAGAAGATCGGCTGCATCAAGCGGGCGGGCATCCGGGCCGTCATCATGACCACGGTATCCAGGACCAACCGCATGGAGGTGCCGGGCATCATCGACGCGGCGGTGGCGGCGGGCGCCGACGTGTTCGCCTTCTCCCGCTACGTCCCCAGCGGCGGGGACCTGGACGCCTCCATGACGGCCCGGGAGTACCGGGAATTGCTGGCGGTGTGCGACAGGAAATTCAAAGAATACGAGGCCCAGGGCTGTCGGACATACTTCAACAAAAAGGACCACCTCTGGACCCTTTATGAATACGAGACGGGCTCGTTCACCATCCCGCCAGACGCCCAGCCAGGCATGATCTACGGCGGCTGCAACTGCGGCAACTGCCATATCACCATCCTGCCCACCGGGGACGTGTACGCCTGCCGCCGTGTGGCAGAAAGCAAGGTAGGTAACATTTTTGAGGACCGGCTGGCGGACGTGTGGGTGTGCCAGATGGAGCAGTACCGGGACTACACAAGATTTGAAAAGTGCGCCAAGTGCGAGCTCATGCCCTGGTGCCGGGGCTGCCCCGCCGTGGCGAAGGGCACCAACGGCGATTTTTATGCCCCGGACCCCCAATGCTGGAAGGAGGTTTCCTAATGGAACTACTGGAACTTATGAAGCACCGGCGGGCCATCCGCCGGTTCGACACCCGGCAGGTGGACGAGAACGCTCTGGAGAAGATACTGGAGGCGGGGCTGTACGCCCCCAGCGCGGGCGGACGGCAGGGTGTGCTGTTCGCTGTGTGCCAGGACCGGGAGGTGAACCAGCGGCTGGGGAAGATCAAACGGGCCAACTCTGACCCCAGCATGGCTACGGCCACCCGCTATGTGTCCAAGGAACAGCCCAGCATCGCGGACGACCCAAAACTCGTCAACGCCTTTTATGACGCGCCCATGGTCATCACTTTTTTCGCGCCGAAGAACTTTCTGTTCGCGGCGGAGGACTGCGCGTGCGCGGCGGAGAACATGATGCTCATGGCAGACGCGCTGGGGGTGGGCTCCTGCTACATCGGCCAGGGCTGGACGGCTTTCGCGGACCCCTACGGCCAGGAGATATTGAAAAAGTGGGCGATCCGCCCGGACTATTACGCGGTGATGCAGCTTCTTCTGGGCTATCCCAAAGAGGGCGACCTGCACCCCGTACCCAAGCCAAGAAAAGACGGGCGTGTACTGCGATTTTGAGGGAGAACAAATGGACGCACAGACTTGTTTGAAGAAGCTGGAATATGTGGGCGTGCTGGCCTTTGCTACGGTGGACGCATCCGGCGCGCCGCAGATACGCAATATCTCCGCGATCCACTATGAGCCGGACAGGATGATTTTCTTTACCGCGAAGGGCAAGGACTTTTGCAAAGAACTTCTAGCCGACGGCCGGGTGCAGGTGCTGGGATATACGAAGTACAAAGAGATGATCCGGCTGGCCGGCAGAGCGGTCCCGGTGCCAGACGATGAGCAGGAGAAATGGATCGACACGATATTTGCCGAACAGCCCTATCTTTCCAATGTCTATCCCGGCGATACAAGGAAGCTGGCGGGCATCGTCTTTGCAATACGGGACGGCCAGATCGAGTATTTCAACCTGGGCGTCAACCCTATCTTCCGGGAGAGCTATACTATCGGGGAGGGGAGCGTCACGAAAAAGGGCTATGTCATTTCTGACAGGTGCATCGGCTGCGGCAAGTGTCTGAAAAACTGCCCCCAGCGGTGCATCGAACCAAGGACGCCCTACGCCATCCGGCAGGAGAACTGCCTGCATTGCGGCAACTGCTTTGCTGTGTGCCCTGTGAAGGCAGTTTTCACGCAGAACTGAAAAAGCAGGCTTGACAAATGTTCTTTCAGGTGGTAATCTAGCCTACTCTTTAGACAAAAGGTGCTGGAAAGCAACAACTGAATACCCATAAGGCACTGGCCCTGATGATGCTTCAGGG
>CANQUE010000066.1 GCA_947626905.1 uncultured Oscillospiraceae bacterium
GGCTATCTCCTGGTATGTTTTTCCTTCCCGCCGGAGTTGTTCCATTTCCGGCCCCTTCTGTTTTACTTTCATGTATAATTCACCCCCTGGTGTTTTCTATCTTACACCAGGGGGTGCCTTTTCCTATTGTCTGTTTTTCCCGGTACAGTTCACTTCCCTGTCCGGGCGGGTCTTTATTCTTTTTCCGGCCGGCCGGGGCTCTGGGGGGCCAGCTGCACCAGCAGCACCGCCGCGAACACCAGCGCACAGCCCAGAAGCTCCCACCGGGTCAGCCCCGCCTCCGGGTGCAGGGCATACCCCGCCAGCACGGAGAACACGCTCTCCAGACTGAGCAGCAGACTGGCCACCGCCGGATGCACCCCCTTCTGGGCCACGATCTGCAGCGTATAGGCCACGCCGCTGCTCATCACGCCGCCGTAAAAGATGGGCATGGCGCAGTCCAGGATGTCGGCCAGAACGGGCGTTTCGAACAGGAACATGCAGGGCAGGCCCAGCAGGCCGCACACGAAAAACTGCACGCAGCTGATGCGCACCCCGTCGGCCAGGGGGGAGAACCGGTCGATGACCAGGATGTGGGCGGTGAAGCCCACGGCGCACAGCATCAGCAGCAGGTCGCTCATCCCCAGGCCCAGACCCTGTCCGGCCATGACGCCGTCCATCAGGCACAGGAAGAAAAAGCCCGCCACGGCCACCGCCGCGCCGACCCACACCAGAAGCGGCGACTTTTTGCCGAGGAACAGGCCCGCCACCGGCACCAGCGCGCAGTAGCAGGCGGTGATGAACCCAGCCTTGCCCACGTTGGTGGCCGCGTCCTGCAGGGCGATGCCGTACTGCTGCAGACTGGAGGCCGCGAACAGCACCACGCCGCAGAGCGCGCCGCCCAGGAGGATATCCCGGCGGCTGCCTTTTTCAAAGGTGTGCTCCCGGCTGCGGACCCGGTCCAGCAGGGGCAGCGCCGCCAGAAGCGTGAGCGCGCCGATGAAGGAGCGGACGCAGTTGAAGGTGAACGGGCCCACGTAGGCCATACCGTCCTTCTGGGCCACGAAGGCCGTCCCCCAGATGAGGGCGGTGAGCAGCAGGAGCATGGAGTTTTTCAGCGAGCGGAGTTTCAAGGAAGGGGACCTCTTTTCTGGCGCGCCCGGCGCCGCTTTCCGGCAGTATAATCCCCCGGCCGGTCCCTTGTCAATAAACCTGGCGGGAACATTTCTCCGCCGCCGGCGTCAAAGCCCCAGGGACGGCGCGGGCGGGAGAGATCCTTGCAGGAATGTAAGGGCCGTTAACACAATTTTAATAATCTCTCCCTTTCCTTTTTCCATGAGAAGTGATATCATTAGCCCATGCCGCTCCGGGTCTTCAGGATGCGGCGGCCGCGGTACGGCCGCGGAAAAACGAGTGCGTAAGGAGGACGTTATGAAACAGAGGATCTCAGCGCTGTTGGCGGCAGCGCTGCTTTTGGGAGCATTGGCGGGCTGCTCCGGCTCTTCCGCCTCCGGCGAGGCGGTGACGGTGGAGCAGGTCAGCGCCATCGTGAGCGCCGGCGCGGTGGGTCTGGCCGACCGGTACGCCGGAAAGGTGGCGGCGGGCGAAACCGCCACCGTGAAGCGGGACCAGGACAAGACCATCCTGGAGACCTACGTGGAGGTAGGCGATCTGGTGAAGGAGGGGGATACTCTCTTCGCCTATGACACCGAGGCCATGCAGCTGGACCTGGACAAGGCGTATCTGGAGAAGGAAAAGCTGGAAAATACCATCGCCGCCGCCCAGGACTCCATCACGGAGCTGGAAAAGGAGCGGGACAAGGCCAAGGACGCCGACAAGCTGCGCTATACCCTCCAGATCGACTCGAAGAACGTGGAGATCCGGGAGGCGGAGTACAACATCACCCTCCAGGAGCGGGACATCGCCACCCGGGAGGCGGCTCTGGAGAACGCGGAGGTCTACGCCCCCATCTCCGGCCGGGTGATGAGCGTGGATGAGACCGGCGGCGACAGCGGCGCATCCTATCCCGGCCAGGAGAGCGCCAGCACCGGCATCGACTACATCACCATCACCGACGTGACCCGTCTGCGCATCCAGGGCGTCATCAGCGAGATGAACGCCTCCGCCCTGTCCGAGGGCATGGCCATGACGGTCCGCTCCCGGCTGGACGACCAGCAGACCTGGACCGGGACCCTGTCCATGATCGACTGGGAGAACCCGGTAAAGAGCGACAACAACGGCGGCATGGTGGTCATCTCCGGCGGCGAAGACGAAATGACCACCGCCAGCAAGTACCCGTTCTACATCGAGCTGGACAGCACCGACGGGCTCATGCTGGGCCAGCACGTGTACATAGAGCCGGACAAGGGCGAGGGGGACGAGGCCCCCGCCGGGCCCATGCTGCCGGAATACTATATCCAATATGAAGAGGACGGCAGCGCCTTCGTCTGGGCCGCCGGAAAGAACGACAAGCTGGAAAAGCGCTCCGTGACCCTGGGGGTCCGCGACGAGATGATGGGGACCTGCGAGATCGCGGAGGGGCTGGAGCTGACCGATTACATCGCCTTCCCCGCGGAGGGGCTGGCCGAAGGCCAGGCCACGGAGAAGTATGACCCCGCCGCCCAGGCGGAGGACGCCGGTTCGGAAGAGCCCAGGACCGTGGGCTAAGGAGGCGGCCATGCTTCTTGAGATGAAGGATATATGCAAGGACTATCCCCAGGGCAAAGAAGTGGTGAAGATCCTGAAGAACGTGGATCTCACCATCGACGAGGGGGATTACCTGGCCATCATGGGCCCGTCCGGCTCCGGCAAGACCACGCTGATGAATCTGATCGGGTGCCTGGACGTGCCCACCAGCGGAGAGTACCTGCTGAACGGGGAAAACGTGGGCAAAGCGTCGGAAAACCGCCTGGCGGATATCCGCAACACCACCCTGGGCTTCGTGTTCCAGAGCTTTTACCTGCTGCCCAAGCTGGACGCCCGGGACAATGTGGCCCTGCCTCTGCTGTATGCCGGGGTGGGAAAACGGGAGCGCCGCCAGCGGGCGGAGGAGGCTTTGAACATGGTAGGTCTGGCCGACCGGATGGACTTCATGCCCAACCAGCTGTCCGGCGGCCAGCAGCAGCGGGTGGCCATCGCCCGGGCCATGATCAACGACCCCAAGCTCCTGCTGGCCGACGAGCCCACCGGCGCGCTGGACAGCACCAGCGGCCACCAGGTGATGGACCTGTTCGACGAGCTGAACGCCCAGGGCGCCACCATCGTGCTCATCACCCATGAGCCCGGCGTGGGCGCCCGGGCCAAGCGCCTGCGCCGGATATTGGACGGCGTGCTCCTGGAGGAAGGGGAAGGAGGGACCGGCGATGCCTGGTAAGCACACCCGCACCAGCCCCAAACCGGCGGGCAAGGGGAAAAAGATCGTCACCATCGTGCTCATCTGCGCCATCGTGCTGGCCGCGGCGGGGGGCGGCGGGTTCTACCTGCTGAAAAACCGTTCCGGCAGTACGGTGAACGTGTACCCGGTCAACCAGCTGGGCTATCAGGACAGCTACCGCAACCGGGTGGAGACCGAAGGCCCGGTCACCGCCGACAGGATGCAGTCGGTATATCTGACGAGCACCCAGACCGTCACGGAGATCTATGTCCAGGAGGGGCAGCAGATCAACGTGGGCGACCCGATCCTGGCCTTCGACACCACCCTGGACGAGGTGGAGCTGGAGAAAAAGCAGATCGAGATCGACCAGCTGAACCTGGACATCAGCGACGCCCAGGCCAAGCTGAAGGAGATCGGCACCTACCGGATCGGCACGCCGGGATATTACGCGCCCCCCGAGATAGAGCGGCCGCCGCTGGTTTCGGTGCCTGTGCCCTATTTTCAGGGCGGCAGCGGCACCGCGGAGAGCCCCTATGTGTTTTTGTGGAACGAGAGCCTGACCATCTATGACGCCATGGTGGACTATCTGATCGCCGTGGCCCGGGGCGAACCGGCGGAGATGCCGCCGGTGCCCGATGTGCCGGACGTGCCCACCACGGCCACCCCGGCGCCCACTCCCACGGCCACCCCGGAACCTACCCCCAGCCCCACGCCGGAGGCCACCAGCGAGCCGACGGCTACGCCGGGGGAAACCGAGGAGGCCACGCCCAGCCCCACGCCGGAGGGAGAGGCCTCCCCCGACCCCTCCGCCTCTCCGGATCCCGAGGCCAGTCCCGACCCGGAGCCTGTGGCGCCGCCGGAGGACACGCCCGCCGCCGGCGATCCCCCTGCCGGGGATGACGCTCCGGCCGGCGCGGCGGTCCGCCCTGCGTGGCGGAACATCGTCCGCACAACGAGGCTGCGGGCCCCGGAGGAGACCATCCCTCCGGAGCAAACCGTTCCCCCGGAGGATCCGGAACAGACGCCCGGACCCCAGGGGGACGGGAGCATCTACATCGTGTTCGAGATGCGGGAGGCAGACGCCCTCAACGGCAGCGTCTACAACACCTTTGAGCTGGCTTTCCGCCAGCTTTGGGGCGGCCTGGACGCGGCGGGCGACCCGGTGACCACCTGGATCTTCCGGCTGGTGCCGCCGGTCTACACCCCCGCGGACACCGGCGAGGACGACGATTACATCTCCTGGGGCGGCTTCTCCGGGGAGGTCTATACCGCCGATGAGATCAACCAGATGAAGACCGAGACCCAGCAGGAGATCACCGACAAGACCCTGGCCCTGCGGATGGCGGAGCAGGAGCTGAAGGCCCTGGAGTTCGAGCTGTCCAACGGCGAGGTGCTGTGCACCACCGCCGGGGTGGTGAAGACGGTGATGGACCCCACCGAGGCCCTGGAGCAGAACCAGCCGGTGGTGCTGGTCTCCGGCGGCGGCGGATACTATATCACCGGCGTGCTGGGCGAGTTCGACCTGGACGTGCTGCACGTGGGGGACACGGTCACGGTCCAGGACTGGATGAGCGGCACCACGCTGGACGCGGAGGTCACGGAGATCTCCCCCTACCCGGTGGAGGAGAGCCGGTACAACTATTACTATTACTGGAGCCCCAACGGCAACGAGAACGTCACGAAGTATCCCTTCACCGTCCGGGTGGACGAGGACGCCGGGCTTAGGGAGGGCTATTACGTCAATATCACCTTCTCCACCGACGGCGCGCCGGCGGATGAGGAAGAGGCGGCCGGCACGCTGTTCATGGAGCGCGCCTTCGTCCGCACGGAGGGCGCCCGCAGCTATGTTTACGCGGCCAACGGGGACCGGCTGGAAAAGCGCTATGTGACCACCGGCTCCGGCGACAGCTGGTCGGTGGAGATCACCAGCGGCCTGGACCCGGAGAACGACTATGTGGCCTTCCCCTACGGCCGGGCCGTGAAGGAGGGCGCCAAGGTCGTCTATCAGGAGGACCTCCAGAGCCTGGCCGGCGGTTATTATTGATACAGGGAGGCGGAATATATGTTTGAGAACATAGCATTGGCGTTCCAGGGCATCTGGGGCCATAAGATGCGGTCGTTCCTGACCATGCTGGGCATCATCATCGGCATCGCCTCCATCATCACCATCGTGTCCACCATCAAGGGCACCAACGACCAGATCAAAGAGAGCCTGATCGGTTCGGGCACCAACGCCGTGACCGTACAGCTGTATCAGGACAATTACACCTACACCTTCAGCGATTGGAACCCCCCGCCCGAGGGCGTGGAGCCCATCACCGACGAGACCCGCCAGAAGCTGGCGGAGCTGGACAACGTGGAAACGGTGGGGCTGTACTGCTCCCGGCAGTACAACAACGAGGTCTATTATAAAAACACCTCCTATTCCGGGGAGCTGTACGGCGTGGACGAGAACTATTTCGCCGCCAGCGGCTTTACCCTCCGCTATGGCCGGGGCTTTACCGCCGACGATTATACCAAGTTCCGCAAGGTGGCCCTGCTGGACGACACCGCCAAGTCCGCCCTGTTCGGCCAGGCCGACCCGGTGGGCGAGATCCTGGAGATCAAGGGCGAGCCCTTCACCGTGGTGGGCGTGATGGAAAAATCCAGCTCCAGCGGCTACGCCATCGAGACCTACCGGGACTATCAGATGTACGCCGACACCTCCGGGGGGAAGGTATTTGTCCCCCTGGCGGACTGGCCCACCATCTTCCGCTTTGACGAGCCCCAGGCCGTCGTTTTGAAGGCCAAGAGCACCGACGATATGACCTCCATCGGCCAGCAGGCGGAGGATCTTCTCACCGCCAGCCAGATCACCGGCACCTCCGCCAACGGCACCTTCTCTTACCAGAGCGACGACCTGATGGAGCAGGCGGCCCAGATCCAGGAGATGAGCAACGCCACCAACAACCAGCTGATCTGGATCGCCGGCATCTCCCTTCTGGTGGGCGGCATCGGCGTGATGAACATCATGCTGGTGACCGTCACCGAGCGGACGAGAGAGATCGGCCTGAAAAAGGCCATCGGCGCGAAAAAGCGCCGGGTGCTGTGGCAGTTCCTCACGGAGGCCGCGGCCCTCACCAGCATCGGCGGGATGATCGGCGTGGCGGCAGGCGTTATTCTCAGCCGCCTGATCGCCTCCGTCATGGGCACCCCCACGGCGGTGAGCTACCCGGCCATTTTGGTGGCGGTGGTGTTCTCCATGTTCATCGGGGTGATCTTCGGTATGCTTCCCGCTGTGAAAGCGGCCAATCTGAACCCCATCGACGCCCTGCGCCGGGAGTGATCCAAAACCAAAAAAACCGGCCGGACAGGAGCTCCTGTCCGGCCGGTTCACAGTCTTTTGCGCAAAAGCGCCCGGGCGATGGGGCCCACAGCGGCGACCCGGGCGCCCTGGAGCAGATCCCCGGGCCGCCCCCACCGCTCGCTCTGCTCCCAGGCCGCCTGGAACACATTCTCCATGGCGGCCCGCAGCGCCCTGTCCGCCTCCCAGCGGTCCGCCGGCTCCTCCCCGGCCAGGGACATGATCTGTCCCCCGGCGCCGGCGGCGATGGCCGGGGCATAGAGCCCCGTTTGGGCGAAGATGCGTCCGGCCCGGGCGGTGACAGCCTGGAACACGCCTTCAAACACCCCCGCCGGCCGGTGGGCGGCCACCCGCTGGGCGGCGGCGGAACCGAGCCGGGGCGTTCCGTCGCACAAAAACACCACGTCCGCCGGGATGTCCCACAGCCCCGGACCGGGGCGGTATTCCACCCCCGGGGAACGGATGGCCCACAGCAGCAGCGGCAGCCCCGGTTCCCGCAGCATGCTCCGCAGCAATGCCAGCGGCAGCCCCGCGGCGGCGTAAAGGCACCCTGTGTCGTCCCCCAGGGCCACAGGCATGGCCCCCATCCGGGCGGCGCACTCCCCGGCCCACACCGCCGCCGGGCCCCGGCCGGACAGGAGCACCCGCTGGCCCTCCAGCCGCTGGCCGCTCCGCCGCTTCAGCGCGCATTGGGCGAACCGGCACAGGCCGCATCCCACCGCCTGGGCATAGGTCATGGGGCCGGAGAAAGAGGGGACGAGCTCCCCTCCCCCGGTGAGGGCCGTCATGCGCTCATACAGCCCTGTCAGACAGTCCAGCTCCCGCCGGGGCGCCTGCCCCGCCCACTGGCCGGGCCGAAAGCCCTTGTCCAGCAGAGGGAACAGCCCCGCCATAAAGCTCTCGCAAAACCGGCGGCTCTCCCCGTCGCTGAGCGCGCCCGGCGCGATATCCGCCCCGGCGGCCCCGCCGCCCAGGGGCAGCCCTGCCAGCGCCCGGCACAGGCTCGTTTCCAGCGCCAGCGCCTTGGCGGCGGACAGATCCAGCCCCGGCCGCAGGGCCAGACAGCACCGGCACGGCCCGAGCACAGAGGTATAGCGGATATAGATCCCCCGGGTGTGCCGTACCCGTCCCTGATCGTCGGTCCAGATCACCGGGAAAAGCGCCGTCCGCTCCGGCTCCCCCAGCCGTTCCAAAAGCCCCGCCGCCTCGTATTGGGGCCGCTCCTCCAGCCAGGGGCCCAAGCTCTCATAGAGGCTCTCCAGCGCCTGCAGGAACCCGGTCTGGCCCTGATCCCGCTCGGCCAACGCCCCGTAGGCCCGGCGTATATATGGTTGCTCTGTCATATCTCCCTCCCGATCCAGCTTATATCCCTGCATCCTATGCGGGCCAACGGCCGTCCTATGCGGCGGGAAAACCAACAGGCGTCCGGCATTTTTGCATTTTCCCGTTGACAAGCGGGCGGAAGTGTGGTATAGTGCAACGGCTGGCAAGATCGGCTGGTATAGCTCAGTTGGTAGAGCAGCTGATTTGTAATCAGCAGGTCGGGGGTTCGAGTCCGTCTACC
>CANQUE010000067.1 GCA_947626905.1 uncultured Oscillospiraceae bacterium
TAACAGCAGATAATCCCATATTATCTCTTGTTTTTGAGTATACACTCACTCGGATCATTTTTCAACAGGCAAGTTTACATTTACTTCCTTGTTAACGCGCAACTGTAATGTGTTACTTTGTGCGCTTAGAAAAAGCTTTGAGCTGTCCGTTGGGTAATGCCTTCCAACTGGAGATCCAACCTTGCTTCTGGAAATACGTGAGAATGGACCGGCTACTTTCTTTATCAGCAAAGCGGGGGCTGGCGTTGCGAGTACACACTCTGTTATAGCCTTTGTTGGGAAGATACTGCCTTAAACGCTGTGCCTGTGCCAAAGTGAACGTATCTAGGCAGGCAGCATATACGTCTTCAGGAATCTTTCTCACCTGTTCAACTGCCTTCATAAGTGGGACTATATCACTCTTTCCCCAGTTGATGAAAGCATTAGCAATCTGCCTATCCAGCGAGGTATAGTTTAAAAGGAACCATTCTGCGTCTTCCTTATCAAAGTGTTCTGCAATAATCTTGAGCATTAATTTAGGATGGTAGTTCTTCCCCGCTGCAGGAATGGTTCCAATATACAATTTAAGCAACTTCTCTTCTTGACGTATGGGAATCTTTCGTGTGCAAAATAGAGAACTCAGTTCGTTTCTTTCTAATGTGATATTGCCTTCTTCTGCAAGTTCAATGTAACTGCTTACTTTGCTTAGGATAAAGCTGGTAAGATGGTCAGGATAACTTGCACGCATAAGACTCACATTGCTGCCAGTCATGGATATTTTCCCCGCTGAAATCAGCACCTGTATATTCTCATCAGGAAGATCGTTCACCTGTAGGTTGTTATAGTAGACACTATAAATGGAGTTCCACACGCCCCGGTAGCTAGAAATAGAGAGGCGGGTACATTTCATCAAATCGTGCAGAAGGGCATTAGCTTTATCTTTCCCAATTCGTTGAATAATCTCACTGAATTTGCACTTCATGCAACCTTTTCCCTGTTCGATATAGCCAACCAGGGTATCTGGGAGTGGCACGTTGCTCTGTCCAACATAGCAATAGTAGTCTGCTACATTTTCCCAGTGCATTTCCATACGACCTAGTTCCAAAAGATCCCGCCAAAGCAATTTATCTTTCACACTCTCAAGCAAACTCATGGTAGTATCTGAGAGAGCAAGATATTTTTTCTTATGGTCTATGTCTAATTTGTTTTGGTTGAGTAGCTTTATAACGGCCTCTTCGGAATCGCTTAGCCGGGAGCCATTACTTACTAAGGCATCTACATACTCATCTAAGTGTTCTTCTACAAAGAAACTCAATGGCTCTTCCGGTTTTTGGAGAAGATATGAGTAGCTTTTCTCCAACGCCGTATCCTGATCCGCGCCATAGCGTGTTGTGAGCAGATAAGTCAATACATCTGGTGTCAGCTGATACATACCATCACGATAAAGACTCTCCGCAAGTGATTGGTTTTCTATACAGCATTCCAGACTCGCTAGACGCACAGAACATGCAAAGAGCATCTTATGCAATTGTGATTGAGATGGGAAAGGAGTCATAAGAAACCGGTTGTCCGTGGCAATCGCATTAGTTAGCCAATGGTCTTTATTAATGGGTTCCAGCATTTTCGGGCCATTGACCGTCGTCAGGGTATAGGCAGTATATAGACGCCATTCGTCATCTTTCAAAAAACCCTTGAGAGTCCAGCGTCGAAACCAATCCGGTTCGTATTTGTTAATCAGAGGGACCAATAAGTCCTTTTGTTGCGTTCCTTCCCAGAGCCTTAATATAAAAGTATACCCGTCCTCGCCTAGATTGGCTGCCCGTTCAGTGCCTTCAAACCATGCGGTTATACATTTCTTCTGCTCATCTGTCTGGTCTCCAAGTGACACAAGGTGGTCAAAGAGGGACAGATTCCACATACTTTTGTCAGCGAAATACGCTGGCTCAATCAACTCCAAAACAGCAGCAGGATCGTGCAATATGTAATCGCAACCAAGAGTTCGATGCGAATGGACCGCCAGTAGATAGTTTTTGTCCTCCGGTACAAGACTATTTGGGTAGAAGTAACTGATGTATACGGCATAGTTTTCGTCGATATAACTGTTTTGAAGCAAGTATTGTAACAGTGGAAACTCCGGGCACGACAGCATTTCTGCCCGGATACTCATGCTCCGCATTGCGTTACTACTAGGTTTCCAGAATTCTTGTGCTTCCGCAGCCAGAAGTTCACCAAGAGAATATATGGCGATCTTGCCTCGCTGGCCCTTTAGGTCAGTTATGGAAGCTAAAATCTCTTTCCGACGTTCTTCCTGTTCATCCAAGATTACTTCGCGCTTCTTCTGATAAGTCAGATCCCCCTCCATTTCCTGGCGGAGTGAGTCGATTTCTGTTGTTGTTAAAGTGCGTCGACTACCAGGATACTCGTAAACTCTAACTTTTTCGGCATTCAAAAACGCTCGCACTAGCGTAACTCGTGGGGTGCTATCTTTTACAGGGGTTCCATCAATCTCCTCTACTATCCCGTTGTAGGGAAAGAACAGTGCATTGAGCTCGTCAATATCCTCTAGAAACTCTTCCTGGGAAACGTCAATCCGATGTTGGAGTTCTTTTATTTCTTTATCAATTTTTTCTATTTGGCGTGCAATTAGTTTGTCTTTCTGGGACACGACCCAGGCCACATAACCTCTCCGATGTCGTAAAAGCTCAAAATCCTCGGGAAAGAGATTCTTATAGACCATCATGGACAACATCAGATTTGGATTTCGGTCCAGCTTTGAACTCCCAATTTGGCTATCATAAATCATGTATTCGTTAATGATATTATTGATAAGCCGCATGTCGCCAACATATGTCGAGATATTCCGAAGTAGCTTATTCGAGAATTTATTTTCGCCAACGCGCTCCAAAATCTTATCATATGCGTTATCAAATGCTACGACGGGGACCACAGGGATGATTAGGTCAAAGAACTTTGTCCGCTCTCCAGGGGAAAAGATGCTGTCTCGGATAAGATAGATGAATTTAGGGATTGGATAGTCTTTGTCACTCTGGCTAATGCCTCGCTCTTTCCTTTGTTGGAGCAGATCGCTAATGACCCGGAGCTTTTCAAAGATTTGGACAACATCATATCGGTCCAAGTCCTCGAAGACAATTGCATCCGCACCAGAATGTTCAAAGAGATACAGAACCTCATTGAGGTATTTGTCAAAACAGGATTCGTCTCCATCCTCAAACATCTCAATGCCGACAGTTCCTTTTACATCTATCCGTTTGAATATCTTTTGAAGACTGTTTTTTCGCTGCAGCGCATACAACAAAACAGATATACCAAGAAGGAGCAGGATCACCAATGCTATTGCCGCAGCTACCCGAAATCCAGGTTTGATAGTCCAAATGAGTAGGTTGGTGGGCCAACTGGGTGCCAAGTCTTTTACCATGCTACTCCAAAGTTCGTAGTAAAAGTGATAGAGCAACAAAAATGTGAAACACCCACCATAAGCACACACGGATGCAACTCGTTTCTTGGAAGCGGGGGCCTTGATATGAAATGTGGAGAGTGGGATGTTTCTTGGATCAATCTGGTGGAGAACCTGATTTAATATTTTCCCTTCCAAAATATTGGCGATCCGGTCTCTCTTGTCATCAAGCTTTTTCTCTTTTTGGTCGTCACTACACTGCTTTGCTGCCTCGTTTGCGTCTATGCCTTTTGTATCTACCTCAGCGTATGGCTGGTCAAAATGGGCCAAAGTTATATGTATGAAGCGTTTCTCTGGATTAATATTCTCATAGCTACCGAGGATACTGCTTTTGCCGGATCCATAAGAGCCCGACAGGGCAATATTATGTATGTCCTGGTCATCCAAAGCATAGTTCAAAGCTTCGCGGTATTTGCCCAACAAATCAGCGTTCAGGCTCTTTTCCGGCGTAAGAGGACGGAGGTTGTTATTTGCGCTCATAGTGTATTCTCTCTTTCTTCCTTCTCGTTTGCCCTATGCAGCTATACTCCAGCAGAAAAGTAAAATATATCTTCAATTGTATTATATTCCTAGACATGCCCTTTTTCAAGGGGCTTCGTGACGCGCATGGGTGGCAACGCAAACACTATCTATTGCATTTTGCGTCAAGATGGATATAATAACTAATAACAAATATTATTAAGGAGGTTCGTCATGCCCAGACCGAAAGGAAGCAAAAATAAGAAGTCTATCATTCCCGTTGACGTAATCGAGGAGAGAATCGTTGCCCAGAAGGAATCCGTCGCGTCGCTGAACGGTGAGTTGGATAGTATACTTGCCACGATCAAGGAGCAACAGCTTCTGGCAAAAACAAAGAAAGCAGAAATTCGTAAGGCTGAGAAGGTCTTTGCCGCACTGGTTGAGCAGAAAGAAAAAAGCGAGGCAATAGCATCTGCTACTGCGAAGAAAGCTGAGATAGAGGGTGTTGTCGAGCAGCTCATCAATAGCGGGAAGTCTGCGGAAGAGATCCTTTCTCATCTCAACTGAATTAGTAGTGTGGTTCCCTCATAGAGAAGACTCTTGTTCATAGAAAACACCCGGCACGCAAGTGCCGGGCGTGAAACATCTTCTTAAGATGATATGCCTTAACAGGTAATTGTTTGCCGTTTCACTCGATAAACTCTTGCAATCACGTCACGAATAATATATAATTTTCGCGACATGAGGAGGTGATAATGTGGATAATGGCTATATGAGAAAGGCACGGGAGTTGGTCGCTGCTGCTGAAGATGGAACAATTTTCGTCACGTCTGATTTTGCTGATATTGCCGATGCTACAGCGATACGGCAATGCCTAAAGAGATTGACTGAATCTGGACAGCTACGGCGAATAAGGAAAGGCATATATGAAAAACCACGTTTCAGCAACCTGTTGAATGAATATGTAGCGGTTGATCCGGAAGCAGTAGCTAATGCTCTGGCCCGCAATTATCATTGGACTATCGCGCCGAGCGGAGAAGCTGCTCTGAATCTGCTTGGACTATCCACTCAAGTCCCGGCTATATGGTCCTTTATCAGTGATGGCCCATATAAAACAGTTGAATTGGACAATACAAAGCTTGAGTTCAAGCACAGAACTAACCGGGAGATCAC
Source organism: uncultured Oscillospiraceae bacterium (assembly GCA_947626905.1). GTDB lineage: Bacteria > Bacillota > Clostridia > Oscillospirales > Oscillospiraceae > CAJOIG01. The sequence continues at coordinate 5,087 of CANQUE010000067.1, forward strand.
AGGATTATCATACAAGACCAGGTTAGTCATTCAAGCGCTGAAAACTCTTGGCGAGGACAACATCACGCTAGGCACCATAGAGGCACTTTCCAACCGACTAACTAAAGAGGAAAAGAAAACCATGCTGAAAGAAGCAACTGAATCCACAGATTGGGTGTACGACACGATACGAAAAATATCCGGGGAGAAATGAAAATATGAGGAATGTGGCTCGTCTGACAGATGGCGATCGTAGTGATCTGTTCCAAAATACCGCAAACAAGATGGGCATAAACGATGCAGAAAGACTGAATGTTGTATTTTTCAAATCGCTATGGTACACTGTTATAGGAAGAAGGGGTGCGGATGCTAGATTTGTTTGTGTTGAATGTAGAGTCCGATGAAAGGGTTCCGGTTTATGTTGCTGAGGCGACAGAGCGGGATCTTGTTCTGACCAAAGACTGGCAGACTAGCTGGACCACACCGTTTGCGAGCCACTTACCTAATAAAGTAGCGTTACGCCGGACTGATGACCAAGAATTGCTTGGCCTGATGTCCTATGAGTTGGATGAAAAGGGCCTTGCGGTAGAGATCCTCTATATGGAAAGCGCACGCCATAGCAATGCAAATCTTTTGCGCATTGAGGGAAAGCAAAAGCGATATTATGGGATCGCCAAGGCTCTTTTTGCCTATGCAGTGCAGGTGTCTATGGATGCCGGTTTCGATGGTGTGCTGGTGTTTCGGGCAAAGACCAGCGAGCTTCTGGAATACTATGCAAGGGAATTTGGTGCCCGGCAGGTGGCCGCATATGACCCATTCCGAATGGTGATTTGGGAGGATGCTGCAGAACGACTCGTTGCTGAGTATAGGAGGGATTCAAATGTCTGAGATGAGCAGGAAGGAATTGCTCCATATGGAGGAAGTTGGTGCCGAACAGGGGTGGGTTTCGCCTCTGTCGAAGGAGGATAAAGAATACTTCGCTTATCTTAGAACGGTATTCAAACGGTATAGTATCGTTCCTTCCAAAGCTACTCGCCTTGAATATGACTTTGTCGTGCGGGTGGCAGAGAGCGAGTTCTATCTCCAACAGGTAAATGCCTGACCAATATTGTTTAGAGATTCACAATGGACTTAGAATGCTTTTATTTAGAACATATCCAAGAAAATGATTTATGGCAATTATACTATTGCTTTGCACCTGATGATAGCGCCAACCTTTTGAGCGGCTCTGATGATTTGCAAAGAATGATACAATCGTTTTACAGTACTCTTTCTATTTTTGAGAAGCTTAACTATCTTGAGGAGGAACTGCGTATAACATTCAAGCCTGCTGAAGTTGGCAACATTGATGAGATTTATCAAGATGTAAACGAACTTTTCTTTTTGTTGGTTAAGAAGCGTACTATTCGCCAAAACGCTAAGTTGACTAAGGACGCCCATCCAGAAATAACTCTCGCTTCTGATATATCAGATCTTAAGGTGGGAGCGAGTATAGATTTAACATTTATCAATAAAATGGCCTATTCAATTTGCAATCAACATATCTTCGTTTATACAGCAAACCTTTTGTCTAATGCTGTTGTTAAATCTATTTCTACAGATGATAATGGTAAAACTGTAGTTCTGTATGAAGAGATTGATAGCAAACCCATTTTTATCTCGTATACTGGTTTCAAAACCGAAGAAGAGGCGTTAACTGAGGAAGAATCCATCATGAAGAATAAAGACATGTACGTTAAGGCCCCTTCACTGAGAACGCTAATAGAGCAAGACCCAATTTTTCCGTGAACATTAAGAATACTGTTCTTTTCTGCAAACGACGGGATTTGGCGGAAGTATGTGCCATCGAAATACGGAGTATGGGCCTCTGGTTGAGGCCCATGCTTTTCATCTGACGACGCGATCACAATAGACCACATACCTGTATCTGCCCCCGGAGGCGTAGGGATGGCAGGTGAGCAGCGTCAACATATCCCGCCCTGGCTGGATCAGTATTTCGTCGATGTCGTTTGGCTCTATGACTTTGATGGATGTGACCTCGTAGGTCAGCGTTTGCCAGAGATTTGTGATATACACCTCGTCACCCATTTCCAGAAGGTCTATATATCGGAAATAGGGCGCGCCGTACCATCCCCGGTGGGCGGCGATCACGCAGTTGGTGTCCATGCCGCCGATGGGGAGGCTGGTTTGGGAGAGGTGGACAGCGCCTTTCGCCATGTTGTCGTAGGTGGCCCCCAGATAGATGGGCAGCTCAATGTCCATTTTGGGAATGGAGATCACGCCCATCGCTCCGTCCTCCACACCGTAGGCGGTGAGGTCAAAAGAGGCTTGCTGGTAAGCCCAGGCGTCTGTCAGGCCAGCTTGTCCATTTGCGTAGATCTGGGCGTTGTACTGCCGCATGGCCTCGTATAGCTCCAGGTATGGCCGGGGGGACGGGCTGGGCATGGGGCCGTCCACATATTCAAAGGTCACGTCGTTATCGCTTTCGGCTGCGGCGGACATATCAAAAAACTCGCTGACCGCAACGTG
>CANQUE010000068.1 GCA_947626905.1 uncultured Oscillospiraceae bacterium
CTCAAAACTGAACATGAACGCGGAACGCATGCTATGGCGTTTTTCAAATCCCTTATGGGATGCACCACATCGAAATGCTCCTGGAGACTATGAGAATCTGCAAGCAGGTCCGCACTCGTCGGTTGGGGGCATTTCTCCTTTTCTTTCTGACTCCCGCTTCGGTGGGCGTTTATAAGTGCCCGGTCGTTGTGCCTCCAAATTTTCGAGAAAGTCGAGAAAATTCGGTCTGGGAGGGCCAATGTTCCGAAAGGAATTTAGCCAACTCGCCGAATTGGGCTGTCATACAACGGCGTATAGCCGCTAACGATAGGAGAGGCCACATAGTAAAAGACACACCTCCAAAGGTGTGCCTTTTGTGGTTCCGGCGGGGTTCGCCGGGCGAAGATCCGCTTGTCGTGTGCTGTTCAGTGTGAGGAAACACTGCTACTATGTAGCTGGCGAGTTGGTGGGTATCATGGCAGTAACCTACGTGCTGGTGAACGATCCGACCAGAGGGTATGGGATCTTCATACAGACCATGCTGGACGCCGCATGAAAAAAGGCCGGAAACGATCAGGTTTCCGGTCTTTTTTCGATGCTGGCCGCGGGCTCAGAACAGGCCGCAGACCAGCTCCGTGTAGGCGGCGGGATCGTCCAGGGGCAGGCCGGCGATGAGCTGGGCCTGGGCCAGCAGGACCATGGCCAGCCGGGCGGCCCGGGGCTTGTCGGTCTCATAGGCCGCCTGCAGGGCGGCAAAGGCGGGGTGGGCGCCGTTCAGCTCCAGCACCCGCCGGGCCTTGATGTTCTCCGTTTCGGGCACACCGGGGAGGTTCTGGAAATATTTCTCCATCTCCAACGTGACCTCTCCCTCGGTGGTGAGGAACACCGGCTGGCTTTTCAGCTTGTGGGACAGACGGACCGTTTCCACCGCGCCGCCCAGGGACTGCTTGACAAAATCCAGCAGCTCCTTGGACGCCTCGGCCTTGGCCTCGGTATCCTTCTTCTCGTCCTCGCTTTCCAGACCCAGGTCGTCGCTGGTGACGTTGCAGAAGGGCTTTTCCTCGAATTGGCCCAGCATCTGCATGACGAACTCGTCCACGCTGTCCGTCAGGCACAGCATGTCGCATCCGGCGGCCTTCACCGTTTCCGCCTGGGGCAGCGCGGCGGCCCGTTTGGCCGTCTCGGCGCAGGCGTAATAGATCTTCTTCTGGCTCTCCGGCATGGCCTGGACATACTCGTGCAGGCTGATGAGCTTGTCCTGGGCGGTGCTGTAAAACAGCAGAAGGTCCTTCAGTTTGTCTTTGTTCATGCCGTAGGAGCCCACCACGCCGTATTTCAGCTGGGGGGCGAAGGCCTTGTAGAAGGTCAGGTATTGGTCCCGCTCCTCCTCCATCAGCCGCTTCAGCTCCGCCAGGACCTTCTTCTCCAGGTTCCCCGCGATCAGCTTCAGCTGCCGGTCGTGCTGCAGCAGCTCCCGGGAGATGTTCAGGCTCAGATCGGGGGAGTCCACCACACCCCGGACGAACCGGAGGTGCTCCGGCACCAGGTCGGCGCACTTGTCCATGATCATCACGCCGGAGGAATACAGCTGCAGTCCCGGCTGGTAGTCCCGGGTGTAATAATCGTAAGGGGCCTGAGAGGGGATGAACAGCATGGCCTTATAGCTGGTCAGGCCCTCGGCGTTCACCCGGATCACCGCCACGGGATCGGCGCTGTCGTGGAAGCGCTCCTTGTAGTACTTTTTGCACTCGTCGTCGGAGACCTCGCTCTTGGGGCGCTGCCAGATGGGCACCATGGTATTCACGACCTGGTCCTCGGCGATGGTGTTGTAAGCGCCCTTGCCGTCCTCGCCGCCTTTTTCGTCCCACTCCCGGCGCTCCACGGTCATGTGGATCGGCCAGCGGACATAGTCGGAATATTTTTTGACCAGCTCTTTCAGCTTCCAGCTCTCCAGATAGGCGCTGTAATCCTCCTGGTCGGCGTCGGGCTTGATGTGCATGATCACGTCCGTGCCCACGGCGTCCTTTTCGCAGGGGGTGACGGTATAGCCGTCCGCCCCGGCGGACTCCCATTTCCACGCCTGGTCCTCGCCGAAGGCCCGGGTGAGCACCGTGACCTTATCGGAGACCATGAAGGCGGAATAAAAGCCCACGCCGAACTGGCCGATCACGTCCACGTCCGTGCCGGAGCCGTCCTCCGGCAGGCTGTCCCGGAAAAGCCGGGTGCCGCTGGAGGCGATCACGCCCAGGTTGTTCTCCAGCTCCTCCTTGGTCATGCCGACGCCGTTGTCCCGGACGGTCAGGGTGCGGGCGTCCTTGTCTGCCTCCACGCGGATGAGGAAATCCTCCCGGGCCATGCCCACCGACTCGTCCGTCAGGGACCGGTAGCACAGCTTGTCGATGGCGTCGGAGGCGTTGGAGATGATCTCCCGCAGGAAGATCTCCTTGTGGGTGTAGATGGAGTTGATCATCAGGTCGAGCAGCCGCTTGCTCTCCGCCTTGAACTGTTTTTTTGCCATATATCGCCGCTTCCTTTCAGGTGTTTTAGCACTCTTTTTGTTCGAGTGCTAATTTACCACGTTTTCCCGGCCCTGTCAAGCCCTCTCCGAGGGAAATTACAAGTTATTACATTTTTTGCGGGAACCTTTACAACGGGGGCCCGCGTTCGTATAATAAGCGAAGATAGATTTACATAATGTGACTACCGGGGGTGGGACCATGCGGCGGATGACGGCGCTGTTTATAACGGTTTTGATGATGGCCAGCGGGTTACTGTGCGCCTGCGGGGCCACAGCGGCCGCGCCCACCGGACCTGCCGGCTCCCCGGCCGCTCCCCCCACCGGCGTGCCCACGGCGTCCCCGGAGCCTACGCTTACCCCGGTGCCGGAAACCTTGACGCTCCCCCAGCCCCGGGAGGATTGGGCGGAGCGGTATATGGGCTTTTTGCAGGACAACCGGGACATCTTCACCGCGCTGTGGCCGGAGGGGCTGAGCGGCGTGGGATTCATCGATCTGGATCTGGACGGCACGCCGGAGATGGTGGTGTTCGACCAGGGCGCCGCGGCGGCCATGGGCGCGCAGATCTTCGATATGGACGACGCGGGCGTGTGGTGCGTGTCCAGCGTGTCGGAGGACGCGGAGGGCGCCTTTGGGGGAGAATATTTCAAGCCGGTGAGCGTGTGCGCCAGCTTTTTTGAGGCCTTCCGGCTGAGCCGGACGGAGGACGGATGGCGGTTCTGGGTCAACAGCGCCAACGGCACACTGGAAACGGCCTGGAACGAGATCGTCCGGTTCGACCGGGACGGGGACATCCTTGTGCCGGTGAGCGTAGGCGCCCAGTATCTGGAAAATGACCCCCAGAGCGGACTGGTGCTCTCGGAGGAGTACACCGTGGCCGGAGAGAAGAGCGACAAGGACGGCTATGAGGCGGCGGCCAACGTCTATCTGGAGGGAGAGGACGTAGGCTATGAGGCCAAGGGGCTGTTTTTGTGGAACGACATGGACGGTTACGGCACCGGCTGGGACGGTTTTTTGGCCATGGCGCGGGACGCGGCGGCGGCCTATGTCCCCATCAGCCAGACGGTGACGCTGGTCTCTGTAGAGGGATAAACGGACAGCAAAAAAGCCCTGGCCGGAGCCAGGGCTTTTTTCTGTTCGGTTTTACGAGCCGAAGTCGTATTCCCGCAGCTCGTCGAAGGACATCATGCTGTCATAGGGTGTGGTCTCGTCCCCGGGGGCGGCGAAGGCGCCGCCGAACCAGTTCAGCACCACCAGCAGCTGGAACGATCCTTCCGCCTGGTCATAGGCGTCCTCGGTCACTTCTTTCCCGTTGACATAGTATTCCGAGTCGCCGTCGGACGGGGAGAAGATCTCCAGGGTCACGGCCTCGTCAAAGAGGAGCTGGCTCTCATCCTCGCTCAGGGGGATGTACTCGGAGCGGGAGGTGTAGCTGTCCTCGTTGTCGTAGATGCCGGTCCATTTGCAGAGGTAATCCACGCCGTCTTTCTCATACAGGAAGAGGGTGCCCATGCTGGCGCCGGCTTCCACATACAGCTCGCCCTGATCCAGCAGCTGGGCGCCGCCCTCCCGGATGGACCAGACGTCGTACGTTATGGCGGTGCTGCTGCCGGCGTTGCTTTCATATATGGCCAAAAATTCCATCCGGCCGTCCCCGTTCACATCGGTGACGCTGGCCACGGGCCGGGGATACTCGCCGGCGAAGAAGCCCTCCTGGCCCTCGATCCGGTCCAGGATGGCCGCCACGCTGTCGTTCACCTTCACGTTGCCCTCGCCGCCGAAGCGCAGGGAGACCAGCAGGTCGCTCATGGTGGTCAGCACGGCGTCCAGATGGTCCTCGTCGGAGGTACCGGCTAGGCACCACCAGCCGTCGTCGGTGCCGACATAGGCGTGGGTGACGTACACGTCGGCCCCCTTCTCGGTGTAGCTGGCCATGTAGGAGCCGGCGGGATACCGGCCGATATACTCACCGGTGTGGGGCTCGACGAGGGTCTGGGCGTTTTCCTTGTTCTCCAGGATGAAGTCCAGAGAGTCGTTCATGATGTCCTCTATGTCCTCCTCCGGACCATAGGTCAGCTTGTCCATGAGGATGCTGCCCTGGGACAGGGTCGTGTCGGCGGGCTGCAGGCGCAGGGACTGGCCCACCGGGTCGTCGGTATACTCCGCGTCGGACAGATTCTCGTCCTGGACCATGAACTCCAGATCCCAGTCGGGCACTTCATAGACGGTGATGCCCTCGACCTGGTAGGCGTCGGTGATGCGGAAGGAGTCGATCACATGGTCGAACTGATCCCAGCAGGCGCCGGAATCGTCGTCGTCCCGGATCAGGGCCTGCAGGCAGTAGCAGCCAAAATCGCCCTGGCCGTTGAAGATGACCAGGCACCCGGACCAGGGCACGCCCTCCACCTCAGAAACGTAGTCGAAGCGGAAGCATTCGCCCATGCTGGTGTTCATCTTGCCGATTTCCACTACGTCCAGCTCCTCCGCGCCGGTCCACTCGGTGAGGCGGTCCTCGTCCGCGGCGAGGAGAGCGGCCATATCCGCGGCGGAGTAGAGGAACACTTCGTCGTTGAGGGAAAAGGCGTATTCCGCCCCCAGGCGGAAGCCGTCGGCCACCGTGATGAACACGCCGTTGTCATAGGGCGTTTCCACTTGGCCGCCGGCGGGGTATTCCAGGGAGAAACAGGCGGTCTCGTTGGTATAAGTTTCATATTCCGTGTCGTCTGCGCGGCCGCCGCCGAGGGAGACCCGGCTCCCGGCGGAGGCGAAGCCGGCGGTGAGAAGCATCGCGCCGGCCATGACCAGAGCCAGCAGGCGGAGCAGGCGGTTTTTGATCCTGTTGGACATGAGCGTTCTCCTTTTCATAGTATGGATGAAAAAATAATAGCACGGCAGGAGAACAATAGTCAATAGATTCTGCGCCCCGCACAAGACCGCGGTACTTTTTTGGCGTTTCGGCGTGATAACACTTGTTTTCTGTAATTTTTGTAATATAATAAATCTGTTATAGTATACCCATCACCGGCGGAAGGGGGCGGCGGACGTGCCCACCCAGTGGAAACGCTCTCCGGAGGAGCTGCATAAGACATATATCGCCAACACAGAGGCGTTTTACCGCATCGCGGGCCGGGGCCTGGCGGAGCAGATGGACGGCTTTTGCGTCCAGTGCGCCATGGGCCTGTTCGCCCACAGCGCCAGCCTGGGGCAGGAGCATGTGGACGCGGTCAACGCCCTGTATTCCAAGGGCCAACCCCGGCCCACGTGGCTGCTGTGGGCCCTGACGGCGGAGGTGGCCAAGCAGAGCGCCTTTCTGCCGCCGCTGTTTTTCTGGTCCCTGACGGAGCAGGACGCCCGCCGGGGCACCGACTGCTCCCGGGTGTTCGTGCGGATGCTCACCAATATCCTGCTCTGCCTGGCGGCGGTGGACGACGACGTGACCTATGCCGAGGCGGAGTATATCACCGAGTGCGCCGACAAGCTGAACGCCTTGTGCGACAGCGCCGGAGTGAAAAAGGGAAAGCCCGCCCTGCGGCCGGAGGATTTCGTCACCAGCGCCCAGCCCTCGTTTTTGGAGAAGAACCCGCCCCGGACGGCGGACGCCGCCGCCGGACAGGCCCCGGCCCGGGAGGGGAATGCCGCCGGGCAGGGGGAGCCGGCCAAGCCCGATCTGGACGCGCTGATGGCGGAGCTGGACGGGCTGGTGGGGCTGAAGCAGGTGAAAAAGGAAGTCAAGAGCATGATGAACCTGGTGAAGGTCCGTCAGATGCGCAAGGACGCCGGCCTGCCCGTGCCGCCGCTGAGCCTGCACATGGTCTTTCTGGGCAACCCGGGCACCGGCAAGACCACGGTGGCCCGGCTCATCGGGGGGCTGTACGCCGCCATCGGGGCCCTCAGCAAGGGGCAGCTGGTGGAGGTGGACCGCTCTGGCCTGGTGGCGGGCTATGTGGGCCAGACGGCCATCAAGACCCAGGAGGTCATCGCCTCGGCCCTGGGCGGGGTGCTGTTTATCGACGAGGCGTATTCCCTGGCCAGCGGCGGGGAGAACGACTTCGGCCGGGAGGCCGTCGAGACCCTGCTGAAGGCCATGGAGGACCACCGGGACGAGCTGGTGGTGATCGTGGCGGGCTATACCGGGCCCATGGAGCGGTTCATGGACTCCAATCCGGGCCTGAACAGCCGGTTCAACAAGTACATCTTCTTCAGCGACTACAACGGCGAGGAGCTGAACGCCATTTTCCACGGCCAGTGCAAGAAGAACGGCTACGAGCTGGACCAGGAGGCGGAGGCCTACGCCAAGGAGTTTTTTGACGCCCTCTATGCCGGCCGGGACGAGAATTTCGGCAATGGCCGGGACGTGCGCAACCAGTTCGAGGACATGGTCATCCGGCAGGCCGACCGGGTGGCGGCCATGGAGGCGCCCTCCAAGGAGGATCTGGTCCGGTTCACAAAGGCGGATTTTCTGCCGGAAAATGAGGCGGCGGGCGCGCCGGAGGCCGGCCCCTTGGCCGGAGGGAAATAAGGGATAGGATTCAGGACATGGAAGATAAACATTTGGGGGTGTATATCCATATCCCCTTCTGCGCGTCCAAGTGCGGGTACTGCGATTTCTACTCTCTGGAGCACTGCGACAAGAGCATCGGCAAATACCAGGACGCCCTGCTCCGGCACATCCGGGAGGCGGCCAGCACCATGGCGCCGTATTACATCGATACGTTGTACTTCGGCGGCGGCACGCCCAGCTATTACGGGGCCAAGCGGCTGACGGAGATCTTCAACGCCCTGAAACGGGCGGGCAAGGTGCTCAAAAGCGCGGAGGTCACCGTGGAGTGCAACCCGGACAGCGTTTCCCGGCGGGACCTGAAGATGCTGAAAAAGGAGGGCGTCAACCGCATCTCCCTGGGGGTCCAGTCCGCCAGCGACGACCTTTTGAAGATCATCGGCCGGCGGCACAACTTCACCCAGGTGAA
>CANQUE010000069.1 GCA_947626905.1 uncultured Oscillospiraceae bacterium
TTCAACATGCTCAAAAACCCGGTCTACTGCGGCAAGATACGCCGGGGCTGGTGCAAGCAGGTCAAGCGCATCGAAAACGGCGAGGTCAAGCGGCATATCAAGCACCTGCAGGACCCCAGCGACTATGAAATATTCCAGGGCCTGCACCCGCCGCTCATCAGCGAGGATATCTTCACCGAGGCCCAGCGCGTCCGCACAGAGCGCCCATCCAACGCCCACGTCAAAGAGGACTTTGAACTGCAAAACGCCTTTGCCGGTCTCATCTTCTGCGCCAAGTGCGGCAAGCGCATAGGCCGCACCATTTCCAACCGGGGCGTCCCCCGGTTCCGGTGCGTCAACCACCGCAACTGCCACACAGCCAGCTACGACTACGCCAAGACCGAAGAGCAGGTCATCTCCGCTCTGTGCCAATGGGTAAAGGGCTACACAGTGGAGATCGAAAACATGGGCTTTGAGAGTGAGGCGGATTCCTGCCGGGACAGGATCGGGCAGCTCACCGCCGAACTGGAAAAGCTGAACGCCCAGCTGGATAACGCTTTCGACCTGGTGGAACAGGGCCTCTACACAAAAGAGGAGTTCCGCCGACGGAAAGAGAAGCTCACCGGTAGCCAGAAAGCCGTCCAGTCCCAGCTTGACATCCTCTATGAACGGCTGCCCGCCCTGGAGGAACAGGCGGACTTCCATGAGAACCTGATCCCCCAGACGGAGGCGCTACTGGCGAGCTACGACCAGATGGCCGTGACAGAGCGCAACAAGCTCCTGAAGGAGATACTCTACCGCATCGAGTACCGCAAGGATCACGATGGCGCGCTGGAGATCGACATCTATCCGAAGATACCCATGAAGCAATAGTCCCCTGTTGGCATGAATGCAATGACACACACGTGTGTCACCGCGCCCACCAATTTCCCGTTTTGCAGGATGGGGCTGCCGCTCATGCCCTGGACGATGCCCCCGGTGCGCTGGATAAGCTCCGGGTCCGTCACGCGGACCATCAGATCCCGCCCGCTGCCGGCGGCCATGCCGGTGCAGGAGATCTCCACGTCGTATTCCCGGACCTCCCGGCCGTCCACACAGGCCAGGATGGTGGCGGGCCCTCTGGTCACATCCTCCGGCCGGCCCACAGGCACCGCCGGGCGCAGCGCGCCCAGATCGCCCTGGATGACCCCGAAGATGCCGCAGGGGGTGTTGGCGTTGACGCAGCCGATCACGTCCCCGGCGTCAAAGGACCCGGCCAGCTCCCCCGGCGCGCCGCAGGCGCCCCGCTTCACATCCACGATCTTCGCCCGGCAGACCTCTCCGTCCTCCACCGGCAGCAGCACCCCGCTGTCCAGATCGTTCACCCCGTGGCCCAAAGCGCCAAAGGCCCCGGTGGCCGGGTCCAGGTAAGTGACGGTGCCGATCCCGGCCACGCCGTCCCGGAGCCACAGCCCCAGCCGCAGGCCGCCGCCGCTCTCCCGGACCGGCGTGACAGACAGCTCCTGCTGCCGGCCGTCCCGCCGCACCGTTATCCGGGCGGGCGAGCCGTCCATCCGCCCCACCGCGTCCAGCACCTCCGCCGCGCTGCCCACGGTCCGGCCCTCCACGGCCACGATCATATCCCCTGCCTGCAGCCCCGCCTCCGCCGCCGGGCATACCGCTCCCTGGGCGGTCTGCACCTGGTCCACGCCGGCCACCAGCACGCCCTGGGTCTTTATCTGTATCCCTACCGTTTCTCCCACGGGGATCAGCGCCCCGTCCGCAAAGGCCGTCACCGTACAGACGGCCGTTATGATCCATATGGCGGCTGGCACCCGCAGCCGCAAAAGCCAACGCTTTCCCATCGTTTTATCCTCCCGTCTTTCTGCCGGCCCATTCAGTATGCGAGAAAGCGGGCGCGCAAACCGCGCTAAAAAATCTCTTTGCTTCCACCGGCCAAAAAGCGCCCCTGCCCGGGCGTCCGCCGGAAAATGGAAATTTTTTCATGCCGCGCTTGCCGTGCCGATCCTTACCGTACTATCGTATCCGGCGGCGGCGGAAAGATGCGGTGGCAAATTTTGCACAAAAAAACGCCGCGGACATCTTGTCCGCGGCGCTGCCGTTCGGGATCAGTCGAACTCGATACCGTATGTAGTGAACACCTCTCTGGCCAGGGTAACGGCCTCGGTGCCGTTATAATACATCAGATTATATACGCTGGAATCATAACCTCCGCTGGTCTTGTCCGTTCCCATATATTTCAAAAACACGAAGGAATCGGCGTCGACGCCCTCCTTATAGCCGCTGTTCATCATGCCCGACGCCACGTCGGTGCCGATCCGCTGGGGCTCCGCGCCCGGCTGCACCCGCATGAGGCTGCCCGTCCAGCCGTTGTCCATATCCTGCATATAGAACAGGCTCTGGCCGTCCCGGCTCATGTACACGTCGTAGGAAGGCACCCCGGTGGCCAGCCGCTCGTTGGAATCATTTTCCACGTCGTACCAGTACAGGGAGCAAGTATACTCATCGTCCGGGTCTTTGGTGTAGCAGACGGCCTTTGCGTCCCAGGAGATATTGTATGTCTGCACGCCGCTGGCGATCTTGATGCTCTCGCCCAGCATGCTGCCCTCCACCGGCGCCGTGTAAAGGTCCTCGTCCGCCGTGAGGTAGAACATCCTGCCCTGGCAGATCTGGAAGTCGTAAACGTCGGAGATCACCCGGTCCCGGTCGCCGTTGGCGTCCACATAGTAAACGCTGTTGGACTTATAGTCGTCCGGAGAAGTGCCCACCAGCACATACAGCCCGTCCTCCGGGGCGCTCTGGGCCTGCTGAAGGAGCCCGTCGATGGTGTACACGCTGGTGCCGTAGGCGATCTTGCTGCCCATCCGGGCGCTCACCGCCGGCTGGCCGGCGTGCCAGAAATAGAGCGTGTCCGACTGGGGGTCGGTCATGACGAAGAATTCCCTGTCCAGGGTATGGGTCACCGTGGGTCCGTAGCTGTAACCGTCCGTGGTGCCCAGCTTTTCCCGCTCGCCGTTATAGAAACGGTAATAGGTGGACTCGCTCTTGTAGGTGTCGGCGTATTCGTCGTAGTTCTGGGCGACGGTGACCCACGCCGCCTCGGTGCCGTCATCGGAAACATAGACCAGCCAGGGATCATCGGTATAGCTGGCCAGGTGCTCGGAGCCTTCGCCATCCTCCCGGTACAGCCGTATGTTCCCCTGTCCGTCCGCCAGCAGCATGTTCATGGAGTTCTCGCTCATTGCGAAGCCCTCGGCCTCGTCGGCCGTTTCCTCATCTATGATCTCCACGGACGTTTCGGTCTGGAAGGAGTAGCGCCACATGCTGGCGTACTCATAATCCTCATCCCCGGTGACGTACAGCAGCCCCGTGGAGCGCAGATACACGCCCTGCACGTCGGTGCTGATCCGGGTGGAAGCCGTCACGTCATCGGCCGGCGCCCAGTAGAGGTCCCCGTCCGTTTCCAGCACCACCACGCGGCTCCTGTCCGCGGTCAGCACCGCGGATTCCACATCCCCGTCGATCTCTATGACCGTACCGTCCATCCGGGGGATATACCCCGTGCCGTCCAGGCCCACCATAGCTTTGATGGGCACGGCCAGGGCCTCGGGGAGCCCGTCGTCCTTCTTGCTGCCGCCCAGGTTGCCGATCTTGCCTCCGGAGGCCTCCGTCTTCTGCTGGCCAGAGGCGGAGCCTGCCTCTGCGCCGTCGCCGCCGGACCCGCAGGCGGCCAGACCCGCCAGCATTGCCAGCGCCAACAGCAATGCGAACCATCTTTTCATATCCGTTCCCTCTCTTTTTTGTTTCTGCGCCCGCGGCGCCCTCTATTTGTTACAATAACCTTTTCGTCCGGCAATGTCAAGTGCCGCCGGACCGGGGCGTCCCCGGGCAGAACGGGGCGGCCGGACACGAAAAGGCCCCCTCCGCCGAGGGGGTCTTTTTCTTATTTCCCGTTTTTATCCGGTCATTCCGTCTCCTGGCCGTAGAGGATCTCCGCGCCCAGCATCACCACGCAGGGCACCTCTTCCCCCGACACGTTCCGGAAGCTGGAGCAGGCCAGCGGCAGGCCCCGCACCGTCAGCCCGTCGCCCTCGTTCAGACCCAGAAGCTCGCCGAAATATTCCACCCAGCACACGCTGCCGCCGTTTTCATCGGCGACGATCAGCTCCGTTATGGTCTGGCCGAAGGGGGCGCCGGAGGCCTGGTCAAAGAGGGTCTCGTTCCACTGGGACATCTGGGTCACATGATAGCCCTCCAGATACATCAGCCCCGTGCCCGCGCTTTCCGGCGCCTGGGTATAGGACTCATAGCTCAGCGCCTCGTCGGTATAGGCGGCCATAACGCTCCGGTCCTGGGCGAAGGCGTACCCCTCCGCCGCGGCCGTCACCTCTTCGGACAGGGTAAACGTGGGAGGCACCTGTCCCAGGATGGCCATGTATTCCTGGAAGGTGGGCGTGAAGGTCCCCTCCGTAAAGGTCCCCACGGAGGGTATGCTGCCGTCATCCAGCCGCAGCTCGCCGGCGCCGTTCCAGATCCCGCCGGCCCACTGGCCCTGATAGGTATAGCCCACGCCCGCCCGGTTCTCCGCCGTGAAGGTACCGGTACCGGCGGCCACGCCGTCCACGGTTTCGCCCTCATAGACGCCGGTCACGTCGCCGCCCGCGAAATGGACGACGAAAAGGTCGCTTTTCAGCGTTCCCTCTCCGGCCATCGCCCCCTGGGCCCAGGGGCCGTCGTATTCAAAATAATCGTCCTCCTGCTGGTAGGTGAAAACGCCCGTTCCCTCCGGCACCCCGGCGGCCACGGTCCCGTCGTAGGACCCCTGGAGGGTCTGGCCCTCGTAGTCCAGCGCGTAGGGCAGGCCGTGGAACACGGCGGAGCCGTCGTCCGGGATCGTCCCGTTCACAAAAACGCCCTCATAGTGGACCTCCGAGCCGTCGGTGGCGGTAAAGGTCCCGTCCCCGGCGGGGCATCCGCTCTGGAACTGGCCGTCAAACACGCCGCTGTATGTGCCCTGTCCCATGACCAGCTCCATGGGATAGCCGCTCACCTCATAGCTCTGCCACTGGCTCAGCCCGCCGATGTCGAACACGCCCTGACAGGTAAAGTCCCCCTCCGAGGCGGTGAATACCCCGGCGCCGGACATCTCCAGCCCGGAGATCTCCCCGGTGTAGGTGCCCGGGAACTGCTGTCCCTGCACGGCGAGCACCGCGGGCATATCCTCCGCTTTTCCCACGAACGGGGCGCCGCCGCTGAAGGTGCCCTCATAGCTCCACGGCTGTCCGTCCGTGGTCATCGCCGCGGAACCGGTGCCGGACGGCAGATTCTTCTCCATCGTGCCGGTGAAGCTCTCCAGCACGACGCCGTTTCCCAGATCGGTATGCAGCGCGTAGCCGCTGACCTCCCTGTCGCATCCGGCGCACACCAGCACCAGCGCCGCCGCCAGCAGGGCCAATATCCCTTTGCCTCTCATGGGCTGTTATCTCCTTCTGTCCGGATCGCCCGCCCGGACCGGGCCGGGCTCTCCGTTTTTTCCGTTCTCGTATATCATAACACGCAGCGGCGGCCGGGCGCAACCCCGGCCGCCGTATTCTTCCGATTTTCCTTCACGCCGCCGCGGCGCGTTTCTTTTGGACAAAGGTCTGGAACAGGAAAATGCCTCCCACTACCACCAGGCCCACGATGTCGCTGACCGTGTCCGGATAGATCAGGAACAGGCCCGCCGCCAGGGCCACGATGCGCAGCGGCCAGGGCACGTCGCCCTTCAAATATCCCTCCAGGCCCACGCCCAGGGCCACGATGCCCAGGATGGAGGTGACGGCCACCTGGGCCACCTCAAAGGCGGTGGTGTCCACCAGTACCATGGCCGGGTTCATGGCCAGGATGTAGGGCACCACGAAAGCGGCGATGGCCAGCTTGGTGGCGTTGAAGGCGGTCTTCATGGGCGGGGCCTTGGCGATGGCGGAGCCGGCGTAGGCGGCCAGGGCCACCGGCGGGGTGATGTCCGCCACGATGCCGAAGTAGAACACGAAGAAGTGGGCCGCCATCTTGTCAACGCCCATCTGGATCAGGATGGGGGCGCAGGTGGAGGCCATGATGCAGTAGTTGGCGGTGGTGGGCACGCCCATGCCCAGCACGATGCAGCACAGCATGGTCAGAAACAGCGCGATGATCAGGTGGCCGCCGGAGGCGGAAACGATGGCGGAGATGAGCTTGGAGGCCAAGCCCGTCATGTTGATGCACCCGGCGATGACGCCGGCCATGCCGCAGGCGGCGGCCACGGTGATGCAGCTCTTGGCCCCGGCGGCCAGCGCGTCGAAGAAGATGGCGGGGGTTATGCGGGCGTCCTTGTTGAACAGGCTCACCACCACGGCCGCCACGATGGACACCGCCGCGGAGAAGGCCATGGTCCGGGTGCCGCTGGACACCAGCCACACCAAGATCACCAGGGGCAGCAGCAGGTAGATCTTGCCGATCAGGTGGCCGAACTTGGGCAGCTCCTCCCGGGGGATGCCCTTCAGCCCCTGCCTCTGTGCCTCCAGGTGCACGCAGATGAAGATGCCCAGGAAATACAGCACCGCCGGCAATATGGCCCGGACGATGATGTTGGAGTAGGGCACGCCCACGTACTCCGCCATGAGGAAGGCCGCCGCGCCCATGATGGGGGGCATGATCTGCCCGCCGGTGGAGGCAGCCGCCTCCACCGCCCCGGCGAACTCTCCCTTATAGCCGGTCTTCTTCATCATGGGGATGGTGACGGAGCCGGTGGTGACCGTGTTGCCCACGGAGGAGCCGGACACCATGCCGCACAGGGCGGAGGAGATGACCGCCACCTTGGCCGGGCCGCCGGAGGAGGAGCCCGCCACGCAGTTGGCCAGGTTGATGAAGAAATCGCTGATGCCGGTGCGCTCCAGAAATGCGCCGAAGATGATGAACACCACGATGAACTTGGCGCAGACCTGGATGGGCGTGGTGAGCACGCCGGTGGTCTGGTAAAACAGCCCGATGGTCACCTGCCGGATCGCCCGGACCGGGCCGAAGCCCCGGCCGAACCAGTAGTAGTACAGCGCATAGACGAGAAACACTCCCGCCACGCACAGGATGGGCAGGCCCACGCTCCGGCGGCACAGCTCCACCACCGCCAGCAGGCCCACGATACCGATGGCGATCTCGTAGGTCTTGATGTTCATGACGCCCACCCGCATGGTCAGATCCTTGGCGTTGACCACCACGTAGAAGAACGCCGCCGCCCCGGCGATCATGATGATCCAGTCATACCAGGGCATGGAGTTGACCTTCTGGGTCCCCTTCTTCACCGGGAAGGTCAGGTAACCGATGACGATGATGCACCCCAGGAAGGAGGGGTAGCGGATCAGGTCCAGCCAGGTGGCGAACAGGGTCACATAGATGGAGAACAGGGAGAAGGCGGCCAGCGCCGCGGCCACGGCCCACTT
>CANQUE010000070.1 GCA_947626905.1 uncultured Oscillospiraceae bacterium
TCTTGCCGTGGTCGATGTGGCCGATGGTGCCGATGTTCACATGGGGCTTGGTACGGTTGAACATTTGCTTTGCCATTTTGCTTTGTCCTCCTAAAAAGTAGAAAATAGTAGATGTCTAAAGTCTGAGGTGATTATACAGTATACAGGGAAAATTTGCAACCCTTTTTACGGCCTGCGGTGGGAGCCGATCAGCTTCTCCCGCAGGTTTTGGGGCAATTCGATATAGTGACTGGGTTCCATGGAGTAATTGGCCCGGCCCTGGGTGCGGCTGCGCAGGTCGGTGGCGTAGCCGAACATGGCCGACAGGGGCACGTTGCACTCAATGATCACGACACCGTTGCGGAATTCCTGTCCCAGGATCTGCCCGCGGCGGGAGTTGATATCGCCGATCACGTCGCCCATATACTCCTCAGGCGTGGTGACCACCACTTTCATGATAGGCTCCAGCAGCGTGGGCCCGGCCTTCTCGCAGGCCTCCTTGAAGGCCATGCTGCCGCAGATCTTGAACGCCATCTCGGAGGAGTCCACCTCATGGAACTGGCCGTCCAGAACGGTGGCCTTCACGTCCACCACAGGATAGCCCGCCAGGATGCCTCCCAGCATGGCCCCCTGGATGCCCGCGTCCACGGAGGGGATATATTCCTTGGGGATGGCGCCGCCGGTGACGGCGTTGATGAACTCGTATCCCTTGCCGGACTCGTTGGGCTCGATCATCAGCTTCACCTGGGCGAACTGGCCCTTGCCGCCGGTCTGACGGGCATAGCGCACGTCCACGGTGGCGGGCCGGGTGATGGTCTCCTTGTAGGAGACCTGGGGCTTGCCCACGTTGGCCTCCACGCGGAATTCACGCAGCAGCCGGTCCACGATGATCTCCAGATGCAGCTCGCCCATGCCGGCGATGATGGTCTGGCCCGTTTCCTCGTCGGTATAGGCCTTGAAGGTGGGGTCCTCCTCCGCCAGCTTCGCCAGGGCGATGGTCATTTTCTCCTCGCCGGCCTTGGTCTTGGGTTCGATGGCCACCCGGATGACCGGTTCGGGGAACTCCATACTCTCCAGCACGATCTGGTGCTTGTCGTCGGAAAGGGTGTCGCCGGTGGTGGTGTTTTTCAGGCCCACCAGAGCCACGATATCGCCGGAATAGATGGTGTCCAGGTCCTGGCGGTGGTTGGCGTGCATGAGCAGCACCCGGGCCAGCCGCTCCCGCTTGCCCTTGGAGGAGTTCATCACCGTGGAGCCCGCCGTAGCCGTGCCGGAATAGACACGGGCAAAGGTGAGCTTGCCCACAAAGGGGTCGGTCATGATCTTGAACGCCAGGGCGCAGAAAGGCGCGTCGTCGGAGCTGGGCCGCTCCACCTCGTGCTCGGTCTTGGGGTCAAAGCCCTTTACCGGAGGCACATCCAGCGGCGAGGGCAGATAATCCACGATGGCGTCCAGCAGTTTCTGCACGCCCTTGTTGCGGTAGCTGGTGCCGCAGGTGACGCACACCAATTTGCCGCTGATGGTGCCCTCCCGGAGGGCGGCGCGGATCATGTCGGCGGGAACATCTTCCCCCTCCAGATACAGCATGGCGATGTCGTCGGAGAAATCCGATGCCGCGTCGATCAGCTTTTCCCGGTACTCCTTGGCCAGGTCCATCATGTCGGCGGGGATAGGCTCCACCTTCATGTCCTTGCCCAGGTCGTCGTAGTACACGTCCGCGTTCATCTCCACCAGGTCGATGATACCGCGGAAATCCGCTTCACGGCCGATGGGCAGCTGGATGGGCACGGCGTTGCACTTCAGCCGCTGGTGGACCATGTCCACCACGTTGAAGAAGTCCGCGCCGGTGATGTCCATCTTGTTCACATAGATGAGGCGGGGGACGTTGTAGTTGTCGGCCTGGCGCCAAACGGTCTCCGTCTGGGGCTCCACGCCGCCCTTGGCGCACAGCACGGTCACGCTGCCGTCCAGCACCCGCAGGGAGCGCTCCACCTCCACGGTGAAGTCCACATGGCCCGGGGTATCGATGATATTGATCCGGTGGTCCCGCCAGTGGCAGGTGGTAGCGGCGCTGGTGATGGTGATGCCCCGCTCCTGCTCCTGCTCCATCCAGTCCATGGTGGCGTTGCCCTCGTGGACCTCGCCCAGCTTATAGTTGACGCCGGTGTAGAACAGGATACGCTCGGTGGTGGTGGTCTTACCGGCGTCGATGTGGGCCATTATGCCGATATTTCGGGTTTTTTCAAGGGGATACTCTCTCGGCATGTTCGATCTTCCTTACAGGGAAATTAATAGCGGAAGTGCGCAAAGGCCTTGTTGGACTCGGCCATCTTGTGGGTATCCTCGCGCTTCTTCACGGCGGCGCCGGTGTTGTTGCAGGCGTCCATGATCTCGCCGGCCAACTTTTCCTTCATCGTCTTCTCGCCGCGCTTGCGGGCATAACCCACCAGCCAGCGCAGACCCAGGGTCTGCCGCCGGACGGGGCGCACCTCGATAGGCACCTGGTAGGTGGCGCCGCCCACACGGCGGGCCTTGACTTCCAGGCTGGGCATGATGTTGTTCAGGGCTTCGGTATAGGCCTCCATGGGGTCTTTTCCGGTCTTTTCCTTGATGATGTCAAAGGCGGAATACACGACCTTCTGGGCCACGCCCTTCTTGCCGTCCAGCATGATCTGGTTGACCAGTTTCGTCACCAGAACAGAATGATAAATAGGATCGGGCAAGATCTCTCTTTTGGGAACGTTACCTCTTCTGGGCACTTTATCTTCCCTCCTTCATAAGAATGAATTCACCGGTACTCGAAAGTGTCTTTCGACTTCCGTTCGCGCCCTGACGTTCCCATATAAACCGAAATTATATAGAAACCAACAGGGACGCTGTTGGGGATATGCGATCACTTCTTGGGACGCTTGGCGCCGTACTTGGAACGGCCCTGACGGCGGCCATCCACACCCTGGGTATCCAGAGAGCCGCGGATGATGTGGTAACGCACGCCGGGCAGGTCCTTCACACGGCCGCCGCGGATCATCACCACAGAGTGCTCCTGCAGGTTGTGGCCAATGCCGGGGATATAGGCCGTCACCTCGTAGCCGTTGGTCAGACGCACACGGGCGATCTTCCGAAGAGCGGAGTTGGGCTTTTTGGGGGTGGAAGTACGCACCGCCGTGCACACGCCGCGCTTCTGGGGGCTGGAGAGGTCGGTCTCCCGGTTCTTCAGGGTGTTCAGGCCCTTCTGCATGGCGGGGGACGTGGACTTGTAGGTCACCTTCTCGCGGCCTTTGCGGACCAGCTGGTTAAAAGTAGGCATATTTTATCCTCCTTTCCTCAAAAAATTACGCTATCACGCAAAATAGGATTCTAACAGAAAAAACCGGACGTGTCAAGAAAAAATCGCCATATCACGGGAATTTCAGCCTCTTTGGCCCTCCGGCGGCGTCCTGGTCGGAGCCTCCGGGACGAACCCCTCAAATATGACCGTTCCCCCCTGGGACTCCAGCTCCAGCATGGTCTGCCGGTCCCGGACCGTCCAGTACACCTCATGCACTCCGTACAGCCTCCGCATCAGGCGCAGGGAGGGTTCGTCCTTATCCTTATAATTATAGGCCACGAAGTCCGGCCGGCCCAGGGCGCAGACCAGCAGATGGGTCATGGCCCAGTCCGCCAGGCGGCCATGGCCGGTGCGGTCCCCCCGCCCGAAGCGCTGGCTCAGCTGGCCCCGCAGCACGGCGGGCCATCGCTTGCGCAGCCGGATCAGCACTCCCGGGTGGAAGCTCTCCAGGCAGTACGTTCCCTTCCAGCCCTCCAGCCGGGCCATGACCGCGTCGGTGAGCGCGGCGGCGTTGCCCCGGGCCGCCTTCAGTTCGATGATGAGCGGCGTTTTCGCCGCCTCAAACAGGGGCAGCACCTGCTCCAGCAGCGGGATGGCCTCCCCGCTGCCCAGAAGCGGATAGTCCGCCAGATCCTCCCGCCGCAGATCCTCGATCTGGGCGCTCTTTCCGCACACCCGGGTCAGATCGCCGTCGTGGACCACCGCCAGAGAACCGTCCGCCATCCGGTGCACATCCAGCTCCGCGCCGAATCCCGCCTCCGCCGCGGCCCGGAAAGCGCTCATGGAATTTTCCGGCCGGCCGGCCGACAGGTCATAAAGCCCCCTGTGGGCATAGCGCTCGCCGTCCAGCGCCACCCATCCCGTCTGGCCCTGCCGGGGCCGGACCGCCAGGCACCACAGAGCGAGCGCCAGTACCAGCGCCGCCGCGATGCCGATCAGCCAATATACCATGTCCTTGCCTCCCCGATCCCGGTGTCCGCTATGCGGCCGGGCCCTTCTTTCTCTCCGGCTTGACGTCGCCGTGGCGGACGAACAGCATGGTCACAAAGCTGCCCGCAGCAAACAACGCCGCGTAGGGGAACAGCGTCCAGTATCCCACGTGCTGCAGCAGCCACCCGGCTGCGATGGGCGTCGCCACCTGGGCCGCCATGGAGGCGGTATAGTAGTAGCCGGTGAACTTTCCCACGTCGGAGCCCCGGCACATCTCCACCACCATGGGCAGGGAGTTGACGTTGATGGCCGCCCAGGCCAGGCCCACCAGAGCGAAGCAGATATACATCACCGGAGTGATGGCGCTGGAGCGGACGGTGAGCAGGTATCCGGCCAGAAAACAGCTGGCCAGCAGCACCACACCCGCCAGGATGGTCCGCTTCCGGCCCACCCTGGAGGCCAGGATGCCGATGGGTATGTAGGAGACGATGGCGCCGCCGGTAGCCACCATCAGGCACAGCGACGCGCCTCCCAGCCCCTGGCCCATCACCTGTCCCACGTAGGTGGTGAACCAGGTGGTGACGCCGTTGTAGCCCACGAACCACAGGGCGATGGAGGCCAGCAGAAAGCCCAGACTGCGCTTGACGGGCTTCGGCAGCATTTCCTTGCCGCTGCCGTCGTCCTCCGCCAGGTTCCACTCCGGGTGCTCCCGCTCCAGCGCCTGATTGGCGGCGGCCAGCTTTGGCTCCCGGATGGTGGCGAGCAGCACGATCACCGCCGCCGCCATCAGGGCGGACACCACCAGAAACAGGGGCTGATAGTTCACATGGGCCAGCCCCTCCACCTTGGAGTTGGGATAGAGCACCGCCGCCACCGCCAGGTAGATCACGCCGCCTATGGCGCCCATCAGGTTGATGATGGCGTTGGCCTTGCTGCGCAGGGGCTTGGGCGTCACATCGGGCATCAGGGCCACCGCCGGCGAGCGGTAGGAGCCCATGGCGATGAGCAGCAGCCCCAGCGTCACCACAAAGGAGGCAAATTTGAAGGGGGACGCCTCCGCGGCGTAGCTGTTGTCCAGCGCCGGCAGCAGGTTCATCAGGATCACAGCGAAGGCGGTGCCCGCCAAGATATAGGGGGTGCGGCGGCCCAGCTTTGTGTTCGTCCTGTCGGAAAGTCCCCCGAAAAAGGGCAGCAAAAACAGCGCCAGCACGTTGTCCGCCGCCATCACCGCCCCGGCCAGGGACTCTCCCATGTGGAAGGTTCCGGTGAGCAGCTTGGGGATCACGTTGTCGTACATCTGCCAGAAAGCGCTGATGGACAGGAAGGCCAGCCCCACCAGCACAGTACGCTTGTTGTCCAGTTTATGCTCGTCCATATTCTCCTCCCGTTGAAAAAGCGCATCCGCCCCGGGGATCCAGGGCGGATGTCGATTTGATCGTTTACAGGGCGTTGGTCCGGCCCACCAGGGCGGACAGGTCCACATACTCTTCCGCCTCGTCGGCCTTCTCTTCGTCGGTCTCCACGCCCACGTTCCGGTACATATCCAGTCCGGAGCCGGCGGGGATCAGCTTGCCGATGATCACGTTCTCCTTCAGGCCCACCAGGTGGTCCACCTTGCCCTTGATGGCGGCGTCGGTGAGGACGCGGGTGGTCTCCTGGAAGGAGGCGGCGGACAGGAAGCTCTCGGTGGCCAGGGAGGCCTTGGTGATGCCCATGATGATCTGGGTCCAGGTGGCCTTTTCAAGGCCCTCCTCCCCCGCGTCGATCCGGGCCTGGATCGCGTCGTTGGCCCGGCGCACTTCGCCCAGGTCGACGACGGCGCCGCTCAAAAGGTCGGTGCTGCCCGGTTCGTCCACGCGGACCTTCCGGAGCATCTGCCGGGCGATGACCTCGATGTGCTTATTGTTGATATCCACGCCCTGCTGGCGGTACACCTTCTGGACCTCCTGGACCAGATAGTTGCGCACGCCCTGGCGGCCGAACTCGTCGTCGTCCACGCCGCGGATACGGAGCACGTCGTGGGGATTGAGCGCGCCGCGGGTCAGTTCCTGGCCCTTCTGGACATGGTCGCCATCGGCCACAAGGATGCCGCTGGCATAGGGGATCTGATAGACCTGGGTCTCGCCGCTGTCCTCGTTGGTGATGGTCAGGGCGCAGATGGTGTTCTTCTTGGCGTCCTCCATGGAAACGACGCCGCTGATCTCGGCCAGTATGGCCACCCGCTTGGGCCGCCGGGCCTCGAACAGCTCTTCCACACGGGGAAGACCCTGGGTGATGTCCTCCACGTCGGAGCCTGCGGCGCCGCCGGTGTGGAACGTACGCATGGTCAGCTGGGTGCCCGGCTCGCCGATGGACTGGGCGGCGATGACGCCGACCGCCTCGCCGGGGTCCACCGGCTTGCCCACGGCCAGGTTCATGCCGTAGCACTTGGCGCACACGCCGCTGCGGGCCTCGCAGCACATGACCGAGCGGACCTTGACGGAGAAGATGCCGTTGTCCTCCAGGGTCTGGGCGTCGATGGGCATGAGCATATGATCCGTGTCAAAGAGCACCTCTCCGGTGGAGGGCTTCACGATGGGCGTGGCGGGGAACCGGCCGCGGATGCTCTCGCCAAAGGTCTGCGCCGCCGCGGCCGCGTCCACTTCCTCGATGCCCGCGGCCTGCAGCGCGGCCACATCGGCCTTGCTGAACGCCTTGTATTTGGGCACGATCACCGCGCCCGTCTTGGGATCGGTGATATCCTGGGGGGCAAACTTGCCGGACAGGCTGTCGGCGTTCACCCGGGCCTTCACGATCTTGTCCAGGATGACCCGGGCGTCGTTGCCGGCGGTGGTGCCGCAGTCCCGCTCCCGGATGATCACGTCCTGGCTCACGTCCACCAGACGGCGGGTCAGATAACCGGAGTCGGCAGTACGCAGAGCGGTGTCGGCCAGGCCCTTGCGGGCGCCTCGGCTGGAGACGAAGTACTCCAGCACGGTCAGGCCCTCGCGGTAGTTGGCCTTGATGGGGATCTCCAGGGTCTTGCCGGCGGTGTT
>CANQUE010000071.1 GCA_947626905.1 uncultured Oscillospiraceae bacterium
TGTATCACCCCTTCCTTTCATTCTAGCACAAAAAGATGGTAGGCACTTTCGTGTCTACCATCTTTTTACCACGTCACGGGAGATCCGTCTGGCTTTTGGTTATCACATCGCTTATTTGCCCTGGATGTACTGGTCGATGCCCGCGGCGGCGATCTTGCCGGCGCCCATGGCCTTGATGACCGTGGCCGCGCCCGTGACCGCGTCGCCGCCGGCGTAAACGCCCACGCGGGAGGTGGCGCCCGTAGCCTCATCCGCCACGATGCCGCCTTTTTTGGTGGACTCCAGACCCGGCGTGGTAGACAGGATCAGGGGGTTGGGACTAGTGCCGATGGCGATGATGACCGAGTCCACGTCGATGACGTACTCGCTTCCCGGTACCTCCACCGGGCGGCGGCGGCCGCTGGCGTCCGGTTCGCCCAGCTCCATTTTGATCACCTTGATCCCGGTCACATGGCCGGTCTCATCCCCCACGATCTCCACGGGGTTGTTGAGAAGCTTGAAGATGATCTGCTCCGCCTCGGCATGGTGGACCTCCTCCTTCCGGGCGGGCAGCTCCTCCATGCTCCGGCGATAGATGACATATACCTCATCCGCGCCCAGGCGTTTGGCCGTGCGGGCCGCGTCCATGGCCACGTTGCCGCCGCCCACGATGGCCACCTTTTTGCCCAGCTTGATGGGGGTGTCATACTCGGGCAGATATGCCTTCATCAGATTGCTGCGGGTCAGGATCTCGTTGGCGGAGAACACGCCCAGCAGGTTCTCCCCCGGGATATGCAGGAACTGGGGCAGGCCCGCGCCGGAGCCAATGAACACCGCCTCGAAGCCCTGCTCGAACAGCTCGTCGATGCTCTCCGCCCGGCCGATCACCGCGTCGGTGATGATCTTCACGCCGAAGTATTCCAACTTAGCGATCTCCTTTGCCACGATGGCCTTGGGCAGACGGAACTCCGGGATGCCGTACACCAGCACGCCGCCGGCCTTGTGGAAAGCCTCGTAGACCGTCACGTCATATCCCTTCCGGGCCAGGTCGCCCGCGCAAGTCAGGCCCGCCGGGCCGGAGCCCACCACCGCCACCTTGTGGCCATTGGGCTCGGGGCGCTGGGGAGGGCCTTCCTTGTGGCCGTCGGTCATGAGGTGATCCGCCACGAACCGCTCCAGCCGGCCGATGCCCACCGGTTCGCCCTTGATGCCCCGGACGCACTTGCCCTCGCACTGGTTCTCCTGGGGGCAGACGCGGCCGCAGATGGCGGGCAGAGAATTGGTGGAGGTGATGATCTTATACGCGCCGTCAAAGTCGCCCTCGGCCACTTTCGCGATGAACTCCGGGATATGGACGTTCACCGGGCAGCCGCTCACGCAGGCGGGGCGCTTGCAGTGCAGGCACCGCTTGGCCTCGTCAACGGCCATCTCCGCGGTGTAGCCCAAGGCCACCTCGTCAAAATTCTTGTTCCGTACCAGAGGCTCCTGCTCCGGCATGGGGTTCTTGTCCATGCGCATATTAGCCATGCTCTCTCACACCTCCCGTGATGCGGCAGATATGCTGCTCCGCCTCTTTTTCCTCTTCCGCATAAAATGTGCTGCGCTGGATGATGCCGTCCCAGTCCACCAGATGGCCGTCAAACTCCGGGCCGTCCACACAGGCGAATTTCGTTTCGCCGCCTACGGTGAGCCGGCAGGCGCCGCACATACCCGTGCCGTCCAGCATGATGGGGTTCATCGAGGCAATGGTCTTTACCCCGTAAGGCTTCGTGGCCTCGCAGACCCGCTGCATCATCCTGGTGGGACCGACACACATGATCTCGTCGTACTGGTTGCCAGCGTCCAGCAGGGCCTTCAGCTTCGTGACGTTGAAGCCCGCCTCCCCATAAGAGCCGTCGTCGGTGGTTATGTACAGGTTCGTCACACCGGCGCGCATCTCCTCCTCCAGGATCACGATGTCCTTGGACCGGAAGCCCGCCACCATATCCACCTGGATGCCCCGGTCGTGCATGCCCTTTGCCACAGGGTAGGCGATGGCGTTGCCAACGCCGCCGCCTACGACGCAGACCCTCTTCAGGCCCTCCATTTCTGTCGGCCGCCCAAGAGGACCTACGAAGTCCGCCAGGTGATCTCCCGCCTCCATCAGGTTCAGCATCTTGGTGGTCTTGCCCACCGGCTGGACCATGATGGTCACAGTGCCCTTCTCCTTGTCGGAAGCGGCGATCGTCACAGGGACCCGCTCGCCATACTCGTCGATGCGGAAAATGATGAACTGTCCGGGCTTTGCCTTTCTTGCCACCAGCGGCGCTTCGATAACGAATTCTATAACGGTCTTCGCCTCGTTCAGCGGCCGCTTGCTCACGATCTTGAACATATCTCGCTCCCTCCACGGTTTTGGCTAGTTGTGTATATTATATCAACCAATTCCGCGTTTGTGAAGAGCATTTTGGAGATTATAGCAATTAGTTATGAATTTTCACAAATTTCTCCCCAGTTCCGCCAGCGCGTCGGCCACCGCCTCGAATCCCATGGCCCGGCTGGCCTTCACCAAGACCGTGTCTCCGGGGCGGATGAGCTGAGGCAAGGCGTCGATCAGCGCCTGCCGGTCCGGATACCACACCGCCCCGGGCAGGGTGGCCATGCTCTCCGCCTCCGGCCCGCAGGCGATCAGCGCCGCGCCCATATCCTGGGCCAGCTCTCCCACCTGCCGGTGCAGGGCCGGACTGACCGGACCCAATTCCCGCATGTCCCCCAGCACCGCCACATGCCGGCCGGGCAGGCGCGCCAGGCTCTCCAGCGCGCTTTTCATGCTGGTGGGATTGGCGTTGTAGCAGTCATCCAGGATATGCAGCGTTCCCGCCTCGATCACTCGTCCCCGGCTGCCCACCGTTTCATAGGCGGCCACCCCCGCGGCGATCTCTTCGTCCGTCAGGCCCAGCGCGACCCCCACCGCGACCCCCATCAGGGCCGCGTAGACCATATGGTCCCCAAAAGCGGGGATATACAGGGGGATGCGCCGCGACTGCACCAGGGCGGTGCACCGCATGGCGGCGGTGCCCTCCGCGGCCACATCCACCGCCCGGACCGCGCAGTGCTCCCCCAGGCCGAACAGGATCTTCCGCCGGCCAAAATCATGCTCCCGCAGCAGCGGATCGTCCCCGTTGACGACAACGGCCCCCTCGGGATCGATGAAGGGCGCCATCTCCCCTTTGGCCCGCAGCACCCCCTCCCGGCTGCCCAGAAACTCCAGGTGGGCGTCGCCGATGAGGGTGTATACTCCGATCTGGGGCCGGACCATTTCCGCCAGGCGGGTCATCTCCCCGAAGCCGGAAATGCCCATTTCCACCACGGCCACCTCATGCTCCTCCCTCAGCCGGAACAGGGTCAGCGGCACGCCCAGCTCGTTATTGAAATTCTTTTCCGTCCGCAGGGTCTCGTACCGGACCGACAGCACCGAGGCGATCATCTCCTTGGCGGTGGTCTTCCCGACGGAGCCGGTCACCCCCACCACCGGAAGATGAAACTGCGCCCTGTACCAAGCCGCCAGGGCCCGCAGGGCCGTTTGGGTATCCGGGACGATGATCTGGGGGATGGGCGCGGCCACTGGCCGCTGGCACAGAGCGCAGCACGCCCCCTTCTCCGCCGCCTGAAGCAAATGATCGTGCCCGTCCGACCGGGCGCCGGGGATCGCCGCAAACAGACAGCCGGGCTCAGCGGTCCGGCTGTCTGTGGTGATGGATGTGATCTCTCCCGCCGGGAGCGGACCGGCGGCCACGCCGCCGGTGACGGCCAGAACGGTTTCGCAATTCAGATTCCTCATAGCGTCACCTGTATCACTCGTATTTTTTCAGGGAGGCGGCGATGAGCGCGTCGCACAGCTCCCCGTATGTCATGCCCATGGCCTTTCCCATCCGGGGGACCAGACTGGTGGGCGTCATGCCCGGCAGGGTATTGGCCTCCAGGCAGTAAAACACGCCGTCTTCGCCCCGGATGAAATCCACCCGGCAGTATGCCTGCAGATGCAGGGTCGCATATACCCGTTCCGCCAGGGCCTGGATGGCGGCCGTTTCCTCCGCCGGGATGGCGGCGGGGCAAGGCTCGTCGGTCATGCCGGGCTGATATTTGTTCCTATAATCATAAAAGCCCGACTTGGGGATGATCTCCGTCACCGGCATGGCCTTGCCGTCGATGACTCCCACCGTCAGCTCCCGGCCGGCGATGAACCGCTCCACAAGCACGCAGTCCTCATACCGAAACGCCAGATCCAGCGCCTGAGCATAATCCGCCGGGTCCGTCACGATGGTGGTCCCCACGCTGCTCCCGCCGGAGCAGGGCTTCACGACGCAGGGAAATCCGACCGTTCCCATGTCCTGTCCGTCCCCCCGCCGCAGGACGATCCCCTCCGCCAAGGGAACGCCTGCCGCGCGCAGCAAGGTCTTGGACAGCGCCTTATTCATCGCCAGGGCGCTGCCCAGATAGCCGCTGCCCGTATAGCGCACGCCGTTGATATCAAAATAGGCCTGGAGCTTGCCGTTTTCCCCCTCTTCGCCGTGGAGGGCCAGAAAAACGATATCCGCCGCCTGGCAGAGCTCCAGCACATGAGGTCCCACCGGTCCCTGTCCGGGACGCATGGCCCGCACCGCCGCCAGATCCGGCGCCGTATCCGCCACGGCCGCATCCGCGCCGGCGGCATCCTCCGTGAACAGCGCATCCAGCTCCTCCGGCGCCTCCTCCATGCCCAGGAAAAGATCCGCCAGCGCCACCCGGTGGCCCTGTCCCCGCAGGGCGCGGGCAATGCCGCAGCCGCTGGACAGGGACACGTCCCGCTCGTTGGAAAGCCCGCCGCATATCACTGCGATCTTCATGTATAAGCCCCCTCCGCTGTGGTTTATCGTTCCGTATTTTATCATATACGGCCGATCCGCGCAATTATATTGTCATTTTTTATAAAATATGTTAAAATACCTTCAGCGCATATTCCGGCGCAGGAAGGACTATACCATGCCATTGATTGTCGTTGACCTGGAGTGGAACCAGGCCATGAGCGCGAAATCCTCTGTATTCAACCACCTCCCCATCCATCTGCGGGGCGAGATCATCCAGATCGGCGCGGTGAAGCTGCGCGATGACTATACCCCCGGCGAAGAATTCCAATGCGACGTGAGCCCGGTCTGGTTCAGAAAGATGCACTACAAAGTAAAGAAGCTCACCGGCTTTGACAACGCCCGTCTGGCCGGCGGCCTGCCTTTCCCGACGGCCCTGGAGCAGTTTTTGGCCTGGTGCGGGCCGGACTGCACCTTTATGACCTGGGGCTATGACGACAGCGGCATCATGGAGCAAAACTGCATCATCCACGACCTGGACATCGATTGGATGGGCCAGTGGATCAATTTGCAGTTGATATACAATATGCTCACCGAGGACGAGGACCGCAACCAAAAATCCCTGGAGACCGCCATGGAGCACTTTGGCATCGAGCAGACCCGCGTGGCCCACGACGCCCTGGGCGACGCTTACAATACCGCGCTGGTGTGCTCCCGGCTGGATCTGGCCCGGGGACTGAAGAATTATGGACAGCTCATCCAT
Organism: uncultured Oscillospiraceae bacterium; assembly: GCA_947626905.1. Classification (GTDB taxonomy): domain Bacteria; phylum Bacillota; class Clostridia; order Oscillospirales; family Oscillospiraceae; genus CAJOIG01. Next base: position 5,566 of record CANQUE010000071.1, read on the forward strand.
CAGCTGTCCCGCAAGCCCCAGGGCGGCGGAGCCGAGGGCGGCAGCGGGCCCAAGCCCATCGAACACAGCGTATCCGCCAGCTATCCCACCCGGGAAGCCCTGTGGCAGGCCGCCGGAGAGGCCCGGGCTGTCTGCCCCGTATGCGGCATGGCGCTGGATCGCACCCGCTGGATCAGCCAGGGCGACCACCGCTATATGTCCCTGGCCCAGTGTCCGGACCACGGCGCCTATCTCTGCCGCATCCGGCTGCGCCAGGCGGAGGACGGCTCCTGGTACGCCAACCGCCTGCTCTATCAGGCAGACGAGGAGATGGTGGCCAATTTCAACGCCCACCAGTCCCGCCCCCGCCGCCGCAGACGCCGGGGAAAGAGCGCCAACTGATCTAGATCGATGCTATGATCCACCCCATATAAAGACCGCCCCGGCAGATGCCGGTGAAATAGTCAATAGTTGGTAGACACAAAAGTAACAGGTTAGGCCACCAGTTCTGTACGAAAGAGGACTGGTGGT
>CANQUE010000072.1 GCA_947626905.1 uncultured Oscillospiraceae bacterium
TGGGGCGGCCCGGCTGCCACCAGCCCCTACACCGTGGACAAGAACGGCCACGGTCCCGCCTGGGCCAACTCCCTGTTCGAGGACAACGCCGAGCACGGCTTCGGCATGTATCTGGGCCAGAAGGCCATCCGCGAGCGGCTGAAGGGCCTGGTAGAGCAGATCGCCGCCAACGGCAAGAAGGAAGAGATCAAGGCCGCTGCTCAGGAGTACCTGGACACCTACAACGACGGAGCGAAGAACGAGGCCGCGTCCAATAAGCTGGTCGCCCTGCTGGAGCAGCAGGACTGCGGCTGCGAGCGCCGGGCGGAGATCCTTAAGAATAAGGAATATCTGTCCAAGAAGTCCGTGTGGATCTTCGGTGGCGACGGCTGGGCCTACGACATCGGCTTCGGCGGCCTGGACCACGTGCTGGCCCAGGGCGAGGACGTGAACGTCATGGTCTTCGATACGGAGGTCTACTCCAACACCGGCGGCCAGGCATCCAAGGCCAGCCAGATCGGCCAGGTGGCGCAGTTCGCCGCGGCCGGCAAGTCTGTGGCCAAGAAGAGCCTCGCTCAGATCGCCATGACCTATGGCTACGTCTATGTGGCCCAGATCGCCATGGGCGCCAACCCCGCCCAGGCCCTGAAGGCCATCGCCGAGGCGGAGGCCTATCCCGGCCCGTCCCTGGTCATCGGCTACGCCCCCTGCGAGATGCACTCCATCAAGGGCGGCATGACCAACTGCCAGGCCGAGATGAAGAAGGCCGTGGACTGCGGCTACTGGAACCTGTTCCGGTACAACCCCGCCCTGGCTGCCGAGGGCAAGAACCCCTTCACCCTGGACTCCAAGGCTCCCACCACCTCTTACCGCGACTTCATCATGAACGAGGCCCGGTACTCCGCTCTGACCATCAACTTCCCCGAGCGTGCGGAGAAGCTGTTCACAGAGGCGGAGGAGAAGAGCAAGGAGCGTTACGCCAACCTGCAGGCGCAGGTGGAGCTGTACGCCCAGGAAGCCTCCCGGTAAGCCGTCCATCCCGTGTGACCCGCGCCCTCTGCCATCCGGCAGAGGGCGCTTTTTTCGGGAGAAAGCGGTTGACATCGGAGGAAAATCGTGTATAATAAAAAGGCTTGGCCCCAGGCCAGGCCAATTTCCTTGCCCCTGGGAACACATCAGGGGCCATTAGACCAGAAGGAGGTGCAAACATGGCGAAAACAAGCGAGAAATACGAAGTGATGTACATCATCAACCCCAACCTGGAGGAAGAAGAGCGTACAGCCATCGTAGAGAAGTTCAAGGCGCTTGTGGAGCAGCACGGCACAGTCGATGAGATGGAGGTCAAGGACAAGCAGAAGCTGGCTTATCCCATCAACTACATCGGCGAGGGCTACTACGTGCTGGTGAAGTTCACGAGCGACCCCGCCTTCCCGGCGGAGCTGGATCGTGTGCTGGGCATTACCGACGGCATTATGCGCAGCCTGATCACCCTGCGGGTGGACTGACGGAGGGCCGAAATGCTCAACCACATCGTTGTGATGGGCCGTCTGACCCGCGACCCCGAGCTGCGTTACACCCAGTCCCAGGTCCCGGTGGCGTCGTTCACCGTGGCGGTGGATCGGGACTTCAACTCCCGGGACACCGGCGAGCGGCAGACCGATTTCATCGACTGCGTGGCCTGGCGCAGCACGGCGGAATTTGTTTCGAAGTATTTCCAGAAGGGGAGCATGGCGGCTGTCTCCGGGCGGCTGCAGATCCGCGACTGGACCGATCGGGAGGGCGGCAAGCGCCGCTCCGCGGAGATCGTGGCGGACAATGTCTACTTCGGGGAGAGCAAGCGCTCCCGGGAGGACGGACAGCGCTCCGGCGGCCCCGCGCCCCGTGCCGCCGCTGCCGGATACAACGCCGGGTATAACGACGCGCCCGCCGGCGGCAGCGCTTTTGCCGAGCTGGATGACGGCGACGGCGAATTACCGTTTTGATAAAGGAGGATGAACCATGCCTTACGATAAAGCTCCCACCGACGGCGCCAATCGGGCCAAGCCCCGTAAACGCCGCAAGGTCTGCCAGTTCTGCGTGGACAAGATGACCCACGTGGACTATAAGGACACCGCCCGTCTGCGCAAGTACCTGTCTGAGCGGGGAAAGATCCTGCCCCGCCGCACCACCGGTACCTGCGCCATGCATCAGCGGCAGCTGACCGAGGCCATCAAGCGGGCCCGGCAGATCGCTCTGCTGCCCTACGTGGCTGACTGACGGAAAAACACCGAGGGAGACGCTCTTTGAAAAGCGCCTCCCTCATTTTTTTGTCTCCGGCCGGAAACGGATATCCTATTTAGCGGCTTATTATAAAACTCATCGAGGGCCTTTGTAGCGTCGTCCACCACGTCGGGCGTGGTGGTGATGTAATACCTGCTCGTGACGGACGACACATCGCTATGACCCATGGTGTATTTGGTCACGTTCAGCGGCACCTTGGCCCGCTGCTGGTCGGTGCCGTAGGTGTGCCGCAGGCTGTACGGAACAAGGGCGTTCCAGCTTTCTTCCGATTCCAGGAGCGGGTTTACCTCATAGCAGTGCTTTATGATCTGGTTGCGGTATATCGTCCAGCTTCCGCAGCGCTTCGCGCTGAGTCTTTCCGTAAGCTTTATATCTTACGCCATCGACCTGTTTTGTCGTTACGACATAGTCATACTTACCTATAACAGGCGCTCCTTTTGGTGAAATGGTCATGCGTTCGCGCCCGCGTTATGGCATAATAGCGCCGAAACCGCTATTATACCCCCAAATACCGGTCATGCTCCCGGCTGACGCCGGAACCGCACGACATGGTATAATAGCGCCGAAACCGCTATTATACCCCCAAATACCAGTCATGCTCCCGGCTCACGCCGGAACCGCACGACATGGTATAATAGCGCCGAAACCGCTATTATACCCCCAAATACCGGTCGTGCTCCCGGCTCACGCCGGAACCGCACGACATGGTATAGTATGAGCGCAAATTAAGACAAGTGGTGTTGGCTTTTTTGCTGCCCGTCCCGGGAAACCGGGGCGGGTGTTCCTTTTTAAGGCCTTTGCCGTGGTGTTTGCTGTATATTTGCCTATTCCGGGTGACCGGGGGCGGTATTTTATTATTGGGCTTTTTTCAAATCAGCCACTTCCTGCATCAGGGACTTGACTATGGACTTGAGGAAAACAACGTCGTCCTCCAGGTTATCGACCCGGCTCTTGGGGGCTAGCGTTTCGAGAAGTGTCTGGTGACCTTCCGCCAGAAGTTGCAGTTGGGGGATGATGGCCTCTTCGATGTATGCGTGGGTGCGGTTTTCAGATGCCTCGATCAGTTCCTCGATGGCTTGCAGATCCTGTTTTTCTAACATGGGCGATCTCCTTTCTTCATTGACGCTTCCGGTGTTCCAGCACCGGGGCAGCATTTATTGTTGCTTTTTGGGGTATCCTGTATTGGTATTTGCGGCCTGTTCATTCAGGCGAAAAAGAAGTGACCGCCGGTAACCCTGACAAGTTCGGCAATCACTTCAAAGCACTTTAAGGGCTGACCGGAACCGGCAGCGCTCTTTGTGTTTATAGTATAATCGCCATATCGGAAATTGTCAAGTCCGTTCCGGGAAACTAGGGTGGGCGTTTTACATTTTTGAAACAGACTAGATGTAGCCAAGATACTTTGCAAGCGCAACCATTACCAGACCACCGGGGATGTGGTGAGTCTGCAGCGCATTTTGGGCCACTCCTTTTGGGACCAGTTGGGAGGCATATGTTTGTCATATTAAGGCATGGTAAAACACAGTTTGGGCAGAGGGCGGGAAAGGCTTGATACTGCTGGAAAAACCGGGCCCAAATGTGTTTAACACAACGTCCTATTATAACAAAGCCAGGAGGGCAAAAAAGAGCCCACAGGGGTTCCCTATGAGCTGTTTCAAATGATCGGGCGGCGTCAGCGGTGGTGATCACGGCGATGGTCATGGCGGGAAGAGTCCACCCGCCACACCACGTCCACGCCGTGGCCCGGGTCTTGCCGTTGCTGCCCGCCGCCGTCTGCCGCACGGAATATACCGTGGAGGATCAGCGCCGTGCCTATGACGATCAATAAAACGATGGCGATCTGCATGTTATCCCCCGTTTCGAGCGATATCCTCTCGGATCAGGTGCTTGATATAGCGCTGGACGCTCTCCTCGGTGTCGATCCGTGACAGGATATCTGCGTCGGTCTTTCGGTTGAACTTCAAGCAGATATGCCGTGCGTTCGCTGCGTCGTAACGCGCCTTTGAGGCGTTGCGTGCCTGGCGCGCCTCCTCGGGGGTGTTGTAAAGGTTCATGGTGTCTGCTCCTTTCGGTGCTCCCGCATAGTGAATATATAATAAAACATCCCGGGGCGGGTGTCAATCCGGGACCCGGGGATTTTTGCGGATCTGCGGCCCGGGGCGGGGTCCTTTCAAAATAATCCGGCGTGGTCCGTGACCGGCTGTCCGGCGTTGTCGCGCTGCTGCTTGGTGTAGACCTTCCAGAAGACTACGAGCCGGGCGTGCGCGCCCTTCTTGATGCGGCCGCCCTCGGCCTTCACCTGGTTGAAGGTCAAATATTCGCCGGGCCGGTCAAGGATCATCTGGTTTATCAGGGAATAGGCGCGGCCGGTGGCGTGGGAAACGGCTCCGTCCGGGCGGCCTCTCCAGGGCTTCCGCCAGGGGATGACGCCATGCTCCAGCTGCTCAATGATGCGGTTTGCGATCTCGGTGTAAACGTCCTTCATGGTGTTGGCTTTCTGCCCTTATCCCTGGGCGGCGGGTGATTTATGGGGCGGGGCCGCTTTGACCGGTGCGCCCTTTGGTGTGTCGGGGCGGCGGATTTGAGCGAATGTCTGCCGTCCCATTTTTTCCGGGTTGCTTTTCCTGGGGTGTTGTGTTATACTCAAGCCGTGAGTAATGCGGCGGCGAACTCGCCGCATTACTCGGGGTTTCATCACCGGGGGCGGGGTGTCATCCGTTTGCCCCCGGTGATGTTTTTACCGCTTGCTGGCGTCAATGAGCTCCAGCAGCCGCTTGACGAACTCTTCCAGCGTCTTGCACTCTTTGGCAATCAGCAGGATTCGGAGCCGTTCGGCGGCGCGGGTCTCTTCCACCAGTAGCTCGCTCGTGCTTGGCGTTGTCATGTTCACCTCCCCTTTCTGGACGCCTTGCGGCGGATCGCTGGGCCGTTGGGCCGATGGCCTGTCCGGCTTGTCCCCAAAATAGCGGACGGCAAACGGCCTGTCAATAGGGCCGAAACTCTTCACAATCCCCCCCCTAAAGGGGGGATGTGTGAACTTTTTTTGCACAAAATCCCGGCGCTGTTTTTGTCGCTTTTGACGGCAAATGACAGCGCCGGGGGACTATAGGGGGAGATAAGCAAGATAGCCTGTAGACCGTACAGCAGGGGCCGCCGGGCTGGGTCCGTCAAATTGACGAAAGGGCAAAATTGGGGGGACTATAGGGGGGAGATACGCTCCATTCCCGGTATAACTTTCCCGCGCGCGAAGATCCTCGGCAAAATTTTTGGCGGCCCTGCTACCTTTCGCCGATTGTGCAACCTGCCACGGTCGTGGTCCCGGTGTCCAGGGCGGCGGGCATGGATACCAGGGGCCGCGCAACTGCCGCGCCCGGTCCGGAAAAGGTTCCGCGCCCGGCCCCCGGGGAATGGCCGCGTCGGTCCCGGCGGCGGTCCGTTGCCAGGGTCACAGCAGCGCGGCCAGCGGGGACCCGGGCGGCCAGCGTGGAGATGTGCCAGCGGCGCGGCATCGGCGGCGGGGTCGTGCGCGTGCATCAGCGCGGGCGGCGTGCATCATGCCACGGCACGCCCCGGCCAGCCAGGGCGGCGGCCATCATCGGCGGCGGGGCTGCTGCGGCGGTGCTCCAGGGCCTCGTGGGGGGTAGGGGGGTATTTTTATATATACTTTGCGGTTTACAGTACCGATAGGTACTGTAAACCGCTCAGTCTGTCAAAGAAAGAGCCGTTTTCAAGGAACGAAAACGGCCCGTTTTTGCCTAAAGGCGTGAAATAGGCAG
>CANQUE010000073.1 GCA_947626905.1 uncultured Oscillospiraceae bacterium
GTGCTGAACCTGGTGTTCTTCAAGAAGGTCATGAGCAAGGCCAAGTTCTGGCAGATGATCGGCCGGGGCACCCGCCTGTGCCCGGGGCTCATCGACGGCGAGGACAAGAGCAAGTTCTATATCTTCGACTTCTGCGGCAACTTTGCGTTCTTCCGTATGGGTGGCAGCCGGCCTTCTAAAAACATGCTGGCCCTGTCCGGCGCGCTTTTCAACCTGAAAGCGCAGATCGCCTTCAAGCTACAGGACCTGGCCTATCAGACGCCGGATCTCATGGCGTTCCGTGCCTCGCTGGTGGATGACATGGCGGGCAAGGTGCGGCAGCTGAACCGGGAGAACTTCGCTGTGCGGCAGCATTTGAAATATGTGGAGCTGTACGCGGAGCCTAGCAACTATCAGACGCTGACCTATGAGGACACGCTGCTCATGGGCGAGGAGCTGGCGCCACTGATCGTGCCGGAGCAGGACGATCCCAAGGCCCTGCGCTTCGACGCGCTGCTATACGGCATAGAGCTGGCGTATCTCGCTGGGAAGAAATATGCCCGCGCCCGCAGCGATCTGATGAAAAAGGTCAGCGCTGTGGCCGGCGTCGCCAACATCCCGGATATCATGATGCAGGCGGAGCTCATTGACCGCATCCTGCACACGGACTACCTGGAAACCGCGGGCATCAATGAATTCGAGCACATCCGCCAGTGCCTGCGGGATCTTATGAAGTATATCCCCCGCACGGTTCTGCACTATGACACCGATTTCACCGACGAGATACTCTCCATAGAGTGGAAGGACGCGGAGCTGGACAGCGATGAACTGAAAAACTATCGGGCCAAGGCGGAGTACTACGTACGGCAGCATCTGGACAACGCCGCCATCGCCAAACTGCGCAGCAATGTGCCGCTGACGGAGGCGGATGTGAAGGAATTGGAGGCCATCCTCTGGAGCGAAGTGGGCACAAAAGAGGATTACGAGGCGGAATACGGCGCCAAGCCCCTGGGCGAATTCGTCCGGGAGATCGTGGGACTGGACATGAACGCCGCCAAGGCCGCCTTTTCGGAGTACCTGGAAAGCGCGAATCTGGACAGCCGGCAGATATACTTCGTCAACCAGATCGTGGAGTACATCGTCCACAACGGCCTTATGAAGGACCTGTCCGTGCTGCAGGAGCCCCCCTTCACCGACCAGGGCAGCATCGTGGAGGTGTTCACAGACTTGGCTGTCTGGGCCGGTATCCGACGCATCATTGACCGCATCAACGCCAACGCCGCCGCGGCATAGCAGGAGGAGGGAATCGAATGAGCACCATTGAAGAAGAGAAACTGCAGGAACATCTGTACAAAGAAACATTAAATCACCTAAACAACAACGTTTAGAACCTACTTTCCCTTGGCGAGTGGGAATGACCGCACGAGCCCCGGGAGCCTTGCGGTGCAAGGCTCCCGGGGCTCGTATATCAAGAGCATGTTGCAGTCGGGGAGAGCGATGAACAGGCGGGAGCATCATCTGGATGCTCCCGCCCTTTCTCTGTATCATGTGGCAAAGCCCGCGTACTGGGTCATATAGAGCTCGTAATACTTCCCCCGCTGGGCAAGGAGCTCGTCATGGGTCCCCTGTTCCGCGATGCGGCCGCCGTCCACCACCACGATCAGGTCCGCGTCCCGGATGGTGGAGAGCCGGTGGGCTATGACGATGCTGGTACGCTGGCGCATGATGTGCTGCATAGCGGCCTGGATGGCCTTCTCCGTGCGGGTGTCCACGTTGGAGGTGGCCTCGTCCAGGATCAATATCTTCGGGTCCGCCACAAAGGCCCGGGCGATGGCCAGCAGCTGCCGCTGGCCCTGGCTGATATTGGCTCCCGCCCCGGTCAGCACCGTGTCATATCCCTGGGGCAGCGATTCGATCAGCTCCGCGCACCGGCTCATGCGGGCCGCCTCTTCCATTTTCTCGTCCGGGGCGTCCGGATCAGCGTATTTCAGGTTGCCCCGCACTGTGTCCGTGAACAGCACCGTGTCCTGCAGCACGATGGCTATGTCCCGCCGCAGACTGGCCCGGGCCACCTCCCGCAGATCCTGGCCGTTGACGGAGATCGTCCCGCCGTCGATGTCGTAATAGCGCATCAGCAGGTTCACCACCGTGGTCTTGCCGCTGCCGGTGGCCCCTACCAGCGCCACCTTTTTGCCGGAGGGCACGGTGAGGGTAAAGTCCTTCAGCACGGGCTGTCCCGGCCGATAGGCGAAATCCACATGGGCAAAGCGCACCTCCGCCGCGTCCGAATCCCGCAGCTCGTCCCCGGTCACGTCCTCATCCGCCTGGTCCAGCACCGCAAATACCCGCTCCGCCCCGGCCAGAGCCGACTGCAGTTGGCTGTATATTTGCGCGATCTGGTTCAGAGGCCGGCTGAACTGCTTGGCGTAGACGATGAACGCGGAGATGACGCCCACGGATATCACCCCGTGGATGGCATAATACCCGCCGAAGGCGGCCACCACCACGAAGCCGAAGTTGCCGATGCAGTTCATCATGGGCCCGAAGATGCCGCCCAGGGCGTTGACCCGTATCCCCGCCCGGGTCAGTTCGTCGGAGGTGCGGCAGAAATCCTCGATGGAAGCCTCCTGGTGGTCATAGGCCACCACCGTGCGGTACCCAGCGATCTGCTCCTCCGCGCTGCCGTTGAGGATGCCCAGATATTCCTGCCGCTTGCGGGAATATTTGCGCACATGGCCGCCCACCAGCTTGGTGGCCAGCACCGTGAGCAATATAGTGGCACAGCTGAGCAGCGTCAGCTGCCAGCAGTACCAGAGCATCACCGCCAGCGTCCCGGCAATGGTCAGCACGCCGGACAGCAGCGACGGCAGGGACTGAGACACGGTGGAGGAGATGTTCTCAACATCGTTCGTCATACGGCTCATCACGTCGCCGTGGGAGTTGTCGTCCAGATATTTCACCGGCATGTCCAGGAATTTGGCGAACAGCTCCTGCCGCAGCATGCGCACGATGCGCTGGCTGAGGTGGGCGCTGATGAAGTCCTGCAAAAACTGCCCGCCGGAGAAGACCCCGTAGGCCGCCAGCATCAGCCCCAGGGTCAGGCCGAAGCGCTCCCGACTCCCACTGGCGATCATATCCACCGCGTCGCTCTGCAGGCTGGGAGCCCACACGCCGCAGGCCGTGCCCAGCAGGACCACCAGTCCCATAGCCAGCAGCAACTTCTTTTCTTTGGCGAAATACGCCGCCAGACGGCGCAGCGCGCCCCGGCTGTCGTGGGCGTGCTCCCCGCCCTCGAATCGGCCTGGTCCGCCGCCACGGCGGGGACCGTACTGCTGGAAGGCGGACTTTTGGGGCGTGTTATTGCTCATTCTCTTCGTCCTCCTCCCCCATCTGTGAGCGGTAGATGTCCTGATAGATGGGGCAGCCGGCCAGCAGCTCCTCATGGGTGCCGCAGGCGGCGATGGTGCCCCCGTCCAGCACGGCGATGCGGTCGGCATGGCGGACCGTGGCGATGCGCTGGGCCACCACAATGCGGGTCACGCCCCGCTTTTCCTTGTCCAGGGCCTGGAAAAGCGCCGCCTCCGTCTTCAGGTCCAGCGCGCTGGTGGCGTCGTCAAAAATAAGTATCTCCGCCCCTTTCAGCACCGCCCTGGCGATGGACACCCGCTGCTTCTGTCCGCCAGACAGGCTCATGCCCCGCTCCGCCACCGCGGTATCGTATCCCGACCCCATGGCGCGGATGAAATCGTCCGCCTGGGCCATCACCGCCGCGGCGCGAATATCCTCCGGATCTGCGCCCATGTCGCCCCAGCGAATGTTGTCCGAAATGCTGACGCTGAAAAGCTCGCTTTTCTGCAGCGCCACGGACACCCGCTCCCGCAGGGCCTTCTGCTCCCAGTCCCGCACATCCGTGCCGTCCACCAGCAGGGCGCCCCCGGTCACGTCGTAAAACCGGGGGATGAGGCTCACCAGCGTGGACTTGCCGCTGCCGGTGGCCCCCATGATGGCCAGGGTCTGGCCCGGCTCTACCGTCAGATCGATATCGTGCAGCACCGGCCGGGCGGCGCCGGGATAGGCGAAGGACACGTTCCGAAATTCGATCTTTCCCTTGGGCCCGCTCCCACTTTTGACAGGCCCGTCGGTAAGCTCCGGCTCCGTGCAAAGCACCTGGCGGATGCGCTTCCAGCTGGCACTGCCCCGGGAGATGTTCTGAAAGAGCATCACCAGCCCCAGGATGCTGTTTAGAAGCTGGGTGGTGTAGGTGATGGCGCCCATGACCGCGCCGGGGGTGGTCCCGCCGGCGCCGGCCTGGAAGGACCCCACCAGCAATATGGCGATGACAACCAGATACATGAGCAGATTCATCATGGGGCTCATGAACGCGAAGATGACCAGCACATGCAGCTGTGTGCCGATGAGCTCGTCGTTGGCCCGGCCGAAGCGCAGCTTCTCGTAGGCCTCCCGCACGCACGCCTTGATGATGCGGATGCCGGTGATGTCCTCCTGCATGATGGCGTTGATGCCGTCCAGCTGCTCCTGCATCTTCGCAAAGCCGGGATTTGCCTTGGCAAGGCAGGCCGCCATGACCCCCACGATCAGCGGCAGGGCGCCGAGCACGATGAGCCCGAAGCGGGGATAGAGGCTGAACATGAAGAAGATGCTGCCCAGGAACATGTAGGACGTGCGTATCATGCCCCGGACGAACATCATGATCATGTTCTGCACCTGGGTGACGTCGTTTGTGATGCGGGTGATGAGCGCGCCGGTGCCGAACCGATCCACCTGGGGAAAGGAGAAGTGCATGATCCGCCGGAAGGCGTCCTTGCGCATGTCGTTGCCGGCCCGCTCGCTGGCGGTGGTGGCGAACACGCTGCACAGCGCCCCGCCGGCGCCGCCCAGCACCACCAGGCCCATCATGGTAAGGCCCAGACGCACGATGACGGCCATGTCCCCCACCCCGCCGGTGGCCAGCCCCAGCACGCCGTCGTCCACGATGCGGCTCATGATGCGGGGCTGGGCAAGGTCCACCGTGACCTCCAGGACCATGCACAGCCCTGCCAGCACCATGAAAAGGACATACTTTCGTATGTATCTCCACAGGCTGACGGGGCCGGCGCTCTGCGCAGCCCCGCCCCGGCGCTTTCCTGATCCGTTCTTTTCCATGCGTTCACGTCCCTCTGTTTTTGATCGCCTTCAGGCCGGTATTCTATCACTTCGGCAGAAAAAAATCAATTTCGCTTCTCCGCAGCGCGGGCAGCCGCCTGACGGGCATCCCCTTGCGTTTTAGGAGCGTTCCGGGTATAAAGGTTGACAGGAAAACAGACAACACCATGGATCGGGAGCGGTTGGAGGGCGGTGCGTATGAATAGAATCTTTTCCATATTGGGCGTGATAAGCGCGGCTTTGCTGCTGGGGAGCTTCTTGCTGGAGGGCGTGGCACAGGATGTTATGCGCTTGCTGGGATTCATCCTTCTCATTGCATATGGCGTATACAAGATCATGCGGAGCAGTAAGGCGGGCAAGTCAAGCTGACAGCTCCTGCCGGGCAGGCCGACGCCTTGTCCAAAAAACGAATAGACCGAGCCCTGTGCCCATGATCTGGGCACAGGGCTCACAGTCTGTCAAAGAACTCCCCAAACAGGGGAGTTTTTGGTATAATGGAGGAAAGAGTATGTGTGTGGGGTGTAAA
>CANQUE010000074.1 GCA_947626905.1 uncultured Oscillospiraceae bacterium
ATGGTAGCGCTTGGATTTGTACATGGAGCAGAAGGTGCAGGTGTTGTTGGAGCAGCCCACGGTGCACTGCAGCAGATAGCTCTTCCACTCCCCGGGGGGCCGATAGATGTCGCCTTCGTAACGCATGGTATTTTCCTTTCCTGTTTGGGGCAATCTACCCCAGAAAGAGGTGATGGTATGACGACGCAGATCACAGCGGTGTTCGACGACCGGGACGGGGCCGATCTGGCCCTGATGCGTCTGCGGCGCAACGGGATCGAGTTTTCCGTGGCGGATATGCGGGCCCCGGACCGGAGGGCCCGGGGGGATATGCCCCTTTTGGGGATGAGCCCCTCCTATGGGGTCCCCTCGGCGGTGGACAGTGTTCTGCCGGGGCAGATGTACGCGGCGGTGCTCAATTCCCGGGCGGTGATGGAGCGCAGCGCGGCGGCCGCCGGCCAGGCCCGGCTGACGGTGAATGTCCGCACAGATCAGGTCCTCCGGGCCCGGGAGATCATCTCCACGGTGAAGGGCCGGGTGCTTTGAGCCGCCTGGTCAGCCGCCGCCCTTTATCAGGTCCCAGTATTTTTTCGCGGCCTGCTCGGTCTTGTTGTCGCCGTATTCGTAATAGCGGGCGTCCTTCAGGCTGTCGGGCAGATACTGCTGGGCCACCCAGCGGTTGGGGTAGTCGTGGGGATAGAGATAGCCCTGTTCCTGCTCGAAGCCGGCGCCGTCGGCGTGGACGTTTTGAAGCTGCCTGGGGATAGGCCCCGCCTTGCCCGCCTTCACGTCCGCGATGGCCGCGTCGATGGCCAGGCACCCGGTGTTGGACTTGGGGCAGGTGGCCAGAAATATCACCGCCTCCGCCAGGGGCAGCCGGGCCTCGGGCAGACCCAGCTGCAGCGCCGAGTCTACGCAGGCTTTCACGATGGGCACCGCCAGAGGGTAGGCAAGGCCGATGTCCTCGCTGGCGGAGCATAGGATGCGCCGGCAGGCCCCCAACAGGTCCCCGGTCTCCAAAAACCGGGCCAGGTAGTGCAGCGCCGCGTCCGGGTCCGAGCCCCGCATGGACTTCATCAGCGCCGAGAGGATGTCGAAATGCTCGTCCCCGTCCCGGTCGTAGCGCATGGCGCTGCGCTGGGTGACGGCCCGGGCGTCCGCCATGGTGAAGGCCATGCCGTTTTTCCCCACATGGGCGGTGGAGTACAAAAGCTCCAGGGTGTTGAGGCTCTTGCGGGCGTCGCCGCCGCAGGCGGAAGCGATGTAGTCCAGCACCCCCTCCTCGCAGGCGATGCAAGCGCCGTCCCGCTCCTGCAAAAGCCGGAGCACCCGCTCCATGGCTTTTTTCACGTCCGCGGGCTGCAGCTGCTTGAACTCGAACACCGTGCTCCGGGAGAGGATGGCGTTGAACACGCAGAAGTAGGGGTTCTCCGTGGTGGAGGCGATGAGGGTGATCTTGCCGTTCTCGATGAAATCCAGCAGGGACTGCTGCTGCTTTTTGTTGAAGTACTGGATCTCGTCCAGATACAGCAGCACCCCCTCCGGGGCCAGGAGAGTGTCCAGCTCCTCGATGATGGCCTTGATGTCCGCCAGGCCCGCCGTGGTGGCGTTGAGCCGCCGCAGGGGCCGGTCGGTGCGCTGGGCGATGATCCGGGCCACGGTGGTCTTGCCGGTGCCGGAGGGGCCGTAAAAGATCATGCAGGGGATGTGGCCGCTGGCCGCGATACGGCGCAGCATCCCGTCCGGGCCCAGGATATGCTCCTGGCCGAACACGTCGTCCAGGGTCTGGGGCCGGAATTCGTCTGCCAGCGGACGGTACATAAGGTCACATCCTCCCATATAGGATATACAAATTATAAAGAAACCTCTTGGAATTTGCAACAGGCCGTGATAAGATTTCTTCAGGATCAGAGAAAGAGAGGATCGGACGATGAGAACGGCCGGGCAGGTAGAGCATATCATCCGGGCGCTGGCGGAGGAATACCCGCTGGCGGACTGTACCCTGGACCACAACGGGGCGTGGGAGCTGCTGGTGCAGGTGCGCCTGGCGGCCCAGTGCACCGACGAGCGGGTGAACATGATCTCGCCGGCGCTGTTCGCCCGGTTCCCCGACGCGGGGGCCATGGCGGCGGCGGAGCCGGAGGAGGTGGAGCCCTATATCCACTCCTGCGGCTTTTTCCGGGGCAAGGCCCGGGATCTTGTGGGCGCCGCCCGGATGCTGGTGGAGGACTTCGGCGGCGTGGTGCCGGACAACATGGAGGACCTTCTAAAGCTCCCCGGGGTGGGCCGCAAAAGCGCCAACCTGATCCTGGGGGACGTGTACCACAAGCCCGGGAGCGTGGTGGTGGACACCCACTGCATCCGCCTGTCCAACCGGATGGGGCTGGTAGACGGGCTGAAGGACCCGCCCAAGATCGAGGCCGCCCTGCGGGCCATCCTGCCGCCGGAGGAGTGCTCCGATTTCTGCCACCGGATCGTGTACCACGGCCGGGCGGTGTGCTCCGCCCGGGCGCCCAGGTGCGAGGCGTGCTGCGTGCGGCAGTGGTGCCAGACCTATGAAGAGGAGCATACATAATGTTTTTGCGATTTGACGGCATCGAAAATGCCCGGGATCTGGGCGGGATGGTCCGGACCGACGGGGCGCGAATACGGCAGGGCGCGCTTTTGCGCTCCGGCCACCTGGGCCGGGCGTCGGAAGCGGACGTGGCGCGCCTGGCGGACATGGGCGTGTGCCTGGTGGTGGATATGCGGGACCGGCACGAGCGGGAGCGGGAGCCGGACAGAGCCGTGCCCGGGGCAAGGAACGTGTGGCTGCCTCCCGCCCCCGATCTGCCCGCCATCATCCCCATGAAGGCAGAAACGCCGGCCCAGGTGCGGCAGGTGTTCCATGAGTTTTACCGCTATCTGGCCCTGCATCCGGACGCCATCGAGGCGTACAACGGCTTTTTCCGCGAGCTGCTCTCCGCCCAGGGAAAGCCGGTGCTGTGGCATTGCACCCAGGGAAAGGACCGGACCGGCGTGGGGGCCATGCTGCTTCTCAGCGCCCTGGGCTTCGACTGGGACGCGATCATGGAGGAATACCTGCTGACCAACCAGTTCGCCGCCGGGCAGCTGGAGCAGATGCGCCTGGCCCGGGCGGGGGAGGAGCAGCTCGCCGTCATGGCGGAGGTGTTCCAGGTATTCGAAACCAACGGGACGTATTGGTCCGACTGTGTCCGGATAGAGTATGGCTCTGTGGAGAGCTATTTGGAGATGGCCCTCAATCTGGACCCGGAGGACATGGAAAAGCTGCAGGAATCCTATCTGCAGTGACAGAGGAAAATATTTTTTCGCGGCCGCCGGTGTGCGCGGGCACAGCCGCAGGGCCGCGGGGGAGGAGATAACATATGCTCATCATCAAAAACGGAAACGTCCACGACGCCGTCCATCCCCAGGCATACAGGGCGGACATCCTCCTGGCGGACGGAAAGATCGCCGCCATCGGCGCGGATCTGGCCGTGCCGGAGGGGTGCGGGGAGCTGGATGCCGGAGGGCTGGAAGTGTGGCCCGGCTTTGTGGACGCCCACACCCACATCGGCCTGGACGGCTACGGCATCGGCTATGAGGGCCACGATTACAACGAGATGAACGACATCTGCTGCCCTCAGCTGCGGGCCATCGACGGCATCAATCCCATGGACCCCAGCTTGAAAGCGGCCCGGCAGGCCGGTGTCACCACGGTCTGCACCGGCCCGGGGAGCGCCAATGTGCTGGGCGGCACCTTCACCGTGCTCAAGACGGTGGGCCGGTGCGTGGACGACATGATCGTGAAGGCCGACGCGGCCATGAAATGCGCCTTCGGCGAAAATCCCAAGCGCTGCTACCAGGACAAGTGCGACTCCACCCGCATGTCCACCGCCGCCATACTGCGCCGCGCCCTTTTTGAGGCCCGGGACTACAAGGCCCGGAAGGACGCCGCCGGCGGCGATATCCAGAAGATGCCCAAATTCGACATGAAAATGGAGGCGCTGATCCCGGTCCTGGAGAAAAAGATCCCCCTGAAGGCCCACGCCCACCAGGCCAACGACATCTTCACGGCCCTGCGCATCGCCCGGGAGTTTGACGTGGATATCACGCTGGAGCATGTCACCGAGGGCCACCTCATCGCCGACAAGCTGGCCCAGGCCCATGTCCCCATGGCCGTGGGGCCCACCCTCACCCACGCCTCCAAATTCGAGCTGCAGAACAAGAGCTGGGAAACGCCGGGCGTGCTGGCCAAGGCCGGGTGCGCCGTGTCCATCATCACGGACAACTCCGTCATCCCGCAGCAGTATCTGCCCCTGTGCGCCGGGATGGCCGTCAAAGCCGGCATGGACCCCTTCGACGCGCTGAAGGCCATCACCATCAACGCTGCCCGGCACGCGGGCGTCGGCGAGCGGGTGGGCTCTCTGGAGCCCGGAAAGGATGCCGACGTGGTGATCACCGAGGGCTGCCCCTTTGAGGTGTTCCACACCGTGCGGGCGGTGATCATCGATGGGGAGCGGGTGCTGTAAGGCGGGGCCGATCCCTCATTTATCAGCGAAAAGGACATGACACGCGGCAGGCGGTCATGTCCTTTTTCGCGTTCTGCCGGAAAGCGGCGGGCGGCCGTCTTAACGGGATCTTTATACCGTCGGAAGAATACTAACACCCATTTCATGTCTTTTGTGCCACAATGAAAAGCACCGGGGAGGTGACGGGCCATGGGCCGGAGCAAAAGAGAACTGACCGCCTCGCAGATCATCATTCTGGGCTTTATGGCCCTCATCCTGCTGGGCAGTCTTTTGCTCATGCTCCCCGTCTCCACCCGTGACGGGCGCGGCGCAAACTTTTCCGATGCACTGTTCACCGCCACCTCCGCCGTGTGCGTCACGGGCTTGGTGGTGCGGGACACCGCCGCCTATTGGAGCGGCTTCGGCCAGGGGGTACTGCTGTTCCTCATCCAGATCGGCGGCATGGGAGTGGTGACGGCGGCGATGGCCATGGTTGCCCTGACCGGCAAGCGAGTGAGCCTAAAGCAGCGCACGGCCATCCAGGAGTCACTCTCCGCCCACTCCATCAGCGGAATCGTCCGGCTGGCGGGGACCATCATCTGTGCCGCAGTCATCATTGAACTGACCGGCGCGGCGGTCATGGCCCCGGTGTTCTGCCGACGTTATGGGCTGAAAGAAGGGATATGGTACGGGCTTTTCCACGCCGTGTCCGCCTTTTGCAATGCGGGCTTCGACCTGATGGGCCGGGAGGAGGCTTTTTCCTCGCTGACTTCCTTTGCGGCCCAGCCGGTCATCAATCTCACCGT
>CANQUE010000075.1 GCA_947626905.1 uncultured Oscillospiraceae bacterium
ATCTCCCTGGGGGTCCAGTCCGCCAGCGACGACCTTTTGAAGATCATCGGCCGGCGGCACAACTTCACCCAGGTGAAAACGGCGGTGAAGCTCATCCGGGAGGCGGGCTTCGACAATCTGAGCATCGATCTGATCTATGGCCTGCCCAACCAGACCAAGGGGGATTGGGCGGAAACTCTGGCCAAGGTGTTGGATCTGGAGCCGGACCATCTGAGCTGCTACGGATTGAAGCTGGAGGAGGGCACCCCGATGTACGACGAGTACAAGGACAGCCCCGTCATCCCCTCCGACGACGAGCAGGCGGATATGTACCTGTACGCGGTGGAGACCCTGACCCACTACGGGTACCAGCAGTATGAGGTGTCCAACTTTGCCCGGCGGGGGAAGGCCTGCCGGCACAATATGAAATATTGGGACATGGAGGATTATCTGGGGTTCGGCCCCGGGGCCCACTCCTGCATCGGCAGCACCCGCTTCAGCTTCGTGCGGGACCTGCAGGCCTATATCAAGGGGGTGTCGGGCCAGGGGGATATCCTGGACGAGTATGAGAAGCTGGACGAGCTGGACCGGGCGGCGGAGTATCTCATGCTGGGGATGCGCCGCAGCCGGGGCATCTCGGAGGAGGAATACCACAAGGTGTATCGCAGCGACTTCGCCCCGATCGAGGCGCTGCTGCAGGAATATGAGAAGGACGGCTGGACGAAAAAATTTGACGGGCGCTGGTGCTTCACCCCGTCAGGCTTTTTGGTGTCCAACATCCTCATCGGCTCCCTTTGGGAGGCCCAGGCGGAACAGCGGATCAGCGGCAACCCCTGGATCGAGGAGAATCTGGAGATGGGGCTGGACGAGCTGACCGCCGCGTCCCGGCCGACGGGCATTGGCTAGAGCAGGGAGGAGAAGCGGTTATGGCGGATAAAGAGAACCTGAGCTTTGAGCAGTGGCTGGAAAAAGAGAGCCAGGCCATGAACGAGCTGTACGATCCGGAATTTTCCACGGCCGTGAGGGCGGCAAGGCCCGCGCCTGTTCCGGAGGAAAAGAGCGCGCCCGCCCCGGTGCAAGAGGACCTCTCCGCTCCGGCGGAGGCGGAGGACTTGCCCGCTCCGGCACAAGAGGATACGCCCGCCCCGGCCCCGGCGGCCCCTTTGGAGGAGAGCTCCGAGGGGGAGGACCTGCCGGAGGCGGGAAAACACGCCGCGCCGGGACCGGCGCCCGCCCGGGAGCCGCTGCGGCCCCAGACGCCTGTGCGCCGGCCCGTGCGCTACAGCGGCAGCGCCCAGCAGGCGGCCGACCGGCAAGCGGCCCCGGAGCGGCGGACGCCGCCCCGGCGGCCCCCTGTGCAGACCGTCCAGCCCGACCGGGCCGGCCGTCCGGGAGGCCCGGGGCGGTCCGGAGGGGGATGGGACGGCAACGGCGGCGGCCGGGGAGGGAACCGGTGGCTGAACTGGCTCATCCCCCTGGCGGCGGTGCTGATGGTACTGGTGATCCTGCTGGCGGTGGGATTCGCCCAGGCGAAGAAGGTCGCCGGACTGGATACCATCTATCCCAACGTGTCCGTCAACGGCATACCGGTGGGGGAGATGACGGTGGAACAGGCCGCCCAGGCGCTGGGCGACGCCGCCGACCGGTATGAAAACGCCGCGGTGACGGTAAACTTTCCCACAGGGGACAGCGTCACCGTCACGGCCCAGGATCTGGGGCTGAAGCCGGCGGACGGCACGGCCCTGGCCCAGAGCGCCTACAACTACGGCCGGGATGGGAGCCTGCTGGAAAACTGGCGGACCTACCGGTCCTGCAAGTCCGAGCCGGTGGATCTGACGGGCAGCCTGGTCCGGACGGAGCCGGACGAGGCGGCCATCCGCGCCCTGGTGGGCCCCGCGGTGCTCCAGGTCAATGAAAAGCTGGGCGTGGTCAAAGCGGACGTGGGCGAGGACCAGATCCAATTGGTGAAAAACCTGGGCGCGTCCCGGGTGGATCAGGCGGAGGTCTGCCAGAAGGTGAAGGAGGCCTTCGTCCGGGAGGATTACAGCCCCATCGATTACCAGCTGCCGGAGGCCTCCGGCCAGCAGGAGGATGACGGAGCGGCGCTGCTGCAGGAGCTGTACGACCAGGTGTTCGTGGAGCCCATGGACGCCCAGTATGACCAGGTGACCGGCGGCGTCATCCAGGGCGTGCAGGGCGTGCGGTTCGATATGGACGAGGCCATGCGCCTGTGGCAGGAGGCCCAGCCCGGCCAGACCGTGATCATCCCCCTGATCCGGGAGGACCCGGAGGTCACCGCCGAGCAGCTGGAGCAGAAGCTGTTCGCGGACGTGCTCAGCGAAAAGAGCACCAGCCTGGCCGGTTCCAGCGCCGCCCGCATCAACAACATCACCCTGGCGGCCGCCGCCCTCAACGGCACGGTCATCCAGCCGGGGGAGGAGTTCGATTACAACACCTGCCTGGGCGAACGGACTGCGGCCAGGGGCTATCAGGCGGCGGGCGTGTATTCCAACGGAAAGCATGAGACCGCTCTGGGCGGAGGCATCTGCCAGGGCAGCTCCACGCTGTATTACTGCGCCATGGTGGCGAACCTGACCATCACGGTGCGCTATGACCACTATTTCACCGTCAATTACCTGCCGCTGGGCATGGACGCCACGGTCAGCTGGGGCGGACCGGATTTCCGCTTCCGCAACAGCCGGGACTATCCCATCAAGATCCAGGCCTATGTGTCAAACGGCTATCTGACGATCAAGCTGCTGGGCACGGACGTGGACGGCAGCTATGTGAAGATCACCAACACCACCTGGGAGGACGCGGATTTCTATTACGCCCAGACCTACCGGAACGTGTACGACAAAAACGGCAATCTTCTCAGCTCCACGAAGGAGGCCTCCAGCCGGTATCATAAGGAGGAGGCGGAAACGGCTACGCCCACCCCGGCGCCCACCAACACGCCGGCGCCTACCGCGCCGCCCGCCGAGTCCCCGCCCGCGGCACAGACCACGCCGCCCGAGCCCACCGAGGCGCCCCCGGAACCCACCGAGGCGCCGCCCGAGCCGACGGAAGCGCCGCCTGAACCCACCGAGGCGCCCCCGGAACCTGTGGATACGCCGGAGCCGCCGCCCCAGAGCAGCGAGGACGCCTGATCAGACAAGGAAAGAGGAAATTGGAGGGAACCACATGAGCAAAGAGAAATTTTACATCACCACGCCCATCTACTATCCGTCCGACCGGCTGCACATCGGCCACGCCTACTGCACCGTGGCCACCGACGCCATGGCCCGGTATAAGAGGCTCTGCGGCTATGACGTGATGTTCCTCACCGGCACCGACGAGCACGGCATGAAGATCGAGGACAAGGCCAGTCAGGCCGGCGTCACCCCCCAGCAGTTCGTGGACAACATCGTGGAGGGGCCCCGGGGCGTCAAAGACCTGTGGAGGCTGATGAACATCTCCAACGACCGGTTCATCCGTACCACCGACGATTACCATGTCAAGGCCATCCAGCGCATCTTCCGCCGGATGTACGACAACGGCGACATCTACAAGGGCACCTACAAGGGCAAGTACTGCAAGCCCTGCGAGAGCTTCTGGACCGAGAGCCAGCTGAAGGACGGCAAGTGCCCCGACTGCGGCCGGGACGTGGTGGACGCGGAGGAGGAGGCCTATTTCTTCCGGCTGAGCAAATACGCCGACCGGGTCCAGGACCTGCTGGAAAACACCGATTTTCTCCAGCCCCGCAGCCGGGTCAACGAGATGGTCAACAACTTCATCAAGCCGGGCCTGGAGGATCTGTGCGTATCCCGCACCAGCTTCACCTGGGGCGTCCCCGTGGACTTCGATCCCGGCCATGTGGTATATGTGTGGATCGACGCGCTGTCCAACTATATCACCGCCCTGGGCTTCGACAACGAGGCGTACCACGACTATGACAAGTACTGGCCCGCCGACGTGCACTTCGTGGGCAAGGAGATCGTCCGGTTCCACTCCATCATCTGGCCGGCCATGCTCATGAGCATGGGCCTGCCCCTGCCCAAGAAGGTGTACGGCCACGGCTGGCTCAACTTCGGCGGAGAGAAGATGAGCAAGAGCCGGGGCAACGTGGTGGACCCCTACATCCTGGCGGAGAAGTTCGGCGTGGACGCGCTGCGGTTTTTCATGCTGCGCACCTTCCCCTTCGGCTCCGACGGCAACTTCACCAACGAGCTGCTGATCCAGACCATCAACACGGACCTGGCCAACGACCTGGGTAACCTGGTCAGCCGCACCACTGCCATGGCGGAGAAGTATTTCGGCGGCAAGCTGCCCGCCGGCGGCGAGCTGGCCGATCCGGACGGGGAGCTGAAGGCGCTGGCGGATGAGGTGACGAAGAATTACCAGACCCAGATGGACGCCTTCCAATTCTCCGTGGCCCTGAACGAGGCGTGGCGGCTCATCAGCCGGGCCAATAAATATATCGACGAGACCATGCCCTGGGCGCTGGCCAAGGACGAGGAGAAAAAGCCCCGGCTGCTGGCGGTGATGAAAAACCTCTGCGAGGCCATCCGGGTGTCCGCTATCCTGATCAGCCCGGTCATGCCGGCCACGGCGGACGCCATTTTCCAGCGCCTTGGCGTGCCCGCCAATGGCCGGAACTGGCAGGCCGTGGGCTTCGATCTGGAAACGGAGGGCTGGTGGGATACCTCCAACGGCGCGCCGCTGTTCCCCCGCATCGACATGGAGGAGGCCCTCAAGGAACTGGAGGCCGCGGCCGCCGAGGCCAAAAAGGCCGCCCTGCCCGCGGTGGAGGTGGAGCCTCTGGCCACGGAGCCGGTGGACTTCGACACCTTCTGCAAGAGCGATTTCCGGGCGGTGAAGGTGAAGGCCTGCACCCATGTGAAAAAGAGCGAAAAGCTGCTGTGCTTCACTTTGGACGATGGCACCGGCACGGACCGGCAGATCCTCTCCGGCATCGCCAAGTGGTACGAGCCGGAGCAGCTGGTGGGCAAGACCCTGGTGGCCATCGTGAACCTGCCGCCCAGGAAGATGATGGGCCTGGCCTCCAACGGCATGCTCATCTCCGC
>CANQUE010000076.1 GCA_947626905.1 uncultured Oscillospiraceae bacterium
GCGCCGGTGGATTCGGCGGCCAGCAGGGTGGTCAGGCCCGCGCCCAGGCCCAGGCGCACGGCGGTGATGATGAAGGGCACGGTGGCCGGAAGGGTGATGCGGAAGAAGATGTCCATGTCCTTGGCACCCAGCACCCGCGCCGCCTTCACCAGCGTGGTGTCGATATTGGCGATGCCGCCGTAGATGGTCACGCACATGGTCATGAAGGTGCAGATCCAGATCAGGATGATGGCGGGGGTCTTGCCCACGCCCACCATGATGACGATCAGGGGCGCGTAAGCCAGGGCGGGGATGTTACGGATGAAGTTGATCCAGGGCTGGAGGATCTTCTGCACCGGGGTGTACCAGGCCATCAGGAACGCCACCGGGATGGCGGTGACGAAGCCCAGACCGAAGCCGGCCGCCACGCAGATCATACTGCTGGAAAGGTCGCTCCACAGTACCTTGCGCTCCGTGGCCATCAGGGGGAAGGACTCGATGAAGGTCTTGCCGATGAAGGGGAAGCTGCGGCCGGTGGCTTTTCCCAGGCTGAGGAGGTACCACACGACCATGGCGACCAGGAAGGAGATCAGCAGCCAGACCTTGTTGCTGATCACGATCTTTTTCTTGACTTTTTTTGGTGATGTTTCGTTCAAGATTCCCCACTCTCTTCCATTATAGATTTGCCGGGGCCGCTTGGCGCGCTGTCCGACAGAAGCACAGGAAAACTTTTATTCATAGTAGCACAATAATACCGAATAGGCAAGAGTTTTTCCGACGGTTTTTGTTCAAAATGTGAAATCGTCAAATCATGCCCGGTATACGGGCCGGCCTTGACAAGCCGGACGGGGCTTGCTAGAATGGGACCAGACCATGACAAAAAAGGAGAAAAATATGGACTATTTCAACCTGCCTGCCGAGGCGCTGGGCCAGGGCGCGAAGATCCCTGTACAGGTGCTGGGCGATTCCGGCGAGGTGTTTTATGAGCTGGCGCTGGAGATGGTGGACGCCATCCGCGCCAACAATGCCGCGGGAAAACGGACCGTGTTCATCTGCCCGGTGGGGCCGGTGGGCCAGTACCCCATTTTCGTGCGCCTGGTGAACCGGGAGCGGCTGAGCCTGAAAAACTGCTGGCTTTTCAACATGGACGAATATCTGGACGGCGGCGGGTACATCGACCCGGCCAGCCCCCTGTCCTTCCGGGGGTTCATGGACCGAAATGTGTACGGCAGGATCGACCCGTCGCTGCTCATGGCCCCGGAGCAGCGCGTTTTCCCGGACCCGGCGGACCCGGAGCGGGGGGACAGGCTGCTGGAGGAGCTGGGCGGGCCGGACATATGCTTCGGCGGCATCGGCATCAACGGCCATCTGGCCTTCAACGAGGCCCGGGAGGACATGACGGCTGACCAGTTCGCCAGTCTGGGCACCCGGGTGGTGCGGCTCACCCCGGAGACCCGCACCGCCAACGCCATCGGCGACCGGGGCGGCGCCATCGATGCCATGCCCGCCCAGGCAGTCACCATCGGCATGAGACAGATCCTCTCCGCCGCCAAGGTCCGCTTGGGGGTGTTCCGGGACTGGCACCGGGCAGTGGTGCGCCAGGCGGCCTATGGTCCCGTGACGGCCCACTTCCCGGCCAGCCTTCTGCAAAACCATCCGGACGCGGTGATCTTCACCAACGCCACGGCGGCGGGACAGCCGTTCTGAAAAAATGGACGCGGTGCTTTTTGAAAACGGCCGGGTCTATGAGCATGGCCGCTTTGTTGAACGGGATCTGCTGGCGCTGGACGGGGTGATCGCCCCGGCGGGCGCCCCCGTGCCGGCAGACTGCCGGCGGGTGGACCTGGCGGGGGACAGGCTGGTCCCCGGCTTTATCGACATCCACACCCACGGAGGCGGCGGGGTGGACGTGAACGCCGCCGACGGGGCGGGGTTCGCGCAGATCTGCCGGTTTTTCGCCGCCCAGGGGACCACGGGCTGGCTGTGCAGCGTGCTCACCGACACGGAGGAGGCCACCCTGCGCTCCATCGGGTACGCGAAGGCGGCCATGGCCGGGCCCATTGGGGGCGCGCGGCTGCTGGGCATACACCTGGAGGGACCGTTTTTGGCGGCGGAATACAAGGGCGCCATGCCGGAGCGGCTGCTGCGGGAGGGCGACGCGGCGCTGTTTTATCGATACCAGGCCGCGGCGGACGGGGCGGTGAAGTACATCACTGTGGCCCCGGAGGTGCCCGGCGTGGTGGACATGATCCGGGCCATATCCCGGGACGTGACCGTGGCCATCGGCCACTCCGGCGCGGACTATGAGACGGCCATCGCTGCCATCGACGCCGGGACCCGGGCCGCCACCCACACCTTCAACGCCATGGGCCTTTTCCACCAGCACCGGCCGGCCATCATGGGGGCCGTGCTGGAGCGGGACGTATACTGCGAGGCCATCTGCGACGGCCGTCACCTGCACCCGGGCACGGTGCGGATGCTGCTGGCCTGCAAGGGCTGGGATAAGGTGGCCGCCGTCACTGACTCCATCCAGGCCGCCGGCCTGCCCGACGGGAAATACCGGCTGGGCGTGAACGACGTGGTGGTCCGGGACGGGGACGCCGTGCTGGCGGATACCGGGGTCCGGGCCGGCTCCACCCTCACCACCGGCCAGGCACTGAAAAATCTGGTGAAGTTCACCGGCCAGAGCGTGGAGAGGGTCCTGCCTCTGCTGACGGAAAATCCCGCCCGGCTCATCGGCCTGGCGGGGAAGGGGGCCATCGCCCCCGGCATGGACGCGGACCTGGTCATCCTGGACCGGGATCTTGCCGTCCGCGCCACCTATGTGGCCGGCCGGCAGGTATACGCCCGGTAAAAGGGCGGACCCTTGCGGCGACAACAAAAATACGCGGACGGGAGGCATGCCGCCATGGTGAAACGCCGGACTTCCTTCTGAAACGATAGAAGGAAATAAAATTGGATCTATCCTTCTATCGTTTTCGGACGGGAAACAATAGAAAGGATATCACCATGAAAAAATATTTGCGAGCCAACAGGGCCCATTACGCGGGGGCTCTGGTTTTCGTACTCATCAGCACGGCGCTGGCGGTGGCGCTGCAGTTTTTCAAGGGCGATGTGCTGGATCGCGCCATCGCCGGGGAGGCGGCCGCGGCGGCGCAGTACGCGCTGCTGCTGATCGGGTCCATCCTGGGCGAGGTGCTGTTTTACTACGGCTACCGGCGCATGAGCGACCGGTTCGCCGTGGGGTGCCTGAAGATGCTCAAGAGGGATATCTTCGCGGGCATCCTCCGGCTGGACTGGGCCGCTTACCAGACCCGGCAGCAGGGCGCGCTGGTGGCGAAATACAGCGCCGAGGCCGACACGATCCGCGCCCGCTGGTTTCAGATGCTGCCCCTGTTCTGGGAGATCGTGCTGAAGATCGTTTTCGTCAGCGCCGCCCTGTTCGTCCTGGACTGGCGGATCGCCCTGATCACGATCCTGCTTTTGACGACGCCGCTGTACGTGCCCAAGCTCATCGAAAAACGCCTGCAGCGGGCCACGGACGCCTATTTCCGGGCGGTGGAGGACGATCTGGCCCGGGTGAACGACTGGCTGCGGGGCTTTGAGATCATCAAGAACTATTCCGTCGAGCGGCAGATCCTCGCCCGGTTCGACCGCTCCAACGGCCAGGTCATGGACAGGCTCCGGCAGGACACGGCCCTGGGAGCGGCGGCGCAGCTGATCACCACGCTGATCTCCTACCTGTCGTATTTCGTCGTGCTGGCCGCGGCCGCGTGGCTGGTGCTGGCGGGGGAGTTCTCGGCGGGGGACTTTTTCGTCGCCATCGGCATGATCGACCAGCTGTCCTATCCCCTCATCTCCCTGGCGGAGACCATCCGCCAGCTCGTCGCCATCCGGCCCACCTGCGCGGCGATGGAGCGGTTCATCGGCCAAAGCGCCGGCGGCGGGGCGGGAAGGCCCCTTCTCCGGGTGGAGAAGGCCATCCGCTACGAGCATGTCACCTTCGGCTACACCGCCGGCCGGCCGCTCCTGCGCCGGTTCGACTTCACGGCGGAGATGGGCAAAAAGTATCTGATCAAGGGGCCCAGCGGCTGCGGCAAGACCACCGCCGTCGATCTGCTTTTGCGCTATTACGACGTGACGGCCGGCCGGATCACGGTGGACGGGGTCCCCCTGGAGGAGTACGACACCACCTATGGGGCCATTACCGTGGTGCGCCAGGAGGCGGTCCTGTTCCGGGACACGCTGCGCAACAACCTGACCATGTACCGGGACATAGATGACGGGCGCCTCATGGAAACGCTGCGGAGCCTGGGTCTGGGCCGGTTCGCCGGTGGAAAGGCCTTGGACGGGCTGATCACGGAAAACGGCGCCAACCTCTCCGGCGGGGAGAAAAAGCGGATCTGTCTGGCCCGGGCGCTGCTGCGGGACACGGATGTGCTGATCCTGGACGAACCGCTGGCCAACCTGGACGAGGAAACGGCGGGAAAGATCGAGCAGCTTTTGCTCTCTATCGACGGGAGGCTGCTGCTGGTCGTGTCCCACCAATTCACCCCGGAGCGGGCGGCCGCCTTCGACGGGGTGGTGGACCTGGGGCAAGAGGGATAGGCGTCATGAAAAAGAAAGCACAGAGAGCAGAGATGCTCTCTGTGCTCAGTCTGTCAAAGAAAGAGCCGTTTTCAAGGAACGAAAACGGCCCGTTTTTGCCTAAAGGCGTGAAATAGGCAG
>CANQUE010000077.1 GCA_947626905.1 uncultured Oscillospiraceae bacterium
AAGGAGTGCAAATAGATGTCGAAACACATAATTGAAAGGACGGCTCCGGTGAACTACCGGGTGCCTGAGAATATTCCGCCCGCTATCAAGTACCACACCATCGTTGCAGACCCGCCCTGGACCAAGAATCAAACATCCGGAGACAGCAGGTATGGGGGCGCTGTCAATCACTACCCCCTCATGAAGCTCGACCTCATCAAAAAGCTTCCGGTGTCTGACTTGGCCGCCGACGATGCCCATCTCTACCTCTGGGTGACCAACTCGAACATAGACGAGGGACTGGAAGTGATCAAGGCATGGGGCTTCCGTTACATCACGATATTCCACTGGATCAAGCCCAAAATGGGGGTTGGGGTTTACATGCGCAATGCCAGTGAATCGTGCTTATTTGCAGTGAAAGGCAAATTGCCGCCCAAGTGCCGGACACAAATCAACTGGCTGATCTCCTATCCTACCGTGCATTCAGAGAAACCTCGTGAGTTTATCAGCATCGTAGAGCGACTTTCGCCGGGGCCGTATCTGGAGCTGTTCTGCCGCAGGCGTCCGGCGAGCCATGAGAAATGGTACTGCTGGGGCAACGAGACGGAAGGGGGTTCCGATCTCTATATCCCACAATTTCCAGTTCCTAAATATAGTTTTGAAAAATTAGCCGAGGACTCCCCCGCACAAACGCCGGAGGTGAAGCCTGATACCAAGGAGGAGGTGTGATGCACAATGTCTCGAAAAAACGATCCATGGGACGAGGACGATCCGGACACCCGCGGCCTGTTCTCAAGGCTCATCGAGGATGTCATAGCGTTCGCCATCTGCTGCTTCCTCCTCCGTCTGGGCGTCTGCTGGCTGCTGTCCGTAAAAATACCCCTGCTTATCATTGCAGTGCTGGTAGGCGTGGCCATCATTTCCTACCGCGTGTACAGATGGAGAAAACATCATGACGACTACTAACACACTGGTCTGGCGTGAGGTGTTGATCCAGCGTCCCTATGAGATGGAGACGATCCAAGCGGTCCTTACCCACATCGCAGCATTGACTTCCCGTGGAGAGATCGTGTGGGAGGCCCGCTGCCGGAATGGGCAGATGCGGTATCTCATTGGGACGCCCAAGAAAAGCGTCAGCAGGGTGCAGGAAGTCCTGCGGGCCCATACCAGTGCGCAGTTCATAGAGGGGATTCCCCGTGAGAGAGTATCAGCAGCGAGAAAGCTGAAAATCTCAAAGCCGGTCCTGCAGCTTAACACAGATGTGGCGGCGGCTACCGTCCGGGCCGCTCTCGCCGCCATGACCGGCGCGGGAGCGGATGTGGAAACTGTGGTACAGGTGACGCTGGGGGCGGCCTACGCCCCCAGCAGTATCCCCAAGAATATGCCGGACCCCACTGCTTCATGGTTTAGAGCTGTTTTCGGAAATGTATATAACGCCACAGCGGATCAGCAGAAGTCCGCGCGGGATAAAGCCAGCCAGTATCGCTTTGATGCTGTCGTCCGGGTAGGTGTTTCGGGAGGCCATCCGGAAACCCGGATCAACAATATCATCTCCGCCCTCCGAACTTTGGAGAGCGCGGGTGTACATATTCATGCAGAGCGGGATCTGCCGAGTCATCTGGATCTGGCCGCCCTGCCGTGGCGGATGCCAAACCGCCTGTCTGTTAAGGAGGCCGCCTGTTTTATGCTGCTGCCCGCCGGGGAGGAAGAACTGCCCGGAACACCGGGGCTACACCCCAAGCTGCTCCTGCCGCCGAAGTGGTACCGGGAGCAAAAAGCGGAGGTTGCAAAGCGCACTTTCGCCATGGCTCTAGACAGTACCAAGAAGCCTCTCAGCATTGCCCCCAAGGATGCTCTGGAGCACACGGTACTCTTAGGGCCTACCGGCTCCGGCAAAAGCACTGCCATGCTCCATCTGATCCTCGCGGATATCCGAGCCGGGCGCAGCATTCTGGTGATAGACCCCAAGGCAGACCTTGTCACAGATATCTTGGAGCGCATTCCGGACAGCCGCAAAGACGATGTGGTAGTACTAGACCCCTCAGACCCCTGCCCAGTGGGATTTAACCCGCTGGCCTACCACCAAGACCCCGCTCTTACAGCAGATGCGGTGCTGGCGGTGTTTCAAGAGCTGTTTTCCCAAAATTGGGGCATCCGTAGTGCGGACATTCTGTCCGGGGCACTGCTGACCCTTGCCCAGATCAAAGGGGCAAATCTGCTCTGGCTGCCATTCCTGCTCACCGATGAGAATTTCCGCAAGAAGATCACCGCACAGGTAAAGGACCCCATCGCGCTGGAGCCGTTCTGGAAGAACTTCGAGGCGATGCGAGACAGTGAGCGCCGCACCGAGATCGCGCCGGTCCTCAACAAGCTCAGGCAGATCACCTTCCGTCCCGGTCTTAGAAGTATCCTTGGGCAGTCCGAGCCGAAGTTTTCACTCACCGACCTCTTTCTCAAACGCCGGATCGTGCTGGTACCGCTCAACCGGGGGATGATTGGCGCGGAGAGCGCACGGCTCTTAGGGAGCCTCATTGTTAGCCTCACTTGGAGCCTCGCCCTGTCCAGAGCAAAAATCGCACCGGAGAAGCGGCACATGGTATCCATCTTTATCGACGAACTCCAAGACTACCTTGCTCTGCCCACCTCGTTTAGTGACGCTCTGTCACAGGCCAGAGGGCTGGGTGTTGCCTATACCGTGGCTCACCAGTACCGAGGCCAGCTCCCGCCGGACATTCTGGCCGGGGTGGACGCCAACTGCCGGAACAAGATCATCTTCGGCCTGAACAGCGACGACGCCAAAGCATTGGCGTCCCAGGCACAGGAGCTGGAGCCGCTGGACTTCATGACGCTGCCACGCTACGAAATCTACACCGCTTTTCAGTCTGATGGCAGTGCTACGGGTTGGATCAGTGCCAGGACTCTGCCTCCCCCGGAGCCTATCCGGATGGCAGCTGAACTCAAAGCCGAGAGCATGAAACGGTACGGCGTCCCAGCAGCCAAGACAGAGCAGTCGCTTATCCAACTGACGATGCCGCCCACCCCGCCACGGGACTCACTCATAAATGATGCCCCTATCGGGCGAAAGAAGAAAAGTTAAACAAGGAGAACCATTATGACCCCACCAAATAACTATGAAAAACCAGAGAACAAATACCATAATAACGGTGAAAAGCAAGCCGCCACCCCTGAAAATGACCCATCCCATCGCCCATCCAGCCGCCCCATCTTTGAAAGCCAGGAAGCGGCGGAACCCGGCACGGTTTCGGCCACTAAGGGATACGGCTCTATCCCCTTGACGGGGATAGCATCACCCAAGGCGGCGCGGGGCATCCACTATAAAAATACCCGTCTGACTAGGGCGCAGCTTGAGCAGATCGAGGCCCACCTTACTGCCCGCGACCACGCTGTCCTGCAGGCCATTCGCAAGTACCGTTTTCTCACCTCGGCGCAGATCGGGACGCTCTATGTGACGAACTGCAGTACCAAGACATCTCAGACCCGCCACCGGAACCTGCTCTTGAAGCGGCTCTCCGATTACGGACTGATCCGGCCTTTAGAGCGGAGGGTCGGCGGCGAGGGCGGTGGTTCCTCTCTGCAGGTTTGGCATCTCACCGAGGCTGGGTACCGTCTGCTGACACTAAACGATCCAGACGCTGGTCCGCGCAAGCGCACTAAGGAGCCGTCTGCCATGTTCTTAAACCACACCCTCGCGGTGGCGGAATGCGCGATACAGATGACCTGCATCTCACGCAACAGCTACGACATCGACCTTGAACAAGTGGACTCCGAGCCTTCCTGCTGGCGGTGCTACCGGGATGCGGACGGGCATCTCTGCTACCTCAAACCGGACCTCTTTGTCATCACCAACTATGACAACTATGAGGATCGCTGGTTCATCGAAATGGATCTCGGCACGGAATCACCAACAGATGTGGTTGAAAAGTGTGATGCCTATCTCCGGTACTTCTACACCGAGATCGAGCAGCGGGAAACGCAGATGTTTCCGCTGGTGGTTTGGATCACTACCGACGAAACCCGGAAACAGCGTCTGCGGGAGTACATCTCGGAACACACCAAGGGCCACCCCAAGATGTTCCTTGTGATCACCCCGGACCAGATAGAGAAGATGCTCCGGCAGTTTATCGATGCAAAGGAGCTTTGCTAGATGGAGGGACAGGATATGTGAGGCCAGTGATGGACTAGCGTATGTAGACGGCGGCTCCGTTTACATACGCCGCTCCCTCAAAACAACCATTATGCCCCGTATGGGGTGCCA
The DNA here is from genome assembly GCA_947626905.1 of uncultured Oscillospiraceae bacterium. GTDB lineage: Bacteria > Bacillota > Clostridia > Oscillospirales > Oscillospiraceae > CAJOIG01. The sequence goes on from CANQUE010000077.1 coordinate 4,256, forward strand.
GAAATATCAATCTAAACGAAGGGAGGCTTACCGCCAATGGACAACCACGACCTGATTGGGC
>CANQUE010000078.1 GCA_947626905.1 uncultured Oscillospiraceae bacterium
TATGACATGAGCAAGGTCTACACCCTGGAGGGCGGCTTCAACAACTGGAGCGAGGTCAACCCCGACTCCGTGGAGCCCGCCGCGTAAGGCTGAAAACGAACAGCGAACGGTCGCAGGGCGCGCCATGGGTCCCATGGCGCGCCTTTGCGGTAAGAGGCCGGACCGGTGTACCGGCCACGCGGCCCCGCCGGGAGCCGCGGGAGAGGAGAATGAAACGATGGACAAGAAAGACGGACCTGTCATAAGCGCGGAGGCCGGGGCCGCGCCGGCGGAAAAAAAGCAGTCCCGGGCCGGCAAGATCGCAGTGTTGGCGGTGATCCTCGCGGCGCTGGCCGCCTATCTGGCGGTGCCGGCGGTGCGGCGGAGCGTCAACTCCCTGGTGGATATGTTCCGCACCGGCGACTTTGAAGCCATGCGCAGTTTCATCGCCAAGTACGGCCCCTGGGCCACGGCGGTGTCCTTCCTGCTGATGGTGTTCCAGTCGATCGCCGCGCCGCTGCCGGCCTTCTTCATCACCCTGACCAACGCCAACCTGTTCGGCTGGTGGCAGGGGGCCATCCTATCTTGGACCTCCGCCATGGCGGGGGCGGCGGTGTGCTTCTACATCGCCCGCATCCTGGGCCGGGACGTGGTGGTGAAGCTGTGCACGGCCAAGGGACTGGCCCAGATCGACGATTTCTTCAAGAAATACGGCCGCAAGAGCATCCTCATCGCCCGGCTGCTGCCCTTCATCTCCTTTGACATCGTCAGCTACGCCGCCGGGCTCACGGGCATGGGCTTCTGGGAGTTTTTCATCGCCACCGGCATCGGCCAGCTGCCGGCCACCATCGTATACTCCTATGTGGGCGGCATGCTCACCGGCGGGGCCAGGCTGCTGTTCACGGGGCTTTTGTGCCTGTTCGCCCTGGCCATCCTGGTGACCATCATCCGCTCCGTGTGGGTGAACCGGCAGAAGGCCAAGGCGGAGGCACAGCCCCGGGACGCCGGGGAGGATGAGGATTGAAGCGGTACTGGAAGCTGATCGTCTTCGCGGCGCTCGTCGCGCTGGTACTGGTGCTGGACCATATCTACGGCTGGTCGGACTATCTCCGGGGCGGGGACGGCCTGGCGCTGCTGAGGGCAGCCGTCCGGGAGGATCTGCTCCGGGCGGCGGCGCTGTACTGCGTGCTGACGGTGGTGGGCTGCGTGGTGCTGTCCCTGCCGGGGGTCACCTTCGCGGTGATCGCCGGGGTGCTGTTCGGCCCCTGGCTGGGCACGGCGCTGTGTCTGATCGCCACCACCCTGGGGGCCATCGCCGCCTTCCTGGCGGGGCGGTTCTTCCTCAAGGACGCCATCGAGCCTCTGGTGAAGAAAAACGCCCTTTTGAACCGGCTCCTGTTCGAGGACGCGGGCCGCAGCGACATTGTGCTGCTGATGATCACCCGGCTGGTGCCGCTGTTTCCCTATAATCTGCAAAATTTTGCCTATGGGGTCACGGATATCTCCCTGGGGGCCTATTCGCTGTATACGTTCCTGTTCATGATCCCCGGGGTGGCCCTGTTCACGGTGGGCTCCGTGGGCCTTACCGCCGGGCGCGGCCGGTGGGTCTATCTCGCCGCGGCGGCGGGGCTGCTGGTGCTGGTAGTGCTGCTGGCCTGGGCCGTCAAGAGGCGGTTTCTGGACCGGCCGGAGAAGGAGAAGTGAGATGCAGACCATGCGCAGGGCGGTCATTTTGTTCGCCCGGGCCCCTGTGCCCGGGGCGACCAAGACCCGGCTGATGCCCTTTCTCACGGGGGAGGAGTGCGCGGCGCTGCACAGCTGCTTCATCCGGGATATGTATGAGACCTGCGCCGGGACCGGCGCGGACGTGCGGGTATACTATACGCCGGAGGAGCGCCGGGCCGCGCTGGAGCGTCTGCTGGGGCGCGGCGTGCCCCTGGCGGCCCAGCGGGGGGACGGCCTGGGCTGGCGGATGGACAATGCCTTCCGGGAGGCGTTCGACCAGGGCTATGAGGCGGCGGTGCTGGTGGGGACGGACATCCCAGAACTCACTGCCGAGATGATAAAGGACGCTTTCGCCGCCCTGGCGGACAATGACGTGGTCCTGGGCCCCACGGCGGACGGAGGATATTATCTCATCGGCATGACCCGGCCCCAGCCGGCGGCCTGGGAGGTGGGCCGCTACGGCACGGGCACGGTGTTCGAGGAAACGGCCTCCCATCTGCGCCGGGCGGGGCTGCGGGTGGCGGCGGCCGCTCCCTGCCGGGACGTGGACACGCCGGAGGATCTGCGGGCCCTCTATAACGCCTGGGCGGGCACGCCCGCCATGGAGGCGACCCACACCGGCCGGTGGCTGGCGGAAAGATTCGCAGAAAGGCGGGAGGGCTGACATGGGCGCGGACGCGGAAAAATGCGTACACTGCGGCCGGTGCACGGCCTCGTGCTTCTTTTTGGAGAAATACGGCCTGGACCTGGCAGCGCTGGCCCAGCGGCCGGAGCTGGCCTACAGCTGCTTTCTGTGCGGCAAGTGCGCCGCCGTCTGCCCCATGGGCATCGACGGGGCGGCCGTCGCCCTGGACTTGCGCCGGGGCCAGGCCGGGGACGGAAAGGCTCTGCGCCACGATGCGGCCTACCGGCTTCTGCTGTGGGAGAAGGCGCCCTACAAATTTGCCAACTACCGGCGCGCGTCGGGCCGGTCGGTGCTGTTTCCCGGGTGCAATTTCCCCTCTTTCTTCCCCAAGACCATGGAGAAGCTGGCGGCGGTGATGGCCTCCCACGGCGTGGGCGTGGCCTATGACTGCTGCGAAAAGCCGGTCTATGAGCTGGGCCTGGCGGAGGACGCCGCAGCGCACATCCGCCGGATGGAGGCAAAGCTCCGGGCCCGGGGCGTGGAGGAGCTGGTGATGGTCTGTCCCAACTGCAGGCGGTTTCTAAACGGCAGGATCGGCATCCCCATGGTGACGGTCTATGAAAAGCTCCGCCGGCTGGGCGAGGGCGAGGCGGTGAAACGGGACGTGTTCCCGCTGTACTACCCCTGTCCCGACCGGGCGGAGAGGCGGTTTTTCGCGGATATCCTCCCCTTCCTGGAGGGGGAGGTGACCGACGCCTTTGCGGGCGTGCAGTGCTGCGGCCTGGGAGGCTGCGCCTCAGCCCGGGAGCCGGAGCTTTCACGGCGGATGACCGCCCTGGCGGCGGAAGCGGCGGGAGAGGGGGCGCTGTACACCTACTGCGCCTCCTGCGTGAGCCATTTCCGCCGGAGGGGCCTGGAGCGGGCGTACCACCTGCTGCCCCTGATCCTGGGGGTGGACGAGGCGGTGCCATTGGGGATGCGGCCGCTTCTTGAGCGGATGAGGAGGGCGCTGTGAAGCTGTCGGTCATCATCCCGGTCTACAACGAGGAAAAGGTCCTGCCCGCGCTGCTGGACTCCCTTCGGCCCCTGGAGGGCCGGGCGGAGGTGCTCTTCGTGGACGGGGGCAGCACCGACCGCACGGCGGCGATGATCCCTCCCTCCTGCCGGCTGATACGCTCGGAGAAGGGCCGGGCCCGGCAGATGAACGCCGGCGCGGCGGCCAGCACGGGGGACGTGCTGCTGTTTTTGCACGGGGACAGCGTCCTGCCGCCGGACGCCCTGGCGGAGATCGAGCATGTCATGGCCGCCCACCGGGCGGGGTGCTTCGGCATCGCCTTCCGCTGCCGGGATGTGCGGATGAAGTGCTGCCAGGCACTTTCCAACCTGCGGGTGCGGGTGTGGGACGTGGCCTTCGGGGATCAGGGCATCTTTCTGCGGCGGGAGCTGTTTTTTGAGCTGGGCGGCTTTCCGGAGCTGCCACTGATGGAGGACTACCAGCTCTCTCTGGATCTGCGGGCCCGGGGGGTGCGCTTCGCCATGACCCGCTCCCGGATCGTCACCTCGCCCCGCCGCTTCCTCCAGGGCGGGCCACTGCGGGTCATGGCCCGGATGTGGCGGCTGCGGGCCATGTATCGCAAAGGCGCGGACATCGACGCCATCGCCGCGCTCTATAAGGATATCCGATAATGCAGGAGGAAGGGAAAATGAAAAAGAAACTGACGGCGCTGGCCCTGGCCGCGCTGATGCTGATGCTGGCCGCCTGCGGCGGCGGGAAGACCGCCGACGCCGGCCAGGCCGATCCGGCGGACATGCGCTTCGAGGAGCTGACGGAGGCGGCCAGGGGCACCACGGTGACCTTTTACGGCTGGGGCGGCGACGAGCTTTTGAACCAGTGGCTGGACGATGTGTTCGCCCCCCGGATGAAGGAGAAGTACGACATCACCATGGAGCGGGTGCCCATGGACATCGACCAGGTGCTCAG
>CANQUE010000079.1 GCA_947626905.1 uncultured Oscillospiraceae bacterium
CAGTTGGGGTGGTACTTTGCCTGATCGTCGTACCACTGCATTTGGTTTTCCAGCGCGGCGAGCTGGGCCTCATGTTCGGTGGACACGCGGCCATAGAACACGATCTTTCGCTCCCGGTTCCTATCCAGTAGGATGGTATGGGGCAGTTGAAATGTGGATGTTGTGTTACTATACATATCAAGACCTCCCAGAATCATTTTCTATATGATACCTGAAGTCAGGCCGCTTGTGAAATGTGCGATTCAAAACGCTTTTTCACATTGAAATAGGTCTGTCTGTTGATGATGCCCTTTTCAAAGAGAGTCTCAATCAAGAGGAGGGCGGCATAGCGATTGTCGATGTTGACGTTGCAATTCATTGGAGAACTCCTCCGATCCTTTTAGGTATCAGCTCATAATCATATCCCAGGCGGCGGTTGCAGTAAGTACAGGTGTCACGCTTGACCTGATATGGGTCGATCCGGCGCAGATAGTTGTTGCCTGCGCTACGGAAGTTTTCCGCACAGGTGCGGCAGAGGCACATGACGAGCGTATTTGGCACCCGGTCTATCAGGTCGATGCTGACTGCCAGGGCATGATCCATGCCGGCGAGGTGTTCCTCGCTCAAGTGCCCGATGTAACCATCCAGACGGCGCTTGTCGATGGTGCGGATCTGTTCCAGAAGAATAATGGACGGCAACTCCAAGCCGTCCTCTCCGTTGAGATCGTAGTGTGTCGGCAGACGGGGTTTCACATCTGCCTTGCTGGTGATAGCTGCCACAATCACGGTGGGGCTATATTTGTTGCCCACATTGTTCTGTATGATGACGACGGGGCGATGTCCCTCCTGTTCGGAGCCGACGCCTTTCTGGAGGTCGGCATAGTATATGTCGCCTCGCGTATATGACCGTTCCATTCTTTTGTGACCTCCCGAAAAGAAATAAGGCGGGGAAGCCCCGCCTATGTAGAGGCCGAACAAGTTTACATAATATTTGGAGATATAATCATCCCTGGTGCGGTTGTTCACCTGCTCGGCCAATATGGGGAGGCGATCCAATTTGTCCTCGACGCCCCGGATCGCGTCGGAGCAAAGTCCGCTTTGTTCCGTTTCCGGCAGAGCCGAAAACTACACACGCTCCCTTGCTCCTCCTTTTCCCATCGCGGTCGCTATGCTGGATCGCGATGGGAGCCCAGGAAGGGAAGTCATCAGACGGCTGGCGGCTTCAGCTCCACGGGAATCACACCCTCGCGTGGGTCTCACGCGACTGCCCCCATTGCCTGTGACGGATCTGCGCTTGCCAAACGCAGGGAGCCGCCGACTGTGGCTGGACAGGAGTATCATTGTCCCCGCTGCCGGTCATCGCCGCGCCGGGTGCCGCCCGGCGCTTATAGCAGCTGGGTGTCGCTCCCTGCCAGTGGCAGATCGTGGCGCAGCCGCTAAAATGGCTCATGCTCATCACAATAGCAACGGGAATGTGTCTGATGAATGGGTATGCGGTTTTTAATGGCTCGGAGGACCAAAGAAAGCCCCCTCACTTCTCCATAGGAAAAAGTGAGGGGGTTGAACCACATATTATTCCAAAAACTTTTTGAGTTTCGTGAGGATTCTCCGCTTACGGTTGTTAATTGTCATTTGAGGAATGCCGGATATACGGGAAAACTCTCGTTCTGATAATCCCTCAAAGAAGATGGCATTGACAAGTTTCTGTTCATCGTCTGAAAGGGTTGAAAGGGCAGACCGCAGCTTGTCCAACATGATTTTATGTATGGCTGCCTCTTCCACTTTTGCATCCTCATCGGGAATGGCATCGAAGCTATCATCGGCGTTTATGGCTTCTATTGATATGACGTGGTAGGCCGATTCTTGCTTTTGCAGATAACGATGATGCTCCCGGTCCCGGTAATATTCCGTATAGTGTGTCAGGTCTGTTTCAATCAGACAACCTTGAATGGGTAGAAAGAGCTTGTCCACATAGGTTTTGTTTGTGGCCTTTCGGCTACAGAACTCTTCATAGGAGAGCTCAACGTAATGGGATTTTTCCTTGATATACACTTTCTTCGGTGTGTGCTTCACCGTTTGATCCTCCTGTCAGTCTGAATTTTGTGAAAATTCAGACCGGCAGGGCGGGCCACGGCAATAAGGAATCCGCCGTTTGCGGAGAAAACAGATATACCCATCATATTGTGCAGCAGTCAATATGATGAGCACAGGACGTAGTTTTGGTGTAAATTGGATGTGTACTGACAGTTCAGTAGCTGTGTAGGAATAGCCTGCCCGAAGAATTAGACTTTTTTTGAGTGATCACCTAGTCCTGGGAAACAGGCGCACTGGCCGTTGCTGTCTGTCAGTAGCGGTGGTGCGCCGAACAGAGTCCAGCGCAAAAATAATCCCCTCCAATTCCAAAAAACGAGGAACTGGAGGGGTCAGGCATAACAAAGGTATAACAAATCGACCCCGCCAAGTCATCGTTTTTTTCTTTGGCGGAGTATCAGCCTTTCAGTATTATGTGAACTAACAAGCCAGTAAAATATGGCTTTTTGTGCCATTATAAAAGAAAGGAGATTCAGTATAATATCTTTAGGGGGTGAACTGATAGTGCATGATTACCCTGACACATTCGGAGAAGTCTTAAAGACTTCGCGTGAGCAGGCCGGCATTTCAGTAGAGGCCCTTGCGGAAAAAGTAAATAAAAGTGTTCGCTATATCTATAGGCTCGAGAGCGGAGATCAAAAGCCCAGCTACCAGCTGCTTTGCGATTTGGTGCGTGAGCTGTCAATATCAGCAGATTTTATATTCTTCCCAGATCGTCCTGCGGACGATTCTGAATTGGGCAATCTCCTACGGATGCTCAGTAAATGCGATGAGCGGTCCTTGGAAGTGGTCAAAGCAACTACTAAGGCCTTAATTGAAACCGCACCTAAGAAGTAGCCGGAAGGCTACTTCTTTTGCCAATACATAAGCACGTTGGTATATTGCAATATAGTAAAATGATATATTGCGATAAATGGCACAGAATGAGGGGGTATTGTAAAATAAGCCCGAGGTGAATAATAATGCCGGACTATTCCCGTTCTTTAGGAGATGCAGTCAAACGTGCCCGTGGCAGACAAGGGTTCAGTCAGCGAGAGGTTGCCGATGCTGCAAACATAGATACGCAGACGGTACTTAAGATTGAGAATTATAAAGGAAACCCAAAGCTGGAAGTGTTATATGCGCTGGTTCGGGCGTTGAACATGGACAGCAGAGAGATTTTTTACCCGGAGATGGAACGTGAATCGCCTGCGATGGATCAGCTTCGCCTAATGATTGAATGTTGCAACGAACGGGAAGCGGAGATGATAATACCGATCCTCCAAGCCGTTATAAAAGTTGTTCGGGCAAAAGATCCTGTTACAATCATATAAACAAAGAGCCTGCCTCTCCGATGCTCAGGGAGAAGCAGGCTCTGCGCATTATGCGTCAGGCTCTTCGCTTCGTATCATTTTCAGGGCTACGACATTCACTTGGGTTTCCGTTTTGCACTTTGGACAGTACAGGGGGAAATTGAGGAGGACAGTATCAGCATATACTTTTGTCCTCGTTTTGCGACCGCAACACGGACAGCGTACCCATAGGGACTCTGTCTTCGGCACTTCATCTGTCTGATAATTCTTCACGGGATTGTTCCCCCCTACAGCCTGCGAATAAGAAAGAAGGTGAGATAAATCCGTACATACATGATACGTTCATTTCCAAAAATAAGGAAAAAGTATACTTATTAAGGCGCAAGTACATGACGGAAAGAAAAGCCATAGGGGTGGGAGTGTAAGCGAGAAGTTGGACACTGTTCCCGTATCTAGCCTGATAAGGGCCGCGATCAAGTAATGTACTATTATGCCTATGGCTGCGCCGATCAACGCTAGAAATATATTCCGGACTAAGGCTATGCTGCGGATGGCGGCTTCACCCATGCCGGCCCAGCGGAGCGCGTCATCGCGGCGGCGGCGCTCCTCCCGGCCCAGGGCCGCCCCGGTCCGGCGGGTCAGCCCGGCGCACACAAAGCCCGCCCCGGCCAGGATGGCCAGATACGCCGCCTCCCGGGCCCGGGCGT
>CANQUE010000080.1 GCA_947626905.1 uncultured Oscillospiraceae bacterium
GCCATGAAAAAGCATCGCGGCATCGAGCCCTCCATGCTGCAGGATCTGAAACACGGAAAGCCCTGTGAGATCGACGCGATCAACGGCGTGGTTTGTAAATGGGGCAAAAAATGCGGCGTCCCGACTCCTATCAACGACCGGATCGTAGAAGTCGTTAAGAAAGAACAAGCGGGAGAGCTTTCGCCATCCAAAGACAACATCCATTTGTTTGATGACTTGCTGTAAAACATAAAAAGCAGCGAGCCGATCCACAGGTCGGCTCGCTGTTTTCGTATTCTGTTTATTGTGCCGCCTTGCCCGCCTGTCAAATGGCTTTCCTGTGAGGCGGTGCGTCGGCCCCCGCACCGCGCACGCCCGCGGAGCGTTATACAGCCCGGGGTCATGCCGGCGATAAGCCCCGTCGGAGAAGGAAGTTACAGCGATGCCAGCAGGCAGATGATACCGACAAAGATCAGTAAAATGCCCACGATCCGATCCACAGTTAAAGCCAGTTCAGAGGGCTCGGCGTCTTTGAAACGCCAACCATATCCCAGCGTCCACGCCGTCCGAGGTGAAAGCGCCTGGAACGCGCCCAATGCCAACAGAACGACGGCCAGTATAGGGCCTGGGCCGGAATGCCCCTGACCAGCTGATTCCAGAGATAACACATCCCACAGAACATCTCCCGGCACATAGCCTGAAGCCTCCGGGTCATAGTCGTCGCTCCATCCGCCATGGCCGCCAGAGCTTCCATCCATCGTCCAATAGTATCTGGAACCGTCTGGGTAAGTGATATCCAGATCAACCGGATCTCCGCCTCTGCTGGAAACCTCAAACTGGTAGACGACCCCATCGCAGGTGATAGTTCCATGTTCCTGGTCCACAGTATAGGTCGTTCCACCATAATCGACATCATAAAGATCCGGGTCTTCTTTGTTTTGGCAGCCACATAAGGCGAACACAGACAATAACACCGCGATCCAGAGGCAAAGGCGTTTCATCAGGATCTCTCCCCCTCAATTCCCGATCTGTCGCGTAACAAGAAATATGAGGTTATAACTCTTTTTCCTGCCTCGCGTCCATGTACTTGCTCTACTCTTTTCACATCACGAGTATAACATTAAAATTCCCCGGCTTCAAGCCGGGGGACCCCATCAAGCGTGGCGCACGGTATCATATTATATGCTGGTGCGCCATGGCGATCCAAACCCGAACCATTGGGGGCCCCAAAGGGGGTGCCTGCCCTTTGGGGAGAAGGAAGAACGGCCTCGACCGATGTCTGGAGCCTTGCTTGCAAGGATCCAGCATCTTCGGGGCCGTTCTGCCGTGGCAAAGACTGCGCTATTTGATACAATGCAACGCTCGGAGTCAGAGCGTTGCATTTGTCGTATCAGCGTTGCATTTTGCTTTGAGCGTTGCAGTCCGCTGTCAAAATAGGCCGTTGTATTTCGGCAAGGGGTAATCCATCTCATAGTTTCGGCATAGATCCAGAAAGGCACAGGCCTCCGGGAGGTGGTGCACATCCTTCATCGGGGGATCATGGGCGGATGGACCATAGAGGACGATACGGGTTTGCCCCGGAGGATCTGTGCGCCCTGTTCGTGTTCTGCCGTTACCTGGAGAGGGAAAACGAATTCGTGACCGTGTGACAGGACCCATGCTTGCGGTTTGGACGGCGCGGGGGTATAATGACGCCAAAGCGTCATTATACCGAAATGCCGGTCGTGCTCCCGTTTGACGCCGGAACCGCACGACATGGCATGACAAACGCCAAAGCGTCATTATACCGAAATGCCGGTCGTGCTCCCGGCTGATGCCGGAACCGCACGACATGGCATGACAAACGCCAAAGCGTCATTATACCGAAATGCCGGTCGTGCTCCCGGCTGATGCCGGAACCGCACGACATGGCATGACAAACGCCAAAGCGTCATTATACCGAAATGCCGGTCGTGCTCCCGGCTGATGCCGGAACCGCACGACATGGCATGACAAACGCCAAAGCGTCATTATACCGAAATGCCGGTCGTGCTCCCGTTTGACGCCGGAACCGCACGACATGGCATGACAAACGCCAAAGCGTCATTATACCGAAATGCCGGTCGTGCTCCCGGCTGATGCCGGAACCGCACGACATGGCATGACAAACGCCAAAGCGTCATTATACCGAAATGCCGGTCGTGCTCCCGTTTGACGCCGGAACCGCACGACATGGCATGACAAACGCCAAAGCGTCAGTGGGGCGAGGATGAATGAAAAAATCTATATTCTTGGGTATGCTGGCCTCGCTTTTCTTCGCGGCCACCTTTGTGCTGAACCGTAGCATGAATCTGGGCGGTGGTTATTGGCTGTGGAGCGCCAGCCTCCGCTATCTGTTCATGTTGCCCATGACATGGGCGCTGGCAAGCCGCCGCGGCGGCGTTGGCGCGGTGCTGAGAGAAGTCAAGGCGAACCCCGGCCCCTGGCTGCTGTGGAGCACGGTGGGCTTCGGGCTGTTCTACGCGCCGCTGACCTGGGCATCCGTATATGGGGAGAGTTGGTTCGTGGCGGCCACCTGGCAGCTGACCATCGTGGCTGGGATCCTGCTGACGCCGCTGTTTGGGAAGAAGATCCCCGGAAAGAATCTGGCCTGTTCCGGCGTGATCCTGCTGGGGGTATTCTTGCTGCAGGCGGCGCACTTGCGCACCATGCATCTGGAGGGAACGCTGCCGGCGCTGGTTCTGATCCTGATCGCGGCTTTCTCCTATCCTCTTGGGAATCGGAAGATGATGGCCTGCTGCCCGGCGGAGTTCTCGACATTCCAGCGGGTATTTGGTATGACCCTTTGCAGTATGCCCTTCTGGCTGCTGATGAGTGGGATCGCCTTGGCAAGCCACGGTCTGCCCTCAGCGGGACAGATTGCACAGGGCTTTACGGTGGCGCTCTTCTCCGGCGTCATCGCCACGCTGCTCTTTTTTGAGGCCACGAACCTCTCCAAGCACGACGCGCGGCAGCTTGCCATGGTAGAAGCAACTCAGTCGGGGGAAGTGCTGTTCACGATCCTGGGCGGCGTACTGTTTCTGGGAGACAGCCTGCCCACCGCGGTCGGCTTCGCTGGGATCGCGCTCATCGTAGCGGGTATGGTCGCCAACAGCTTCGCTGCCGCAAGGTAGGGTGGTGCGGGTGTTCTTATAGAAACCCCCGGGAAATCCCATAATCTCAAGGGTTTGAGGGCAGCAAGACAGCGATATTTGCCATAAGAATCAAATCTGTTAGTAAAAAACAAGCATCGATCCACTGGAAAGATAAAAGCAGTCTTGATATTATGGCCATATCATGGTATAATAAGGCCATGTCAAGGAGGTTCTGATATGCCGCGCATCATTCCCATCAAGGACTTGAAGGACACCGCTTCCATTTCCAGAATGTGCCAGGAATCCAATGATCCGGTGTATATCACGAAAAACGGCTATGGCGATATGGTCATCATGAGCATGAAAGCCTATGAGGAAAAGATGCTGATGCTGGACGTCTATACAAAGTTGGCTCAGGCAGAGGATGATCTTCAAAGCGGTCAGGTCAAGGATGCCCGGACCGCTCTGAAGGCGCTGCGTGAAAAGTACGATGTATAAGGTGATAATCAGTGATGCTGCCGATGCGGATTTAGATGAGATCATCGGGTATATCGCAACTGTGCTCGCAGATCCCCAGGCCGCTGCTTCTTTGGCTGACAAAATAGCCGCGTGCTATGACGATCTGTCGCGCACGCCATATATGTACGGCCAGTGTCTGAATCTGAGATTGCAGGCTCTTGGCTACAGACGGGTCAGCATTCAGAACTATATCATGGTGTACCGTGTTGACGAAGAGAGCAAAACCGTCTATGTTCTCCGCTTTTTCTATGGCCCCAGCGACTATGAACGGTTGATTTGAAACAGGATCAACTATCTTCCAAAAAGTGAAAACCGTTGAAGGGCCCATTGATATGCTCCCTCTATGGAAGACAGTGAAAAAAGACACTGCCGGACATAGGGGGAGCATTACTATGGGAAAAAGG
>CANQUE010000081.1 GCA_947626905.1 uncultured Oscillospiraceae bacterium
GCATAGGGCCCGTGGGCTCCTTTTGGGCCCTTATGCTGGACTTTCGCAAGCCCACAGAGGTCTTTTGTCCACGAAATCGCAAGGTTGCTGACGTGCAGGCCGTAGTGCTGCTTGACCCACGCCCGAATCTCCCTGTATGTGGCGCGTTTGGTCTGTAAATGCGTTTCGCCCTCATAGTCGTCTATGGCGACTATGAGGGTGAACACGTTGCGGTATACGGCAAAACGGCCATTGGTCATGGTGTTCGTATACCTATTGGATGGTGGACGATACAAGACTCGAACTTGTGACCTCCCGCACGTCAAGCGGATGCGCTACCAGCTGCGCCAATCGTCCGTTCAGCGTGTGATATTCTATCGCATATCGGCCGGATTGTCAAGGACAAATTCGCCGGGGCGTCACAGCTTGATCTCCAGCTCCATGAATTCCTCCAGCACCTCTTTTTCCGTGAAGCCCACGCTGCGGTACAGGGCCAGGGCAGGGCGGTTGAAGCGGTTGACGCCGATGGTCAGCCTGTCCGCGCCTTTGCTCTTCAATATCTCCATGGCCCGGGTCAGCAGGATGCGGCCGTAGCCCCGGCCCTGATAGCGGCGGTCCACCTGCAGGAAGGTGATGTCGTAATCCTTCTTTTCCGGCCGGATGGTCAGGCCAGCCATGCCCACGGCGGTGCCGTGGTCCATGAGCACGTAGGCCGGCTGGCGCCGGGCCAGGGTGGAGGCGATGCACCGGGAGCACTCGGGCACGAAGGCCAGCTGCTCCGGGGCCACTTCGATGCTCATAGCGTCCCCGACGTTCTTGCCGTTGATCCGCTTCAGCTGTGGATCCCGGGGGTATACCCGGGTGTCCTGCCAGGCCCGGCGCAGCTCGGCGGGAAAGGATGTCCAGCGCCGGCTCTCGTTCAGGGCCATCTTCGGCTCCTCGCTGTCCAGCATCAGGATGCTGACGCCATCGTCAAAGCCCAGCAGGAGCCGGCAGATGTTGCGCAGCTTCAAAGGGTACATCTCCGCCGCGTACAGATCGCCCCGCTTGACAAAGCCGATGCCGTTGCCGTCGGCGTTGCACTTGAGCATGGTCTGCCAGGAGCCCTCGGAGAAAAACCGCTTCTCCACCAGCGCCCGCGCCAGCTTATCCATGTCCCGCAGGGTGGTAGTAAAGACGTCGGCGGGCGCCAGCTGGGGCAGGGGGATGAGCTCCGTGTCCCGGAACGCGCCGTACAGCGCGGCGGTGGCGTCGTTGCCGGGGCGGGTGTCATCCATGCCCAGGGGCGCGAAGAAGTGGCGGAACAGGTATTCCAGCGGCGGCATGCCGGATACCCGGCGGATGATCTCCGCCAGGAAGAGGATGCCTGTTTCGCTCCCGTCGTCCTCCACGCCGATGTTGTGGGTCAGCTCCATGCCGCCCACGTCGTTCATCAGCTCCGAAAAGGGGATGTCCCTGGCGTGCAGCGCATACTCCCGCACGAACCGCTCCCGGTCGCTGAGAGCGGCGTGGGCGGGGTCCTTTTGCAGGGCGGGCATGCGCACCGTGGTCCAGTGGTCGGGGATGCCGGAGTCCCAGCGCAGCAGGTTTCGCACCCGCACGCTTTCGCCGTGAGCGTACTCGGGCAGCCAGCGGCCGATGGGATCGGCCAGCCGCAGCTTTTTCCGCTCCGCCAGGTGCATGGCGCACAGGGGCAGGAAAAAGCCGTTTTCGGCGTGCAGGCAGAACCGCTGGTCCAGGTCCATAGGTCGGCCCTGGGCCCGGTCTGCATAACCGAAGGCCTTTTCATAATGAAAGCCCTCCCGGTCCCGGATGGACAGCGCCGAGGAGATGTCCCACCGGCGGGCTTCGTTTTCAATGGTTTCGATCAGTTTTTCCGCGTCTTTCATATATTCGCCGTTCCTTTGCAGCCTCACTTGGCGGAACGGGCCACCTCCAGCTCGATGATCCGCAGGCCCTGGCGCATGGCGTAGAGCATGGTGTTGCGGGTGCCGCCAGAGGTGCCGTTGTAGACGGCCACCAGCACCGAGGAGGCGTCCACCATATAGCGGTTGCGGTCCATCATACACGTGGGAGTATACTCCCGGTGGAGCACCGTCAGGCGGTCGCATTCCTCCGCCAGGCGGAAATACCGCCTCCGCCAGAAGACAGGCCAGCGCCTCTCCTGTCCGGAGAAGGGCACGGCGGCCTCCAAGGTCACGTCCGGATGCTCGTCCCGCAGGGCGACCACCGCCTCGCCGCAGTATATATCCGCGCCGGTGGCCATGCCGCAGATAAAATGGCGGTACCCATCCGCGTAAAGCCCGGCCAGCACGTCGGCGATGGCCCTCTTCAGCGTCAGGCACGCCGGCGCGCTCTCATCGCCGCGCCAGGGGAGCTTGTCCGCCCGGTGGCCGGTAAAGCAGCACGTTTTTTCCCGTTCCATGACTTCATTATGGCATACCGCCCCGGCGGATGCAACAGATTTTTCCTGGAAAAAATTTTCATCCCCACCGGCGCAAATGGGGGCGAAAACACGGCATACTACCGACGTCACAACTTTGAGCAACGGAGGCAATATAGAGATGAAGACCATCTTATCTGTTCTGCTGGCGGCGGCCATGCTTCTGACGGCGCTGGCCGGCTGCGGCAGAGATACTACCGGCGAGGCCCGGCCCGCGCCCGGCGCCGCATCTCCCTCCGCCGCGCCTACCGCGGGTATGGACAATACCGGCGACAGCGCGAAGGACGGGATCATCGACGAAGGCCGCGACGCGGTGGACGGCGTCGTGGGCGCCGGTGAGGACGCGGTGGACGATCTGCTGGAGGGCGGCGAGGAGCTGGTAGACGACGCCGCCGGCGCCGTGAAGGATATGGTC
Source organism: uncultured Oscillospiraceae bacterium (assembly GCA_947626905.1). GTDB lineage: Bacteria > Bacillota > Clostridia > Oscillospirales > Oscillospiraceae > CAJOIG01. The sequence continues at coordinate 2,838 of CANQUE010000081.1, forward strand.
GGCGGGGAAAAGACGGCGGACGACAGACCCCAGTCCAGTCCTTCCGCTACGGCAGGGCATTGAATGAGGGCGGCCCGGATACGGGCCGCTCTACATATTACACAAATTCGGTGCTTCAAAATCAGATAGTTAATATAATTTTAACATTTTCATGTTGACAATGGTCTGTAAGGTTGGTAAAATCTTTTAGGAAATCGGTAAAAAAACCTGTCGGATTTGTTGAATTGGCAAAGAATTCCCAACCCGCAGGAAAAAATGCAGCAGGGCGCCCTGCTGCATGCAGCTGTATCACAGCTGCATGATGGCGTTTCAGGTTTGTAATACAGCAGGACCGACCAGTCTTGCTATATTATATCCCCGGCAAATTTATTATGAAAAAGGAGATCCAAAATGAAGAAACTTCTTGCACTTCTTCTCGCGCTGGTCATGGTACTGAGCCTGGCCGCCTGCGGCGGCGGTGGGGACGCCAAGACCGATGAGGGCGGCGACGCCAAGACGGAAACCGGCCCGGGTCCCGCGGTCGCGCCTGAGGGCACCGCCGAGGTCCCCAACAGTGAGAAACCCGTTATCTGGTTCAACCGTCAGCCCTCCAACAGCACCACCGGTGAGTTGGATATGGACGCGCTGACCTTCAATGGCAAGACCTATTATGTGGGCTTCGACGCCAAGCAGGGCGCCGAGCTCCAGGGACAGATGATCGTGGATTATCTGCAGGCTCACGGCGAAGGCCTGGACCGTAACGGCGACGGTATCATCGGCTATGTCCTGTGCATCGGCGATATCGGCCACAACGACTCCATCGCCCGTACCCGCGGCGCCCGTCTGGCGCTGGGGACCGCTGTTCCCGACGCCAACCAGGGCAAGACCGCTGTGGAGACCATCGACGACGTGAACCCCAACGCGGTCGGCACCAACCTGGACGGCTCCTCCTCCGAGGTCCAGGACGGCAAGATCACCATTGACGGCACCGAGTACACCGTCCGTGAGCTGGCTTCCCAGGAGATGAAGAACAACTCCGGCGCCACTTGGGACGCCCCCACCGCCGGCAACGCCATCAACACCTGGAGCGCCTCCTTCGGCGACCAGATCGACGTGGTGGTTTCCAACAACGACGGCATGGGCATGGCCGTGTTCAATGCCTGGTCCAAGGACAACAACGTCCCCACCTTTGGCTATGA
>CANQUE010000082.1 GCA_947626905.1 uncultured Oscillospiraceae bacterium
TCCATCTTCACGAACCACTGGTCGCTGGCCAGGGGCTCCACGTCGCTGTGGCAGCGGTAGCAGGTGCCCACGTTATGCAGGTGCTCCTCCACCTTCACCAGATAGCCCTGCTCCTCCAGATCGGCCAGGATGGCCTTGCGGGCCTCGTAGCGGTCCATGCCGTCGTACTTGCCGCCGTTGATGATGCGGCCGTCCCCGTCGATGACCAGGATCTGCTCCAAATCATGGCGCAGGCCCACCTCGAAGTCGTTGGGGTCGTGGCAGGGGGTCATCTTCACGCAGCCGGTACCGAAGGCCATGTCCACATATTCGTCCGCCACGATGGGGATCTGCCGGCCCACCAGGGGCAGGATGCACGTCTTGCCCACGATGCCGGTATACCGCTCATCGGCGGGGTTCACGGCCACGCCGGTGTCGCCCAGCATGGTCTCCGGCCGGGTGGTGGCCACCTCCACATAGCCGCTGCCGTCGGTCAGCGGATAGCGGATGTGCCACAGGTGGCCGGGCTTCTCCTCGTACTCCACCTCCGCGTCGGACAGGGCGGTGGTGCAGTGGGGGCACCAGTTGATGATGCGCTTGCCCTTGTAGATCAGGCCCTTCTCATACAGCGAGCAGAACACCTCCCGCACCGCCTTGGAGCAGCCCTCGTCCATGGTGAAGCGCTGCCGCTCCCAGTCGCAGGAGGAGCCCAGGGTCTTCAGCTGCTCCACGATCCGGTCGCCGTATTTGTTCTTCCAGTCCCACACCCGGTCCAGGAATTTTTCCCGGCCCAGGTCGAAGCGGGTCAGTCCCTCGTTCACCCGCAGGTTCTCCTCCACCTTGATCTGGGTGGCGATGCCCGCGTGGTCATAGCCCGGCAGCCACAGGGCGGAGAAGCCCTTCATGCGCTTATACCGGGTGAGCACGTCCTGGATGGTCTCGTCCACGGCGTGGCCCAGGTGCAGCTGGCCGGTCACGTTGGGGGGCGGGATGACGATGGTGAAGGGCTTTTTGTCCGGGTCCCGCCGGGCATGGAAATAGTTCCCGTCCAGCCACTGCTGATAGACCTTCTTCTCCACCTGCTTGGGATCGTACTGTTTCGGCAGCTCTCTCATTTGCACAGCTCCTCCAGCTCTTCCATGTCGGTCAGTCCCACCGTTTTGCCCGCGGCCTCGCCGTTTTTGAACACCAGCAGGGTGGGGATGCTCATCACCCGAAACCGCATGGCCAGCTCCCGCTCGTCGTCCACGTTCACCTTGCACACCTTCACCTCGGGGTGCTTGTCCGCGAAGGCCTCCACCACCGGTCCCTGGGCCTTGCAGGGCCCGCACCAGCTGGCCCAGAAATCCACCAGCGCCGTGCCGGAGGACACCGCCCCGTCAAAGGTCTCGGCCGTCAGATCCAAAACGCTCATATGCTTCTCTCCTTTGTATCCGAATGCCCGCCCAGCGGGCCTGTTTGCCGAATTTGTATTGTATCACACCGCCCGGTCCCTGACAAGGCCGGGCGCGGATTTAGTATGCCCGGGGCGGGGCGAAAAAACGGCTCACGCCCCCTCCGGCTTCCGGGCGAAGGCCCGGTACAGCCAAAAGCCCGCCGTGCCCCCCAGCAGGTTCAAAAGCAGATCGTCCACATCGCACACCCCCAGGCCGGTGGCCAGCTGGACCGCCTCCACGGCGGCCATGATCCCCGCCAGGCAGAGGGCGAAGCGCCAATACTTTCCCATCGCCGGCCACAGCCGGGGCAAAAAGAACCCCGCCGGCACGAACACCGCCACGTTGCCCGCCAGATTCACCGCCGCGGACCGGATCAGTCCCCGATTCCCGGACAGGAAGATCAGCCGCAGAAAATGGCGGATGGTCCGCAGGGGCGTCAGATTCATCCGGGCGGACAGCTCTCCCCAATAATAATCCGGCTGGCTCCGTCCCAGCCGCTGGCCGAACAGCAGCCAGGCCAGGGCCCCGCAGTACACGGCGAACAGCGCCCATATCCACTTGTCGATCCTCTTGTCCATAGGCCCATAGTATAGCGCAAAAGCGGAAAAAAGCAACACAATTACGCCCGCCGCCTATCCCAGCCCCAGCGCCTCCAGAAGGGTGGGGAAATCCGCCGCCTTCCAGTCCGCCAGCGTGTCGATCTGCCCCCGGTCCGGGTCGGAATGGCGGTCATAGACCACGCAGACCTCCAGCCCGGCCGCCTTGGCCGCCTGGACGCCCGCCAGGGAGTCCTCGAACACCAGGCACGCCGCCGGGGGCAGGCCCAGGTCCGCCACGGCCCGCAGGTATATCTCCGGGTCCGGTTTGATATGCGTCACGTCCTCGCTGGTATAGACCCGGTCGAAGATCCTGTCGATGGGGGCCTTGGCGGCGAAATTCTCGTTTTTCCTCCGGTATATATCCACGCTGCTCCGGCGGCCGGTGGTGGCCAGCGCCAGGGCATAGCCCCGGGCCTTCAGCGCCCGCAGCAGCCCGTCCGCCCCGGGCCGGTAGTCCATCCGCTCCAGCATCCCGTCGGCGATGGCCTGCCGCCGGTCCATGACCTGCCGGGCCGTCAGGTCCGTGCCGTAGCGCTCTTTCAAAAGCGCGCAGTAGCAGTAATAGGGCTCCGGCTCCTCCCGGAACCGCCGCAGCGCGGCCTCCCGCAGCGCCCGTATCTCCGCCCGGTCCGGGGCGGCGCCGGTCAGTTCCCTGGCCAGGCGCAGGTCCGCCTCGTTCCACACGCCGATAGAGTCGATGAGCGTCCCGTCCAGATCGAACAGGACCGCTTTTTTGCCCTGGAGCATATCCTCTGTCCGCCGCACTGTTTTTCTCCATACAGGTGCCGGCCGGCGTGTGCCGCCGGCCGGATCGATCTTGTCAGACAACGAATGACACGTCCCGCAAACGGGACCTTCTCCTACCTCGCTTCGCGCCGCAAAGGCGCGCTGTTTCCTGCCGGCGCCGCCCGGCCCTTATTTCTTCAGCAGATCCAGGATCTCTTCGGCGGACTTTCCGCTGCTGACCAGCTTTGTGACCACCTGTTCGATCTCCACTTTCTTGGCCGCGGCGGTCTCGATGGCGGCCGCCTCCGCCTTGCGGGCCTCCAGCTCCGCCAGGGCCTTGTCCGCGGCGCGGATCGCCTTCTTCTTGGCCTTCAGCAGCTGCTTCTGCTGCTCGATGGCCGCCAGGATATCCGCCTGCTCTTTTTCCAGCGCGGCTTTTGCCTCCGCCTGGGCGGCGATCTTCGCCTCCACCTGGGCCACGGTCTGAATAGATTTCTTGTTTTTGCTTCCCTTCGGTCTGGGCATAAACGGTTCCTCCTTTTGGGGCAGATGTGACTTGTGAAAAAATTATAATATATTCCTCTCCAGAATACAAGTGTTTCCCATAAACATTTTCAAAAAACGTTCGACGGTTTTCCCGCCTCCCCGCCGGGAAATAAATATCCCGGCAAAACGCCTCCGTTTCGCCGGGTATTTTTATTATTTCCGATAGAACAGCACGCCCAGGGTCCCCGGCCCGCAGTGGCAGGAAACGGTGCAGCCGGCCCGGGTATGTATGATCTGGCCGAACTGTCCCAGCTCCCGGATGGTCCGCTCCGCCGCCTGGCGGCACGCCTCGTCGATGCCGGAGTCGGTGATGAAGATCCGGCCGGTGTCCACGCCGGACAGATCCCCCAGCCGGTCCCGGACATAGGCCTCTATGCACTCGGTCATCCGGCCCCGGTACTTTTTGCCTACGCCCATGGCCCCGTCCTTGACGAAGATGCAGGGATGCAGCTTCAAAATATTGGCCCCCATGGCCGCCAGGGCGCTGCACCGGCCGCCCCGGCGCAGATACTCCAGGGTGCTGACCACGAAGCTGACGTCCAGCTTCTCCCGCTTCGCCTCCAGCGCCTTCTGGATATCCGCCGCCGCCATCCCGGCCGCCGCCATGTCGCAGGCGTCCAGCACCAGATGGCCGATGCCCGTGGACAGGTTCCGGCTGTCCACCACGTACACGTTCCCCAGCTCC
>CANQUE010000083.1 GCA_947626905.1 uncultured Oscillospiraceae bacterium
GAGATACTGTGCCGCGAGCCGCTGTTTATTCTGGACGGCGGCCATAACCCCCAATGCGCCCAGGCGCTGGCGGACGGTCTGCGGGCGCTCCTGCCGGAGAAGAAGATGGTGTTTCTGACAGGCGTTCTGGCGGACAAGGACTATCCGGCGATGATGGGAACTGTGCTGCCGCTGGCCCGGGAATTCATCTGCCTGACGCCAGACAGCGGAAGGGCGCTGGCCGCGGACGCGCTGGCGGAGCATCTCAAAGGACGGGGCGCGCGGGCGGACGTCTGCGCCGATGTGGAGGAGGGTATACAGCGGGCGCTGGACGACGCCGGAGAGGAGGGCGCCGTCGTCGCGTTCGGTTCGCTGTATCTGGCCGGGGACATACGAAGCACCTTTTCTTCCGCGTACCGAAGATGGCTCCGCCGGACGAAGCGCCGGGCGCGGGAGAGCCTGTCGGCCGACGAGCGGGCCTCGTTTTCTGCGAAGATCGTGGAGCGCATCCTGGCAGCGCCGGCGTTTCAAAAGGCAAAAACAGTCATGCTCTATAAAGCGCTCCCGGGCGAGGTGCAGCTGGATGCGCTGGAGCACGCTCCCCAGGCGAAAGAGAAGCGTTTCGTGTATCCCCGCTGCGCCGGCGAAGGGGTGATGACCGCTCTGCGGCCCATAGGGGAGGGCGCATGGAGGACGGGAGCCTTTGGCATACGGGAACCTGTTCCGGAGAGATCTGAACCGGCGGCGCCGGAAGACATCGATCTTGTGATATGCCCCTGCACGGCCTTTGACGAAGCAGGCGGCCGGATGGGCATGGGCGGCGGGTTCTACGACCGATTTCTCCCTCGGTGCATCCACGCCGCCATATTTGCTGTCGCCTTTGAGGTGCAAAAGGCAAAAGTACTTCCGGCAGAGGCATGGGACGTGCCCATGGATATCGTCCTTACAGAAGAGGCCGCTTATCCGTCGGATGGCTCTGAACGATAAATTCCAGCGTACTGGAAAACGGAAAACCTTGAGCGGCCCCGGTCGGGATCCGCTCAAGCTGTTTTGGAAACCGACGACTACGGGCTATGCCCGTGGCTCAAAAAAGGCCATGTCTATAAGTAGAAAAGATAAACCTCCACGGCATACTCGGAGCGTGACCGTGCGGGCTGAGAGATATCCCGCTGGAGCTCATCCCCGCAGGACGCGGGCGCCCCAGGGGGGAAGGGTGAAGGGCTCGTCTGCGCCGAGGGGTTCCCCTTCCGGGAGGAACCGCCCGGCGGGATGGGGCGTATCCACATCCAGCGCCCGGCCGGAATAGTTGAAGAAGAACGTGATATCCCGCCCGGTGGTATCGACGCTCCGGCGGACGATAAGCGGAAAGCGCTCCGGGGGCACGGCCGTGCCCAGCCGCGGCAGCAGGGCGGTCAGCAGGGCGTCCAGCCCCTCCGGACTGAAGCAGGCCGCCAGATAGGCGGCGGCGCCGGCTCCATAGCGATTCAACGTCACCGCGGGGACGCCGCCCCAGACGCTGTGGCGGTAGGCGCACAGGCTCTCCGCTGTGGTGAGCTCCGGCAGCTCCATCCAGTCCGTGACTGGCACATGGTCCGGCAGCGGGAGCGCGTCCGACGCAAGCTCCGTGCCCGGCTCGGGCCGGGTGAAGCGGTCATAGCGCAGGCCCAGGCAGTCTGTGAGCAGATAGGGATGAGTCCCGTGACGTATTTTCAGGTATTCGTCGGCAAAGCCGGTGCGGAAGGTGGCCAGCAGATGGCCGCCTTTTTTCACATAGCCGTCCACGGCCCGGAGAAGGTCCTCCGGGGCGGCATAAAGGCAGGGGAGGATGAGCAGGCCGTATTGGCCGAAGTTCCGCTCTGCGTCCGGGATGATATCGTATTCTACGTTCAGCCGGTACAGGCTGTCGCACAGCCACCGGAGAAAGTCGCTGTAATTTTTCTCCGGCGCCTGCTGGAGGCGGGGGAGGGGCGGCACCGGCTGTTGAAGCTGCTGCTGGTGCTGGCCGCGGCGCTGTGGTGCTCTCTGCTCCGGTGTGCCTTCGGTCTGGTCACGGTGCTGCTGGCCGCCATCTACTACCTGTGGCGGGAGGAGAAGGGCACCGGCGTGATGCTGGGCTGCGCCGTCAGCATCCTGTATGTCACCGCGCCCCTGTCCGGCTACGCCATCTACAATTACAGCGGTCAGCGGGGAAAGCTGGCGGAGAGGTGCAAATACCTCTTTTACATCCTCTACCCTGTGCATTTGCTGGCGCTGGGCCTCATCGTCCGTGCGATGGGATAAAATCGGATAAAATGCCCCCGGAGGGCCTGCACAGCCCTCCGGGGGTGTTTTTATACATACAAAAGTCATTCTGTCTCTGCCCATGGTGAAAAATGACGCGATCCACCGCGCTGGCTTTGACATCGTGGAGCCCATCATGACAGCGATGACCGGCTATCATTTGACCAGGGAGCAGATGATGCACCTGCAGAGGGTCTTTCGCAGCATCATGCACGGCTTTATCTCCCAGGAGGAGGCCGGCTGCTTCCGGCAATTCCCGGTGGACGTGGAGGAGAGCTATCGGATGGCGGTTCAAGGATTCATTTTGCTGCTCGAGAGCGCGGAAAAAGAGGCGCAGGCATGAAAACAGACAAGACAGAGCTGTTTGAGACTACGCCGGTCATCCGGGCGGTCCTGGCGCTGGTGATCCCTACGGTGATCAGTCAGATGGCCACCGTCGTTTACAACATGGCGGACACCTTTTTCATCGGCCAGCTGAACGATGCCGATCAGGTGGCCGCCGCATCCCTGTCTCTGCCGCTGTTCCTGCTGACGACGGGCATGGCCAACCTGTTCGGCATCGGCGGGGCCAGCCTCATCTCCCGCAGCCTGGGGCAGGGGGACGTGGAAAAGGCCCGGAGCACCTCCGCCTTTTGCATCTGGACGGCGGCTGCAGCTGCGCTGGGCTATGGTCTCATCATCTACGCCTTTCGCCGGACGATCCTCCCCGCGGTGGGTGCAGACGCATATACCTTTGACTATTGCAGCAGCTATCTCTTCTGGACGCTGACCATCGGCGCGGTGCCCACGGTGCTGAATGCAGCCCTGGCACATCTCGTCCGGGCGGAGGGCTATTCCGGCCAGGCCAGCTTCGGCGTAGCGATGGGCGGCGTGCTCAACATACTTCTTGACCCCGTGTTTATTTTCGGTTTCCATCTTGAGATCACAGGTGCTGCCGTGGCGACCATGCTCTCCAATTTGATAGCAACGGCGTATTTCGTTGTCCTGATCCTGAGAAAGAGGGGGCAGTCCCATCTGACCCTGGATCCCCGGTGCTATCGTCTCTCGGGCGGCATCCCCAAAGAGGTGCTGCTGGTGGGGCTGCCCAGCTCCATCATGAACCTGATGGCGATCTTCTCCAACATCACCCTCAATAAACTCCTCGTCAGCTATTCCAACGCCGCTGTGGCGGGCATCGGCATCGCCAAGAAGATCGATATGCTGGCCTTTGCCATCGCCAACGGTCTTTCCCAGGGCGTCATCCCTCTGATCGGATATAATTACGCCGCAAAAAATACGGCCCGTATGCGCTCCGCCATCAAGGTGACGCTGATCCTGAGTCTTGCCGTCACGACAGTCGGAGCAGTTCTGTTGTTCACCTGCGCCAATCCCTTGGTACGGGCATTCATCAATGACGCAGAAACGGTGCGGTACGGCAGCATGTTCCAGCGGATCATCTGCATCACAGGGCCGTTCACGGCCATCACAACGGTCATTATTTCCATATTCCA
>CANQUE010000084.1 GCA_947626905.1 uncultured Oscillospiraceae bacterium
TCTTGCCTGAGCCGTTCAATGCCGTCCTCGAATTTTTCTCCGATGAAACGCAGAAAAACGAGCGTGAGCATCATGTCACGCTTTTCAAAGAATGAACCGGAATTGCGCGCCTGACGCAGAATATCACGGCATTTGAACAGGATGGCGTCCAAATTCATTTTTTCTTCCGTCTTTTTCTTTGCCATCGGAATACTCCACTCTTTTTCTATTTATTATAATGATTGCTTGAGCTAAGAAAAACGCAGTTTAACAAGAATGCTGTGGACATACGCCTGCTTCTAACGCCCTGTACCATCTCGCTCCATTGCTTCTTGTATAGCGCGGCAGATAAACCTGTTTACGGACTCTCCCCGTTCTGCCGCATATTTCTGGATAGCTTCCCTCTGCCCCTTGGGGACTCTAAGCTTTATCTCATCCAACTTTTCTTTTATATACTTTTTGCTTGCTTGAAGCTGCGCATCTGATGTTGCCATGCTTGTCCACCTCTTTATTTATATTATATCGAAGTTCCCCCAATGGTGCAATAAGGCTCACGGATATGGGTACATATATTTTGCACAAAACTAACTGTTCAGATTTGTGCAAATCTCCGCGTTGACATATGCCCCCATATATGATATAATCACGATAGAAAACAAAACAGCGGCAGTGCACAGGAGCGGCAACTCCTATGCACCTGCGCAGGTGGTATAGGCACCCGCACAACGGACCGAATCGTCCGCACCGCAGGAATAGTATACTCTTTTTCATGAGATTGTGCAAGAGAGTATCGTTCCACGGGCGGCAATACAGTTCTGTCATTCTTACGATCATGACACCGTGCAGGAAAGCCGATCCTGCACGGTGTTTTCTTTCTGTATCATTGTCGGAAAGGTCGTGAGAGCACATGGATATGACCCCCATACCACATGTCCGGGCGCCGCCATAGCGCCTGGCAGGTATGTTTGCCGGCGTACCTTCATACCAATGAATCAGAATTCAGAATATGGAGGTTACTGCATTTATGAAGAAAAACAAGAAACCTGCCGAGACGGCAGCCATCCCCTACCGCATCGTGCGCGTTTTCGAGGGAAAGCGCACGGCATCCCAGGTCGTGGCAGACCTGGTGAAGGTACATAACGCCGCCTGAGGGAGCGCGAAATGTCTGCTGCCAAAGAGAAATACAGGGCCGCGCGCTATGGCAGACTGTCCCGGGAGGACGGCGACAAGCCGGAGAGCGACAGCATCGTCAATCAGCTCCGCCTTATTGAGGACTACTGCTCCCGCCACCCGGAACTGGAAGTCGTGGACGACTACACCGACGACGGCTTCACCGGCACCAACTTTGACCGCCCCGGCTTTCAGCGCATGGTGCGGGACATCGAAGCGGGAAAGCTGGACTGCGTCATCGTGAAAGACCTCTCCCGCTTCGGCCGGGACTACATCGACATGGGCTACTACCTGGAGCGATGGTTCCCGTCCATGGGCGTGCGCTTCATCGCTGTGAACGACGGCGTGGACAGTCTGAACGGCCCTTACGATATGCTCCTTCCCCTCAAGAACATCTTCAATGCCCAATACGCCAGAGACATCTCCGCCAAGGTGCGCAGCGCTTTCAAGGCCAAGCAGCGGCGCGGCGAGTTCGTGGGCGCCTTCGCCTCTTACGGCTATCTGAAGGACCCGGATGACCACAACCACCTCGTCATCGACCCGGTGGCTGCCGGGACTGTGCTGCGCATCTTTGAGATGGCTGCCAAGGGCATCGGACAAGTCCGCATCGCAAAGCAGCTCAACGCCGAGGGCGTCCCCTGCCCCAGCGAGTACAAGCGGCAGATGGGCGAGCGGTACACCAACGGCCAGCGGCTGGGATCCACCCGCTATTGGACCTACGCCACCATCCACCGTATGCTGCAAAACGAGATGTATCTGGGCAGCATGGTATCGGCCCGCTCCGTCCGTCCCGACATGCACGGCAAAGCCCGTTCCGCCGACAAGAGCGAGTGGATCGTCGTTCCCGACACCCACGAGCCAATCATCTCCCGGCAGCTCTGGGACACCGTCCAGGCGCAGATGAGCAAAAACGCCCGCCCCATCGACTTCGAGGGCAACGTGAGCCGTTTTGCCGGACTCTTGACCTGCGGCGACTGCGGGCGGGCGCTGTGCAAGACCACCTGGAACGGCCGCGTGACCTACTCCTGCGGCTCCTACCACCGCTATGGCTCCAGCGTCTGCTCCCCGCACTATGTCCGGGAAGACGTGCTCACGGCCATTATCCTGGAAGACCTGAACCGTGTCATTGCAGCTGTCACCGACCTGCGCACCTTGGCTGAAAGCCACAAGGCCTCCCCTGCTGCCGCCCGGCAGGAAGGCGAAAAGCAGCGGCTCCAGGCGGCGTTGGCCAGGATACAGCACCTGAAAAAGAGCGCCTATGAGGACTACCGGGACAAGCTGCTCAGCCGGGAGGAATTCATCCGCTACAAGGCAGATTACGACCGGCAGGAAGCCGACATCGAAAGGCAGCTGGAAAAGGCCGGCGCGGAGAGCGCCGATTCCATCCTCCGGCAGTCCTGGGTGGACGAGCTGGTGCGCATGGGAAAGCTGACGGAGCTGGACAGGGCGACTCTCGTCCAGACCGTGAAATCCATCCGTGTTTTTGAGGACAAGCAGCTGGAGATCACCTATCTCTTTTCCGATGAGCTGCGGCTGCTCCTGGAGTCCTCAGAAGACAAGTCAAACCAATACGAATGATATACAGAAAGAAGGAATCGATATGAGCAGAAAGAATAAGAACTACCCCAACCCTGCGAGTCTGGCCCGGTACCTGCGCATCCACAAGGGCCTCAGCATGCAGAAGCTGGCTGCGGCCTGCAGCCTGCAGCCCACCCAGATATGTGACTTTGAGCACAGCCGGCACGGCCTCTCTCTGGGCAGCGCCCTGCGCCTGGCCGCCTACCTGGGCGTGTCCCTGGACGACCTGGCGTATGACCGATACGCCAACGTCCTGCCCCTGCTCCCGCCTCTCCCCCACCGCGACCCCGCCGTGCGCCAGCGCTTGAAGCAGCGCCAGGAGCTCTGCGACCGCCTCGGCCGGGACGGCGAGGCCTATGTGGCCCGCCTGGAGCGGGAGAAGCTGGCCGGCACTCCCTACGCCAACGGCGTCAACGAGGCCTTCGCGGACGACCTCTCCGCCGGGTATGACATCCAGTCCTTCACCCGGGACGGCAGCCCCCTCTGCATCGAGGTCAAGACCACCAACGGCGGCCTGGACGAGCCCTTCTACATGAGCGTGGGAGAGCACGCCTTCATGGAGCGTTGTCTGCGCAGCGGCTGGCGCTATGAGCTCCACCGGGTCTACCACATCTATGATAAGAGAAGAGCCGGCCGGGTCATCTACTCTGCCGAGGAGCTGGACGGTCTGTTCCGTTTTGTCCCCAGCAGTCTCATCGCGCAGCGAAAGGAGGTAGCGTAAAATGATTTCAGGTACGGAGTATCACCGCAGCAAGGCTCGTATGAGCATTCGGCGGCTGGCGGAGCGCGCCGGCGTCTCTGTCGCCGTGCTGCAGAAGCTGTGCGGCGGTGAGCCGCCCTTGAGCACCCCGTTGGAGAAGTATATGCGTGTGGCGGAGGCGCTGGGAGTG
>CANQUE010000085.1 GCA_947626905.1 uncultured Oscillospiraceae bacterium
CTTTACACCCCACACACATACTCTTTCCTCCATTATACCAAAAACTCCCCTGTTTGGGGAGTTCTTTGACAGACTGGAAGGAACGGTGATTGTGATACAATCACCGTTTCTTGGCGTATGGGGCAGAAAAGCCTGGTATTTCCGGCTTTTTGGTTTTTTTGCTTTTTCAGAGCGCGGCCATCCATGAAGCAGCTCATTTACCTTTGACTTTTCAAAGCAGAGCCAGGTCATTTGGAAGGTCCGCTCATGCGATGATCTTGGACCTATCGTTCTGACAGTGATAGGCTGGGTCGATCATTCAGTGGGGACAAATATCTTGCCTTCCAATCGAAATACTGATAAAATTAAAATGCTGAACGGCAAGGATTATGTCGGAAAGGAGGAGGTCTCAGTTGAATATCGTGGTAATGGGCGGTTCTTTCAACCCGCCTACTATCGCACATTTGAGAATGATGCAGACGGCCCTGGGATCTGTGAATGCGCAGATCGGATTTATGGCCCCGGTCAGTTTTCCGTACCTGAAAAGGAAAATGATGAAGGCCGGAAACAGCAATCTCTGCCTTTCGGACGAGCTGCGCATTCGTATGCTGAGAGCTATGACCGCTTCCGACAGCAGGATCCGGATCTTCACCGATACGATGGGCGACCCGTTTTCCGATGATGTGGGAATGATGAGACTGCTGCAGGACAGATATCCCAATGCCTGCCTTTATTATGTGGCCGGAGCCGATAAGCTGGATCTCCTGGATGCCTTTGCCAGAAAAAGTGATTTTTTTGATCGCTGCCGGTGTATCCTGTATGCGCGGGACAGCGGCCGCCTGATGGAGGAAATTGCCGCCCGGGAGCATCTGGCGGGATACATAGACGCTTTTGTTCCAATTGAACCGATCGGCGGGATCGAGGGCGTCAGTTCCACGAGGATCCGTGAACACCTGTTTGATATTGACGCCGTGGCAGACATGCTTCATCCGGATGTGCTTCCACTGCTGCGTGAGCTGAAGCAGGAGGACTTCCCCGAGGAGATCCTGCAATTTAAGGATGACTACGCTTTCTTGTCCAACGGCTATCCTACTGAGATCACCTATGAGGGGATCGCGTACCCCTGCGCGGACTCCGCGTTCCTGAGCTCAAAGTTTGATGATCCGGCACAAAAGAGAGCGATCGCCGGAATGAGCCCCCAGAAGGCAAAGCAAAGATATAACGGGAGCCAAGGAGCTGCTGACTGGGAGGAACGCAAGACGTACATCATGAAAGAGATCGCCAGTTTGAAGTTTTGTCAGCATCCTGAATTGATGGACAAGCTGATCGGCACAGGCAGCCGAAAACTGATAAACGGAGGAAAAAAGGATACGTTCTGGGGCGTGAATCTGATCACATGGGAAGGCACCAATCGTCTTGGAACGATCCTGATGGACATCAGAGCAGAAGGAAAAATGTCATGAAGTACACGAGGAAATCAATCATTGAACGATACAACGCGGGCGAAGAAATGAATATCATCCCCTTCTGGGGGCATACGCCCAACCCAAAGAAAATGACGAAGGCCTGCTTCAGCCAGTGGTATGACTGCCAATTTGACCTGTTTGGAGAAAGCTATCACACAGCAGAGCAGTATATGATGGCGCAAAAGGCGTCCCTTTTCAAAGACTGGACCACCTGGAATAAGATCATGGACGCGGACGATCCGAGAGCGTATAAAGCGCTTGGCCGCGAAGTGCGGAATTTTGATCCGGAACGATGGGATCGGGAAAAGTATCGGATCGTCTTGATGGGGAACCTTGCTAAATTCTCGATGAACCCTGAACTGCTTGCGTATTTGCTCGATTCCGGCGACAGCGTGCTGGTGGAGGGCAGCCCGTTTGATGACGTCTGGGGCGTGAAGATGGGAACGGATGACCCGAGGATCAAAAACCCCAATGAGTGGCTTGGCGAGAATCTGCTCGGTTTTGCCTTGATGGAGACAAGGGATATCCTGCGCGAGTGGGCAGACTGCCGTTGGGACGGAGACGGGGAAGATCAGGTCGACTGGAATTGGTTTGAGGATCAATATCACAAGGATGGGGACGATCCGGACACGACATGGTATCCCAGCACGGGTTTTATCAGAAAGGACGGAAAATGGGGGCTCCTCAAAAACGACGGGAGCGAAATAGGGAGAAAGGAGCTGATCGTCTTTCTTCCCCAATGGGATCGCTGTGAGGATATGGGAACAGGCTATTCCTTCGCCGATCCGGTAGATGTTGAGATCTTTCATACTGATTATCGCTACAACAGTTGTATCGCGCGATTGAATAACGTTTTCTATTTTGTCCGCGTATGCAGCGAAAGGAAATACGGTGTCGTTGATACGGCCGGCAGGATCATCACGCCCTGTAAATGGGATGAGATCGACGGTTACGGGAATGCCAGAAGGGGGGATAAATGGGGATTTGTCAACCTGCTGACAGGAGAGGAGACCGTTCCCCAATGGCCGGAGAATCATCATATCAAACCGTACCGAAAGATCTTTTCGACCGACAGGATCACAAACTGGGACGACATGTTTCTTCCCGACGGACCTGATAGAAGTCTTGAGTGGAAAAGCGTGATGACGATTTTCTACGCGGGCCAGGCGACGACCTGAATCGACCTTGGTATCGTTATTACCAGTTCTTTGCCAAAAAGGAACGGTTATTTTGATACAAAAACCGTTCCTTTTTTCGTACCATGATATGGCCGGGCCGGGGAGGAGATAATATGAGCTGGGAGTTAAAGTTTGAAAATGACACGGGCACCTATTACTGCGACGAAAGCGGGCGGCTGCTCACCATAGATCCGCGGGAGGACAACTGCCTGTACCGCGGACCCTTCGGCCCCCATAGCCTTGACATGGAGCGCCGCGGCTTGATCTATTATAAGGCATACCGGGTGCGGGATCTGATCATCCCGGAGGGCATCCGCAGCATCGGAAACGTGGACCCGTATGCTGTGCCCCCGGAGGCGACCCTCCGGGATACGATCGTCACGGGGAAGCTACGCTTTCCCTCCACGCTGGAGAGCCTGCGGAGCAATGTCCTCTCCGGCAGCCTGATCATGGACATGGAGTTGCCGGAAACGGTGCGGCATATCGGCAGCGGCGCCATCATGAACTGCTATATCCAACAGCTGCGTCTGGGAGCGGGGCTGCCGGAGCCGGAGGACGGATGGTATTGGGAAAAGGCAGCGGATGAGCGGTGGAAGCAGGAGGCGGCAGGCAAGCTGGCCTGCGGCGGCCGGCAGTTCAAGGAAACGATCATCGGCACGCTCATCGTCCCGGCGGGGTACCCCTATAAGCGCCTCATGCCGGAGGCGAGGATCGACGAGGTGGTCACGTATTGACAGCCGATATCGAAAAAGTTATGTAAACTCACGATCCTTTGGAGCTCCGCTGTATCCACCTCAGCAGCATACTTCAAAAAGGAACGGTGACCGTGATACGGTCACCGTTCCTCAGTCTGTCAAAGAACTCCCCAAACAGGGGAGTTTTTGGTATAATGGAGGAAAGAGTATGTGTGTGGGGTGTAAA
>CANQUE010000086.1 GCA_947626905.1 uncultured Oscillospiraceae bacterium
CTGACGGCGCTGTCCATGTCGTCCTTGAAGCTCTCGTCCAGCGTGTTGACGGACCAGGACACCGTCACCTGGCCCAGCTCTTTCAAGAGGTCCAGGTCCCGGAGGACCAGGTCGGACTTGGTGCAGATGAGGATGTCCGCGCCGCTGCCGCGGAGCTGCTCCAGCAGTCGGCGGGTGGCCCCGAATATCTCCTCCTGGGGGTTATAGCCGTCGGTGACGGAGCCGATGACCACCCGCTGTCCGGCGTACTTTTTCGGGTCTTTTATCTCCGGCCAGTGCTTCACGTCCAGGAATGTCCCCCACTCCTCCGTGTGGCCGGTGAAGCGCTTCATAAAGCTGGCGTAGCAGTACTTGCAGGCATGAGTGCAGCCCACATAGGGGTTGACGGAGTACCCGCCCACCGGGAGGCTGGACTTCGTCATGATGTTTTTGGTCTCCACATCGGCGATGAGGACGCCGTTCTCCGTCATTTGCGCCATCTTTTCTGCTCCTCCAAAACCTTGTTATATGCGTCCGGCAGCTCCTGCACGGGCGTGTCCCCGCCCATGATGGGCGCCAGGTCCTCCTTCCAAAAAACCGGGATGTGGAGCCCGTGGGCCTGCTCTGTCAGGGAATACACCCATTCCGGCGCGGTACGGACTTTCCGGCTCTGGGGACCGGTCATGGTGCCGATGACCACCCAGTCTATTCCGTGAAGATCGACCTGGCCCGGATCGTCGAACAGCGGCTCGAAGGTCACATGATAGTGCCGGGCCCGCACGTTTTGCCGGAGCGCGTCGATCCGCCACAGCTCCGATCTCCGCGTGACCGTCACGCCGAACCAGGCGTTTTCCAGGTCCGTGTCGATGTCCAGCAGATCCGGCCGCTTGGAGAGGAACAGAAACTGGTGCTGGGGATTCTCCGCCATCCTGGCGAATACCTGCTCCCGCCAGGCCGGTTCCCATCCCGCCAGGTCGCTCATGCCGGTCAGCAGAAAATTCTGCGGCCGCCGCTTCTCCATCAGCCGCAGCTTATTGGGAAAGAACTCGGGCCTGGAAAAGTCGTCGATCATGTGATAACGCTTGACGTTGTTCCTGGCGTAGCAGTAGGGGCAGCCCACGGTGCAGCCGATCACCAGGTTCATATTCTGTATCTGGTCTTTGATGCAGACGTACATATCATCCATGGCAGGAATGTTCGCCGCAGGTGTGTCCGCCGCAGCTGTGGGCGCCTGTGCCGTGCTCGTGGTCATGGTGGCCGCAGTGTACGTTTGCATCATAGCCCAGCGTGCCGGCCAGCAGCGCGGCCACGGCCTCGTCCGCGGCGCCCTGCACGCCGCCGTAAAGCCGGATGCCCGCCTTTTGGCGGTAGGTGTCGATGATGTCCTGCAAGGTGATGGCGCTCATGCGGTCCTCCGCGGCCCGCTGCACCTCGTCGTAATAGTCCCGCAGGGCCAGCTGGATGTTCACGCCCACGCCGCAGTCGGGATTTGTGTGGGTATCCTGATGCAGGATGGGCTTGTCCCCCTCGATGGCCCGGTAAACGTCCAGCAGGGAGATGCCGCCGGGCTCCCTGGCCAGGGCGGCCCGGGGATGGCCCTTCACGCTGGCCAGCAGCCCAGCCCTTCGCAGGGCACTCATCAGCTGCCGGATATAGGCGGGGTTGGTCTGCACGCTCTCGGCGATCCGCTCGCTGGTGAGGGCCGTGCCCGGATGGAGGGCGAGAAAGGCCAGCACATGCACCGCGTCGCTGAGCTTGGTGGAGTATTTCAAAGCCGTCACCCTTTCTCTCTGGATGTTATTTTATTATAACAGCATATTGACAGAAACACAATACCGTGCTATGCTTTTGCTGTAAAATAAAAAATAACAGCAGACGAAAGGCGTGAATGCTGTGAGCTACTATGATAATATGGTCATGCAGGCCCAGATGAAGTATTCCATGTATTACGACACCTATGTCGCCGGGCGCACCCCCTACCGGCTTTCCACCCGGCCGCCGCTGCCCTATGAGGAGCAGATCGGGCGGCTGGTGGAGGAGATCGACGCGGCGGACTGCGTGCTGGTGGGCGGGGGCTCCGGCCTGTCCGCCGCCGGGGGCGGAGATTTCTATTACGAGGACAACGAGTCCTATCGGAAGTATTTTGGGAAGTATGCCCAGAAGTATCATTTCAAGGGCGCCTTCGCCGGCATGATGCATCCCTGGGCCAGCAGGGAGGAATTCTGGGGGTATCTTGCTACGTTCCTGCACACCACCCAGACCGCGCCCGTCCGCAGGCCTTATATGGACCTGGATACGCTCCTGCAGGGGAAGGACTTCTTCGTCCTCACCACCAACCAGGACACCCAGTTCGTCAAGCTCTATCCGGAGGACAAGGTGGCGGAGATCCAGGGCGACCACCGCTTCTTTCAGTGCGCGGCCTGCTGCACGGACGACACATGGGACGCGGTGGAGCCGGTGCGGCAGATGATCGCCGCCATGGGAGAGAGCACCGCCGTGCCCCGGGACATGGTGCCCCGCTGCCCCCACTGCGGCGGCGAGGCGTTCCCCTGGGTGCGGGGCTACGGCAATTTCCTGCAGGGGAAGAAGTATGACGAGCAATATGAAAAGGTCTCCCGGTATATCCTGGCCCACAAGGACCAGCGCATCCTGTTCCTGGAGCTTGGTGTGGGCCGCCTCACGCCCATGTTCATCCAGGAGCCCTTCTGGAACCTGACGCTGGCGTTCCCCAAGGCCCGGTATATCGCCGTCAACGACAAGTATAACTATCTGCCGGCGCAGATCGAGGATAAGGGCATGGTGATCGTGGCAGACATCGCCGACATGCTGCGGGACGCGGTGGCGGCAAAGGGGAAGGAGTGAGCATTATGGACCTGGCGCCTGTGGCGGAGAAGATAAATGAAGCGGACGCCATCCTGATCGGGGCCAGCAACGGCCTGTCTATTACGGAAGGATTGCACCTGTTTGCGGACAACGGGGCGTTTGAATACCTGTTCGGAGATTTCAAACAAAAGTACGGTCTGCGGTGCATCCTGCAGGGGGCCGGGGCCCGCTGGCCCTCCGAGGAGGAGAAGTGGGCCTTCTGGAGCCGCCTCATCCATCACTACTGCGGGCAGTATGAGCCCACGCAGGTCATGGAGGACCTGAAGGCCATCGTGGGCGGAAAGGATTATTTCATCGTGACCTCCAACGGGGAGGGCCATTTCGAGATGAGCGGCTTTGCCCCGGAGAGGCTCTATGAGATCGAAGGGAACTGGCTGACCATGCAATGCGCCGCCGCCTGTCACAACACGCTCTATCCCACCCTGGAGCTGGCGGAAACGCTGGCGGCAGCAGAGCGGGGCGGCAGGGTCCCCACAGAGCTGGTACCCCGCTGTCCCCACTGCGGCGGACCCATGTGCGTGCACATGGTGGGAGAGAACTACATCCCGGACGATGCCGCACGGGAGAGGTTTGAGGCGTTTCTGGAAGAAT
>CANQUE010000087.1 GCA_947626905.1 uncultured Oscillospiraceae bacterium
CCCATGATCGGCGCGGCGGCCATGAGCCTTTCCAGCTTCTGCGTGGTCACCAACGCCCTGCGGCTGAACTTCTTCCATCCCACCGGCAAGAAGGCCGCCCCGGCCCAAAGCGGGGGCAGGACCGTCTATATCAAGGGCATGATGTGCGACAACTGCCAGCGCCATGTGACCGAGGCCCTGCAAAAGCTGCCCGGGATCACGGCCAAGGTGGACTGGAAGGCGGGCACCGCCCTGGTCACCGGCGAGGCGTCCGACGAGGCCCTTCGTGCCGCCGTGGAGAGCGCGGGGTATAAGGTGAAGAAGATCCGGTGACCGGCGCCGGGAAATAAAGCTGTCCGCACCCTTCCCCGGGAAGGGTGCGGACATTATATATTCTGCTTTGACTGAGCGGGAACGCAGCCCCACTTTTTTCGAATATTTTCGCCCAAATAGAGCGATGACCCCCACGTGAGGCGCTATATCGACGGCTTTGCTGAGGGATAGCCCCACTTTCCACCTGGTCCTGGATCGGCCCGCCGCCGGGCCGTCATTTCTCCTTGGCCGGCGGCTCCGGCCGGTCCCGCTCCACCCAGATCATCAGGGCGGTCAGATCGGCGGGGGAGACCCCGGAGATGCGGCTGGCCTGGCCGAAATTGGCCGGGCGGATGGCGGAGAGCTTCTGGCGGGCCTCGGTGCGCACGCCGGGCACGGCGTCATAGTCGATATCCGCCGGTATACGGCGCTGTTCCATTTTTGCGAAGGCCTCTACTTCCCGGAGCTGGCGCTGGATATAACCCTCATATTTTATGGATATTTCCACTTCCTCTGTCACGGCCCTGGGCAGAGGCGGGCGGTCCGGGTCTTGTTCCGCCAAAGAATCATAGGTATTCTCCGGCCTTTTTAGAAGCTGATACAGCTTTCCCTTTTTCAACCGGGCGATCTCCGCGTCTATCTGTGCATATTTATCCAATATGCGCTGGTACCGCTCCCGGCTGACGAGGCCCAGGTCATATCCAATATATGCAAGTCGGATATCGGCGTTATCCTGCCGGTGGAGCAGCCGGTACTCGCTGCGGCTGGTCATCATCCGGTAGGGCTCGTTGGTGCCCTTGGTGACCAGATCGTCGATGAGCGCGCCGATATAGCCCTGGTCCCGGCGGATGACGACCGGGTCCCGGCCCTGTATTTTCCGGGCGGCGTTCACGCCTGCCACCCAGCCCTGGACGGCGGCCTCCTCATAGCCGGAGGAGCCGTTGAACTGGCCCGCGCCGTAGAGGCCCGGGACCTTTTTGCACTCCAGGGTGGCGTACAGCTCCGTGGGGTCCAGACAGTCGTACTCGATGGCATAGGCGGGGCGGGTGATCTCCGCCCGCTCCAGGCCGGGGATGGTGTGGACCATGGCCAGCTGTACGTCCTCGGGCAGGGAGCTGGACAGCCCCTGGATATACAGCTCCTCGGTATCCAGGCCCATGGGCTCGATGAACAGCTGGTGCCGGGGCTTATCCGGGAAGGTGACGATCTTGGTCTCGATGCTGGGGCAGTACCGGGGGCCCACCCCCTGGATCACCCCGTCGTAGAGGGGGCTGCGGTCCAGATTCTCCTGGATGATCCGGTGGGTCTCCGGGGTGGTGTAGGTCAGCCAGCATACCGCCCGGTTCTCCGGGACCTGTTCTGAGGCGAAGGAGAAGGGCTGGGGCGCGGCGTCGCCCGGCTGAAGCTGCATTTTGGTGAAATCCACGGTCCGGCCGTTGATCCGGGGGGGCGTGCCGGTCTTGAACCGGCGCAGGGAGAGGCCCATGCCCCGCAGGCAGTCCGTCAGCGGCAGGGACGCCGCCAGACCGTCCGGGCCGGAGGGGCGCACCGCCTCGCCGGTGATGGTCCGCCCGCCCAGGTAGGTGCCGGAGGCCACGATCACTGCCTTGCAGACCAGCACGGCGCCCTTGTCGGTGGTCACGGAGGCCACCCGGCCGTCCCGGGTGCCGATGGAGATGACCTCGCCCTGGCGCAGATGCAAATGCTCCTGCCGCTCCAGCGTGCGCTTCATCACCGCCTGGTACCGCCGCCGGTCCGCCTGGGCCCGGAGGGAGTGGACGGCGGGGCCCTTGCCCACGTTCAGCATCCGGTACTGGATGCAGGCCTCGTCTGCCGCCAGGCCCATCTGGCCGCCCAGGGCGTCCAGCTCCCGGACCAGGTGGCCCTTGCCGGTGCCGCCGATGGCCGGGTTGCAGGGCATATTGCCCACCGCGTCCAGGCTGATGGTGAAGCATACCGTTTCAAGCCCAAGCCTGGCCGCCGCCAGAGCCGCCTCGATGCCGGCGTGGCCCGCGCCGATGACCACGATATCGAATTGTCCCGCGTCGTAAGTCCTCATAGCGGCCCTATTGTAACGCAAAAATCCCTCCGCCGCAAGGGGCGGAGGGCATACTTCTGCCGCTTTCCCGGGGGCAAAGGGTTTGACTTATCCGGAGCGATGGTGTAAGCTATGCTCATGCGCGCCGGTGTGGTGGAATGGCAGACACTGCGGACTTAAAATCCGCTGTCCCTTTCGGACGTGCGGGTTCGACCCCCGCCACCGGCACCACGTCAGAAGAGCTTTGAAGATGTCGAATCCCCGCAAGCGGGGCTCCTCCATCGGTCAAAGCTCTTCTTCCTTTTTCCCGCGAAACCCGCTTCGCTGGGCCTTCGCGGGAGCTCTGAGGCTGGGTCCCTTTATGGGGGCCGTACTAAAAACAGGAAAACCGCTGGAGGGTGATGTGAACCGCGCCCCGTCAAGCAGACAGTGAAAAAGAATAAGTTTTCTCAGCCAGCAGGGAACTGCTGGCTGTTTTATG